>JAMXLK010000067.1 GCA_024281075.1 Vulcanimicrobiia bacterium
TAAATATACGTCAGCGCGATTTCGATTCGCTTTTCGCGCGGCAGATCTATACCAGCAATACGAGCCATAATTACCCCTGCACCTGTTTATGCTTGGCGTTAACTTCGCAGATCACGCGCACCTTACCGCGGCGCCGGATGATCTTGCACTTTTCACAAATTTTCTTGACCGATGGTCTTACTTTCATTCATTTATACCTATAAGTTATTCTGCCGTGCGTCAAATCGTAGGGCGAGAGCTCGACGAGGACGCGATCTCCCGGCAGAATGCGGATGAAGTTCATCCGGATCTTGCCGGAAACGTGCGCGAGCACCCGATGTCCGTTGGTGAGCTCGACGCGGAACATTGCGTTTGGAAGCGGTTCTACGATGGTGCCTTCCACCTCGATTGCCTCTTCCTTGGGTGTCGCCGTTTTTGCGGCTTTTTCCGCCGAAGCTTTCTTTCCGCGGGAAATCCGTCCGCCGCGCCGGCGCGCCATTACCGACCCATCACGCTACGCGATCGCCTCCTCAGTCGGGCGATAACGTTCGGTCGCAGGGTCCTCGGCGTGCTTGCGCAGGGTTAGAATTTTCGGTCCATCCTCCGTCAAGGCAATCGTATGCTCGAAGTGCGCTGCGAGCTTACCATCTGCCGTAACGACTGTCCAGCCGTCGGAAAGGATGCGAATCTGCGGGCTGGCCTGCGTAATCATCGGCTCGAGCGCCAGCACCAGGCCTGGTCGCAGCTCCATACCGGTCCCCGGCTCGCCATAGTTGGGAACCTGGGGCTCCTCGTGCATCGCGCGACCGACCCCGTGGCCCACCAGCTCCCGAACGACCCCGTAACCGTGCTTCTCCGCATGCGCTGCAACCGCCGCGCCGATATCGCCGACGTGGTTACCGCGCCGCATTTGCGCGATTCCGACGGTCAAGCACTCCTGAGTGACCTCCAGCAGGCGGCGCGCATTTTGCGTGATGTTACCGATCGGAATCGTTACCGCGCTGTCGCTGACGTATCCGTCGAGCGTCGTGCCGATATCGATGGAGAGCAGATCGCCGTCATTCAGCACGCGCGAACCGGGAATCCCGTGCACGACCTCCTCGTTGACCGAGGCGCAAATCGAGCCCGGAAAGCCGTTATAGCCCTTGAACGTCGGTACGCCGCCGCGGTCGCGAATGCCGCGTTCCGCCAACGTGTCGAGCTCCGCCGTACTCATTCCGGCATGCGCCGATTTCATGAGTTCGGTCAAAACTTGCGAAGTAATCGTACCGCTGCGTCGCATCGCCTCGATCTCACGCGCGGATTTGAGCGTAACCATTATTGGCGCGCGTGTTCCCGTCCGAGCGCCGCCGCAATTCGCTCGGCAACGTCGTGCATGCTCGCAATCGCCTCGATCTCGACGAGCTTACCGGCTTTACGATAGTACGAAACGAGCGGACGCGTTTGGCGTTCGTAAACTTCTAGGCGCTTCTCCACGGTCTCCGAACGATCGTCCTCGCGCTGGATGAGCTCCCCGCCGTCCTCATCATCGATTCCGGCAACCTTTGGAGGATTCGTGAGCGCGTTGTACGTGCGCCCGGTGCGCGGATTCGTCCAGCGTGCCGAGAGCCGTGCGACCAGCGACGGGCGGTCTATTTTAAAAAGCACCGCGGCTCCGAGCGGCGTGCCGCGCCGCGTGAGGAGCGCATCGAGCGCCTCGGCCTGCGGGACGGTGCGGGGGAAGCCGTCCATCACGAACCCTCCCGAAACGCGCCGAAGTTCTTGCTCGATCATCTTAATGACGAGGTCGTCGGGAACGAGCTGGCCGCGCTGCATATACCCTTCGGCCTGCTTTCCGAGCTCGGTCCCACGCGCGAGATTTTCCCGCAAAATGTCGCCCGTCGATATCTGCGCGAGACCGAAACGCTCGTGGAGTAATCGCGCTTGCGTCCCTTTTCCCGCGCCCGGAGGGCCCAAAAACACTACGCGCATGACGTTTCCAAGCCTAACGCTTGATGAAGCCTCGGTAGTCGCGCATGGCAAGCCGCGCCTCGATCTGCGTGATCGTATCGAGCGCAACGCCAACGACGATCAGCAGCGACGTCGAACCCAGGTAAAACGTGGTCACCGAAAGACCGCGCTGCAGCGCGCCCGGGAGCACCGCCAGCAGCCCGAGATAAATCGCCGCTGCGGTGGTGATGCGCATCAGAATCTTGTTGAGGTAATCGACGGTCGGCTGGCCCGGCCGGATGCCGGGGATGAACGCTCCGGTCTTCTTGAGGTTATCGGCGACGTCGCGCGTGTTGAGCACGATCGAGCTGTAGAAGAACGTGAAGACCACCACGAGTAAGAAATACACGATGTTGTAGAGTACGCCGTTCGGTGAGAACCAGACGTTGAGCCACTGGGAAAAGCCCTGCATTCCATGCTGGAACGCGGCCCAAAATCCGGTCCCGGTAACCGTGGCCTGGCCGCGGCCGAACCACGACAGCGCTTGCTGCGGCAGAAGCAAGATCGAGATGGCAAAGATGATCGAGATGACGCCGGCGTTGTTCAGGCGCAGCGGAATGTAGGTCGAGCGACCCGCGAACATCTTGCGCCCGACGACGCGGCGCGCTTGCTGGACCGGAACCCGGCGCTGTCCTTGATAGAGAAAGACGATCGAGACGATCACGACGATGGCGATCGCGATATACAGCACGAGATTGAGGATAGACTCGGCGCCTTGGCTGGTCGATGCGTACGTCTGCGTGACATACTGCGGATAGCGCAGCACGATGCCGATGAAGATGATCAACGAGACTCCGTTGCCGATCCCCTTGTCGCTGATCTGTTCGCCCAGCCACATGAGGAACATCGTGCCGGAGATCATCGCGATGATCGCGTACAGCAAATACCAGATGCTCGTATCGTAAAAAACGCCCGAGCGCTCCATCGAGATCGCCATGAACGTCGCTTGAACCGCCGCCAAGACGATCGTGAGCCAGCGCGTATATTGGCTAATCTTTTTGCGGCCTTCCTCGCCGCCGCGCTTGGCCATCTCCTCGAGGTTTGGCAACACGACGGTCATGAGCTGCATAATGATCGACGCGTTGATGTAAGGCGTGATGCCCATTGCGATGATTGAGAGCTTCTGCAGCGCGCCGCCCGAGAGGAAGCCGAGTAAATTGTAGAAGGCGCCGCTCTGCAGCACGCGCTGCCATGCCGCTTGATTGACGTTGGGAAGCTGCACATGGATCATGAAGACGAACCACGCGAAGGCAAAAAGCACGAACAGAATGCGCTGGCGGATCTCGGGGACGAGCACCGCCGCCCGCAGGTTATTGAGCACTATTCTCCTTCTATTTGAGCGCCCGCCGCCGTCAGCGCTTCACGCGCGCTCTGGGAGAAGACGACGTCGCGCAGCCGCAAGCCCGCCGGCAGCGATGCGCCGGTGCCGAGAATCTTCACACCGTCGAGCAGCGCCTTCACCAAACCGCGTTCTTTCAGCGACTCGGGCGTGATTTCGATCGCCGGGTCCCATTGCGCGAGGCGCTGGAGATTGACCACGGCATAGCGCGTGCCGAAGGCACCGCGATCGCGGGCCTTCTGCGAGTAGCCGCGCCGGTGCGGCAAACGCCGCGCCCATGCCGTCTGACCGCCTTCGAACGCCGGACCCTTGCCGCCGCCCGAACGAACGGTCTGGCCTTTGCCGCCTTCGCCGCCGGTTTTGACCATGCCCGAACCATGACCGCGTCCAATGCGCTGTCGCTTGGGCCGGCTGCCGGGCGCGGGTTTAAGCGCTCCCAGCTTCAGTAACGTTTTCTCTGCCATTGCTCTGTGCCGTATAGATTTCCTTAACGCTCTTGCCGCGCATCGCCGCCACTTGTTCGGCGGTGCGCAGTGATTTCAGCGCCGAGACGGTTGCCATCACGACGTTGATCGGATTATTGGTGCCCAGACATTTCGTGAGAATATCGTGGATGCCGGCGAGCTCGAGCACCGCGCGCATCGAGCCGCCCGCGATCACGCCGGTGCCGGGCGCGGCCGGCTTGAGAAGTACGGTCGCGGCACCGACTTCGTGCCGAACCTCGTGCGGAATCGTGCGCTCGACCATTGCGACGGTGACGAGACTTTTGCGCGCCTGCTCGACGGCCTTACGAATCGCCTCCGGGACTTCACCGGCTTTGCCGATGGCATAGCCGACCTTCCCTTTGCGATCGCCCACGACGACCAGCGCGCTGAAGCTAAAACGCTTACCGCCCTTGACCACTTTGGCAACGCGATTGACGCGCACGACGGTCTCTTCCAGACCGCTGCCGTCGCGGTCGCGACCACCCCGATACTGCATTAGAAGTTTAGCCCCGCTTCGCGAGCCGCATCGGCGAGTGCTCGAACGCGGCCATGATATTTGTAACCGCCGCGATCGAAGACGACGTCGGAGATCCCGGCCGCCTTCGCCTTAGCGGCGATGGCGCTTCCAACCGCTTTTGCAGCTTCGACGTTCGTCTTTGAGCCCAACGGACCGGCGACCGACGACTCGAGCGTCGATGCTGCGGCAATCGTGTGGCCGCGGGCGTCGTCGACGATCGTCGCGTACACGTGGTGGAGCGAGCGGCGCACGCAGAGGCGCGGACGCTCTTGCGTACCGGAGAGCTTCTTGCGCAGTCGCGCGTGGCGCTCACGTCGCGCTTCCGCTTTCGTCGCCATTACTTCTTCGCCGCCTTTCCGGCCTTGCCGAGCTTCTTGCGAATCCGCTCGCCTTCGTAACGGATGCCTTTACCCTTATACGGCTCCGGCTTGCGCAAGCGCCGAATGTCGGCCGCCACCTGTCCGACGGCCTGCTTATCGATGCCGTCGATGTGAATTTTGTTCTGACCTTCGACGGTCAGCGCGACGCCTTTGGGAGCTTCGAACGTGACGGGATGCGAATAGCCCAAGCTCAAATTGAGGCGTTCGCCGGATTTCGCCACGCGATAACCCACGCCGGTGATCTCCAGGCTCTTTCGAAAGCCTTTGCTGACGCCCTCGACCATGTTGGCGATCAAGGTGCGGGTCAACCCGTGCGCGCTGCGATGTACCTTCGCGTCGCCTTTACGAGTCACGAGCACTTTTCCGTCGTCAAGCCTCACCTCGACGACGTCGGAGAGAATGCGCCCATGCAGCTCTCCCTTAGGCCCTTTGACCGTGAGTTCGCCGTCGCCGAGCTTCACGTCGACGCCCGACGGGACCGTAACCGGAAGCTTACCTATACGCGACATCGCTTACCATACGTAGGCGAGAACCTCGCCCCCCACGCCTTGTTTCTTCGCGCGTTTGCCCGACATGATGCCCTGCGGCGTCGATATGATCACCAAGCCGAGGCCGCCGAGCACGCGCGGAATCTCCGTCTTGCGCGTGTAGACACGCAGACCGGGCCGAGAGATGCGGCGCAACCCGGTGATGATCTTCTCCTTCTCAGGGCCGTAGCGCAGCTGAATGCGAATCGTGCCTTGCGGGCCGCCGTCGCGACGCTCGAATGCCTCGATGAAGCCTTCGTCCCGCAGAATCTGCGCGATCGCATATTTCACGCGCGACGCAGGCACGTCGACGGTCTTATGATTCGCCGTGTTCGCATTGCGAATGCGCGTGAGCATGTCGGCGATCGGGTCGGTTACTGACATACGAGAACCTCCTGCTCCCTTACCACGACGCCTTAGTCACGCCGGGAACGACGCCCGCGTGGGCGTTCTCCCGG
The DNA here is from genome assembly GCA_024281075.1 of Vulcanimicrobiia bacterium. GTDB lineage: Bacteria > Vulcanimicrobiota > Vulcanimicrobiia > Vulcanimicrobiales > Vulcanimicrobiaceae > Cybelea. The sequence continues at coordinate 5,675 of JAMXLK010000067.1, forward strand.
AAACAGATCCGGCACATCGCAAACTTGCGCAGATAGCCGCGCGGCCGACCGCAAACGCGGCAGCGATTATGCCCGCGTACCGAAAATTTCGGCACGCGCTTCGATTTCATGATCAAACTTGTCTTTGCCATAGGCTCCCTAGCCGCGGCCTTTCTGCAGCGGCAGACCCATCGCGACGAGAAATTCCGACGCTTCTTCGTCGGTCTTTGCCGTCGTGACGATCGTGACGTCCATGCCCCGCGCTTTGTCGACCTTATCGAAGTTGATCTCCGGGAAGACGAGCTGCTCGCGCAGGCCCAAATTGTAGTTTCCGCGTCCGTCGAACGACTTCGGCGGCAGACCGCGGAAGTCGCGAATACGTGGCAGCACGACGTTGAACAGCTTATCGATGAACACGTACATCCGGTCGCCGCGCAGCGTTACTTTGGCGCCGATGTTCGTCCCCTCGCGCAACTTGAAGGCCGCGATCGATTTCTTCGCTTTCGTGACGATCGGCCGCTGACCCGTGATCGCGGCGAGCTCGCTCACCGCGGCGTCCAGCGCCTTCGGATTGACGATTGCTTCACCGACGCTCATGTTGACGACGACTTTCTCCAGCCGCGGAATCTGATTGACGTTCTTGTAACCGAACCGCTCGCGCAGCTGCGGCCGGATCCGCTCTTCGTAGATTTCTCTCAAACGTTCTGCCATATGCTTGACCTCTAAGCGCTCTTCGCCGAATCGCGCGCGGGCTCACCGCAGCGCGCGCAGATACGGTGCGTCGAGCCGTCTGCAGTGCGTCCTCGACGCAGCCGCGTCGGCAGCTTGCACTTCTCGCAGACGTACTGCAGCGCCGAGATCGGCAGCGAGGCTTCCTTCTCGAAGATGCCGCCGGTCTGAACGGCTCCGCCCATGTTCGACGATTTGCTTCCCTGTTTGCTGTGGCGCTTCACGACGTTGACGCCCTCAACCGTTGCGCTCGCGCCGTGCACGGCCTTAACCGTGCCCCGCTTGCCCCGCTCCTTGCCGCGCCGCACCATCACCGGATCGCCCTTAAGAATAGTTGCTTTCATAAGACCCTATAACACCTCGGGCGCGAGCGATGCGATCTTCAAAAAGCCGCGCTCGCGCAGCTCTCGCATGACCGGGCCGAAGACGCGCGTCCCGCGCGGATCGAGGTTGTCCTTTTCGCCCTTGATGATGACGCACGCGTTATCGTCGCATCGAACTACCGAACCGTCGCCTCGCTTGATCGGCGCACTCGTGCGCACGACGACCGCCTTGACGACCTGCCCCTTCTTGACGGCGGCACCGGGAATGGCGCTCTTCACCGTCCCCACCACGACGTCGCCAACATGGGCGTACACGTGTCGCCCGCCGCCGCTGATGTGAATCACCAGCAGCTCGCGCGCGCCGCTATTATCGGCGACCTTCAACCGCGTTTCTTGTTGAATCACTTCGCCCGCTCGACGATTTCGACGAGTCTCCAGCGCTTTTCGCGCGAGAGCGGCCGGCACTCCATAATGCGAACGACGTCGCCGACGTTGGCTTCGTTGCGCTCGTCGTGCGCTTTGAAGCGCGCCGACTTACGCACGATTTTGCCATACGCGGCATGCGCGACGCGCGTCTCGGCAACGACGACGATCGTCTTCTCCATCTTGTTCGAGGCTACTCGCCCCTGCTTGATCCGCCGCGCTCCTCGACCCGTGGAGTTATTACGCTGCTCCATGCTCTCCCTCGGCAATACGCTTCTCGCTGATGATCGTCTGAATTTGCGCGTACGAGCGGCGCATCGCGCGGATCTTGCTGAAGTCAGTCAAGTGACCCGTACGCAGCGCGAAGCGCAGGTTAAAGAGCTCCGACTTCACGTCGCGAGCTTTTTGCTGCAGTTCCTTGACGGTCAGTTCGCGCAGAGATTCAAACTCTTTTTTGGCCACGCTATGCCTCCTCGCGAGCCACGATTTTCGTTCCGATCGGCAGCTTTGCCGCAGCGCGCCGCAGCGCTTCGCGCGCGACCGACGGCGCGACGCCGGAAAGCTCGAAGAGAACGCGCCCCGGCCGTACGACGGCCACCCACAGCTCCGGATTCCCTTTACCGGAACCCATCCGCACTTCGGCCGGCTTCTTGGTGACGGGCTTGTCTGGAAAGACTTTGATCCAAACTTTGCCGCCGCGTTTGATGTAGCGCGTCATCGCGATACGGGCGGCCTCGATCTGGCGGTTTGACATCCAGCACGGCTCCATCGCCTGCAAGCCGTAATCGCCGAAGCTGAGGTTGTTCCCACGTATTGCGGCGCCCGACATCCGGCCGCGCTGAACTTTGCGCCACTTGACGCGTTTCGGAGTAAGCATTACTGCGCCACCTCCGGTTCTTGCGCAACGGGCTGCGATGCGGGCTCCAAAACCGCCTGCGGTGCGGGTTCTGCAACCGGCTGCGGTGCGAGTTCTGCAACCGGCTGCGGTGCGGGCTCGAGAACCGGCTGCGGTGCCGCTTCAGGCGCTTGAGTCATCGGAGCCCGCGGCTCCCGGCGGCCACGTCCGCCGCGCTCGCGCCGTTCGCGGCGTTCGCCGCCGCGCGCAAGCGCGCCGTCGCCGCGCGGCTGATCCGGCAGCACCTCGCCGCGGTAGACCCACACCTTCACGCCGATGCGGCCGAAAGTCGTAAAGGCTTCGACCTGCGCGTAATCGATGTCGGCACGCAACGTGTGCAACGGCACCTTGCCGTCGGCATTGTGTTCCGTGCGCGCGATTTCCGCGCCGCCCAGCCGCCCCGAAACCTGCACTTTAATACCGCGTGCACCCGCGCGCATCGTACGCATAATCGCCTGCTTCATCGCGCGCCGGAAAGCGATACGCTTCTCGAGCTGGTCGACGATGTTCTGCGCGACGAGTCGCGCGTCGAGCTCGGGATGCGAAATCTCCATCACGTTCACGGCGACGTTCTTGCCGGTGAGCAGTTCGAGGTTCTTGCGAATGTCGTCGATACCGACGCCGCGTTTGCCGATGATGATACCCGGCTTTGCGGTGTTTACGATGACGCGCGCTTGATTGGCGCGACGCTCGATCTCGATCTTGCTGATCGCCGCCGAGCGCATCCAGCGAGTGAACGACTTGCGAATCGCAACGTCCTCATGCAGCCAATCGACGTAGTGCTTCTTCTCGAACCAGCGGCTATCCCAAGTGCGCGTGATGCCCAAGCGCATGCCGACCGGATGAATCTTCTGTCCCATTTACGCTTCAGCCCCAGACTCGGTTGCCGCCGGCTTCGCAGCGCGTTTGCGCGGCGCGCTCTTCTTGCGGCGAGATTTCGGTGCGCTCTCCGCTGCAGCGGCACGCCGCGGCGCCCGTGCGGCCTGCACGGAAGCGCCGGCAAGCTTGCGCCGCGGTTTGCGCGGCGTCCCTTCGCCGACGATCACGGTCACGTGCGAAAGGCGCTTGCGCTTGAATGCCGCCCGTCCTTGTGCGCGCGGATCGAGCCGTTTGGTGAAACGGCCACCCGGCCCGCCGTCGACCGTGATGCGGGCGATGTAGAGTTCGTCGGCATTCATGTTGTGATTGTTGCCGGCGTTTGCGACTGCACTGCGCACGAGCTTTTCGATCGGCTCGGCGGCGTAGACTTCCGCAAATTTCAGCAATGCCAGCGCTTCGCGGACGCTCTTACCGCGAATTGCGTCGGCGACGCGCCGCAGCTTGCGAGGCGCAGTTCGAACGAAGCGCAAATGCGCAACGGCTTGCGGGCTGCCGTCGGTCACGTCTTCACCGTTGCCTTCTCACCGCCGTGCCCCCGGAAGTAACGCGTTGGAGCGAACTCGCCGAGCTTGTGGCCTACCATATTCTCGGTGATGTAGACCGGAATGTGCGTCTTGCCGTTGTGCACGCCGATCGTATGCCCGACCATCGTCGGCAGCACCGTCGACGCGCGGCTCCACGTCTTGATGACGCGCCGTTCGCGCGTCTCGTTGAGTTTTTCGATCTTCTTTACGAGGTGATCCGCGACGAACGGACCCTTTTTTAACGATCGTGACATCTTACTTGGACCCTCGGCGGCGAACGATCATTTTGCCGGTGCGCTTGTTGCGGCGCGTTTTTTTGCCCATCGTCATTTGTCCCCACGGCGTCGTGGGCGGACGGCCCGAAGTCGAGCGCGCCTCACCGCCGCCATGCGGATGATCCACCGGATTCATCGCAATGCCGCGTACCGAAGGGCGTTTGCCGAGGTGACGCGAGCGACCGGCTTTTCCGATGATTTGGTTCTCGTGTTCCACGTTACCGAGTTGACCGATGGTCGCGCGGCAATCGACGTGAATCTTACGCACTTCGCCCGAGGGCATGCGCACTTGAGAATACTCGTCTTCCTTGGCCATGAGCTGGGCCGACACACCGGCCGACCGCACGAGCTTCCCGCCCTCGCGGGGGCGCAGCTCGATGTTGTGAATGACCGTGCCGACCGGAATGTTGCGAATCGGCAGCGTGTTGCCGATTTTGATATCGGCGCTCGGTCCCGACTCTACGAGCTCGCCGACCTTCAGGCCGAGGGGCGCCAAAATGTAGCGCTTCTCGCCATCGCGATAGTGCAGCAGCGCGATGCGGCAGGAGCGGTTCGGATCGTATTCGATGGTCGCAACCTTCGCCGGCACGCCATCCTTCGTGCGCTTGAAGTCGATGATCCGATAGAGTTTTCGCGTTCCCCCGCCGCGGTGACGGACGGTTATGTGTCCGTTGTTGTTGCGGCCGGCATGCTTCTTTCGGATCTCCACGAGCGAACGCTCGGGGCCGACCTTCGAAAGATCCGAAAAGTCGATCGTCGTGATGAAGCGCTTGCCCGGCGAAGTCGGTCGATATTTTTTGACTGGCATCGCTATTGCTCGAAGTAGTTGACGCCGCCGAGCTCGATCTTCTGACCCGGCTTGATGGTGACGATGGCTTTTTTGTAGTCGCTCTGGCGCCCGCTCGTACGGCGTCCGCGACGCGCGAAATGACGCGTCTTGCCGCGCACGTTGACGGTGTTCACGTGCAACACGTTTACTTTGAAGATCTCCTCGACGGCATGGCGGATCTGCGTCTTGGTCGCCTCCGGATGCACCACGAAGGTATACTGCTGGACGAGCGCGTCGGCCATCGCCTTCTCCGTGATGCGCGGCGCTACGATGACGTCACGCGCGTCCATCTTGTGCCTCCAGCGTCTCGGTGACGGCGTCATACGCCGCCGTCGTAAAAAGAATGCGCTCGAAGCGCAGGACGTCTTTGACGTCCAGGGCGCCGTCGTCGGTTACCGCGACTCGCTGCAAGTTGCGGCTGACCCGCTGAATCGCCGCAGCGTGCGGTTCGTCACGGCGGCAAACGATCAGCGTCTTCGGCCCTTTACGCGCGGCCTTCGCGCTCCCGAAAATCACCTTTGCAAACGCAGCGGTCTTGTCGATGCCGAAATCGCCGGCGTCGAAGACGCTTATCGCGTCATTAGCGAAGCGGTCCGCCAGCGCCGCGACGAACGCGAGCCGGCGTTCCTTCTTATTGAGGCTCTCCACGTAGCTGCGCGGCTGCGGTCCGAAAACGACGCCGCCGTGACGCCACTGCGGCGAACGAATCGATCCTTGGCGCGCGCGGCCCGTGCCTTTCTGTCGCCACGGCTTGCGGCCTCCGCCGGCAACTTCATCGCGTTTGCGAGTCGATGCCGTCCCGGCGCGCGTGTTTGCAAATTCTCGGTGCACGGCGCGATAGACCACGTCGAGCTTCTCGCTGAAATCGCGATCGAAGACTGCGGGCGCTTTACGCTCGCCGACGACGTCCCCGCTCAAGCCGATGACGCTGGGCATCAGCTATTCGCCTTTCGGGATTTCACGCTCTCGGTAACGATCAGCAGCGCGTTCTTCCCGCCGGGCACGGAACCGAGAACGAGCAAAAGATTGCGATCGGTGTCGGCGCGTACGACTTCGAGGTTCTGCAGCGTTGTACGATCGACGCCGAAGTGGCCCGGGCGCCGGCTGCCCTTTGTGGTGCGTCCGGCGTTCGTATCGCCGTTGGATGCCGGCTGCCGATGGATCATCGAACCGTGGCTCGCTCCGCCGCCGCTGAAATTGTGCCGCTTGATGCCACCCGAAAATCCATGGCCTTTGGAGATGCCGACGACGTCGACCCGGTCGCCGGCCTCAAACCCGGCGACGGTAATGCTAGCACCGACGGTCTCATCGCCGAAGCCGGTTCGGAACTCGCGGACGAAGCGTGCGGGCTCGACACCCTGCTTTTTGAAATGTCCCGTGAGCGCGCGCGTCAGCCGGTTCTTCTTGACCGACTCGAAACCGAGGGCGACGGCATCGTAGCCGTGCTGCTCCTTGGTTCGGCGCTCGACGACCGTACAGGGACCGGCCGCGATCACCGTGACGGGTACGGATCGCCCGTCGGGGGTGAAGACGCTGGTCATCCCGACTTTACGGCCCAGGATGTTCTTCATGCTTCTCTTTCGGGTCTGGGGGACACAGTAAGCCACGGATCCAGGCGTATTGCTCGCATGAACCGCAACCACGGCAGTTTACCAGGGCCGCTACGAAGCGTCAAGGTACTACCGCGGATGCGGATCAACGCGCTCGCCGCCCTCCTGCTTGCAACCGCAATTTCACCCGTCGCGAGCAGCGCTCAACCGCAATCCGGCGCGTCCACGCCCGCGGTTTTGGCAGCCTTGCGCAGGGCGATGCTGACTCGGCCGATCGGTACGCTCACGTCAATTCACACGGTTGGAACCGTCGAGGTGCTGAACATTCGAGGGCACGCTCAGGAGTGGGTCGACGCTCGCGGCGCGCGGTTCACCGTCGCTCAGAACGCCGGTGCTTTGAGCGGTGCGTCGGGGTGGGACGGCAAGACGGCCTGGAACCAAGATTACGCAGGCTTGGTAACCATCGACGGGGGCCAATCCGGCCGGCTGCAGGCGGTCAATCAGGCCTACCTGGACGGCCTGCGCTACCTGCGCCCCGACGCCGGCGGAGCGACGGTCATCTACGCCGGAAGGCGCAGCGACAACGGCAGCACGTACGACGTGCTCGCCGTCACGCCGCCGAGCGGGACCGAGATTCAGCTTTGGATCGATCCGCAAACGCATCTCATCGCGCGGCTGACGGCCACGGTCGGTGCCGTAACGAGCGTCACGACGCTGTCGAACTACCGGCACGTCGACGGCATCACGTACCCGTTCGAGAGCAGCACGCAGCTCTCGAACGGCAACGCGTATTCCGAGCGCGTGTCGAGCCTCGAGGTCAACGCCGACGTCGTTGAGCGCATGCGCGTACCGGGACAAAACGTGCACGATTTTACAATTGCGGGCGGCTCGAGTACGACGCTTCCGATTCAGGTCGTCAACAATCACGTGTACGTCACGAACGTCACCGTCGAAGGACACGGGCCGTACACGTTCGTGCTGGACAGCGGCGGCGATTACATCGTCACTCCCGAGGTCGCTGCGGCCCTCTCGGTCAAGAGTTCGGGAGCGATGCGCCTGCAGGGAGTCGGCAGCGCAACCGAGGGGGCTTCGTTTGCGCGCGTCGGTTCGATCGCGGCCGGTAACGCAGTCGTACGCAATCAGTACGCGCTCGTTCTGCCGATCGCTACGGGCTTCGGCGTGGCCGAAGGCATGCGCATCGACGGCATGCTCGGCTATCAATTTCTCGCACGTTTCCTTACGACGATCGACTACGCCGATTCGAAACTGACACTCGCGATGCCGAGTTCGCTTCCGGCAGCGGCGCCGGGAGCGGCCGCGATGCAATTCTTTCTCGACGGAACCATTCCGCGAATCAACGTCAACGTCGGCGACGTCACCGTATCGGCGGAGGTCGATACCGGGAATCGCGCAGGGCTGGAGTTGACGCCGGCATTTCTCGCGGCGCATCCCGCCATCAGTGCGCTCGCGAGGACCGCACCGACCGTAACGGGTTTCGGCGTCGGCGGTCCTTCTTACGCCCGGCTCGGGCGCATTCCGTCGTTGCAAATCGGTCCATACCAAATCACGAATAGCGTCGCGCTCTTTACGACCTCAACCGAAGGCGCGTTGGCCGATCCGTTCAATCCGGCGAACATCGGCGGCGCGCTGCTCAATCGTTTCGATTGCACGTTCGATTACGCCCACCAGCAGCTCTTGCTCGCGAAGAACGCCCATTTCGACGCGCCGTTTTCCTACGACCGCTCCGGGCTATTCCTCATAGACCAAAACGGCACGTACACCGTGCTCGCCGTGTTGCCAGGCACCGCCGCGGCATCGGCCGGGCTAGGGAAGGGCGACGCGATCGTCACGATCGACGGCGCGCCGGCTGCGACGCAATCACTGGCCTCGCTACGCGCGCTACTTTCGAGTTCTGCCGGAACGGTGGTACATTTGGGAGTCCGTAACGCGCAAAATGCGGTCCGCGACGTTACGCTGACGCTCGCCGATTACGTGTAGCTACTCGAACGCGGCGCGGCCGGTGATCTCTTTGCCGACGATCAGGGCATGCATTTCGCTGGTGCCCTCGTAGGTCAGCACGGATTCGAGGTTATTCATGTGGCGAATCACTGGGTATTCCAACGTGACGCCGTTGGCTCCGAGAATCGTGCGCGCTTCGCGGGCGATTGCGAGCGCTTCACGCACGTTATTAAGCTTGGCGAAGCTTACTTGCGCGGGTTGAGCGCGGCGCGCGTCTTTCGCGCGCCCGAGGTGCAGTGCGAGCAGCATCCCTTTGTTGAGCTCGAGCAGCATGTTCACGAGTTTTTGCTGCGTCAGCTGATACGCGGCAATCGGCTTATTGAATTGAACCCGGGTTTTCGCGTATTCGAGCGCGGTCTCGTAGCAGCTTCGGGCCGCTCCCATCGAGCCCCAGACGATGCCGTAGCGCGCTTCGTTGAGGCATGCGAGTGGACCGCTCAGGCCCTGCGCCAGCGGCAGCTGCGACTCGGCGGGAAGCCGGCAATCCGCGAGCACGAGCTCGCTGGTGATCGAGGCGCGCAACGATAGCTTGCGGTGGATGTCCGAAGCGCTGAACCCCTTTGCGTCGCGCGGTACGATGAAGCCGCGGATTCCATCGCCGGTCTGCGCCCAAACGATCGCGACATCGGCGATCGATCCATTCGTAATCCACATTTTCGTGCCGTCGAGGATCCAATCCGATCCTGCGCGTCGCGCGGTCGTTCGCATTCCTGCGGGGTTGCTGCCGAAGTCCGGCTCGGTCAAACCGAAGCAGCCGATGAGCTCGCCGCGCGCCATCGCCGGGAGCCACGTGCGCTTTTGCCCTTCGTCGCCCCAGCGATGGATTGCATACATCGCAAGCGAGCCTTGCACCGAGGCAAAACTGCGCACTCCCGAATCGCCTGCTTCGAGTTCTTGACACGCGATGCCGTAGGCGACGGCGCTCGCACCCGAACAGCCGTAGCCCTGCAGATGCATGCCGAGCAAGCCCAAGCGGCCGAGTTCCGGTCCGAGTTCGCGCGGCAGCATGCCCTCTTCAAACCATTGCGCGACTTCGGGAAGCACGCGGTCGCGCACGTACGCGCGTACGGTATCGCGCACCATTCGTTCTTCATCGGAGAAGAGCGCGTTGAGGTCGATAAAGTCGATTGCGTCGAGTGTCAGCGTTTCAACACGCGGGCGAGTTTGTCAAAGAGCGCTTCGGTCGAGCGCTCGAACTGATCTTCAAAACGCCGCCAGAGCAGACGTCCGTCGGTGTCCGAGAGCACGGCGTCAACGCGATATTCGAGCAGCGTCTCTTTACCTTGGGTTGAAAGATGAAATGCGTGCGTCCCATCGAGGCCTTCGTTTCGGAAGCGCCAGACGATGCGGTCTTCCGGCACCGCTTCCTCCAAAACGCCATTCATTCCGAGATGCCACTCTTCGGTTCGACCGGGCGTGAGCGGCCCGGGAGAACGCATGAACGGCTGCGATGCGAACGGCCAGATTTGATCGCCCGACGTCCCCATCCCCTCGAGGAGATGGTAAATCCGCCGCTTCGTGCCATGGAACGACCTCGACCGCACCTCATGGAGCTCGATAGGCATGCGCGGTCGTTCGCTTACAGGTGCGCTGCGACCCCTACGGCGCCCGACAGCAGGATTAGCAGCGGCGTCCCGATTTTCGTACGAAGGCTCAGGAACACGACGACCGCAGTAACGCCGTAGGCGACGGCGTTTGCGGGCGCGCCCCGTCCGATCGTCAGGACGCTGGACCAAACCAGCCCAACGATGGCGGGCGCGAGTCCGCGCGCAATGAGCGTGCGCCACGGCGAGGCGCGGAAGCGATCCCAAAGCGAGTCGAATCCAACCATGATTACGCTCGATGGCAAAAACATGCCGATGGTTGCGGCAGCTGCGCCGACGAGTGGTCTGCCGGGCGTCGCCGCATATCCGACGAGCGCAGCGAAAATAGTCGTCGGTCCTGGAACGAGTTTGCCGATCGTATAGAACTGTGTGAACTGCTGCGACGTCACCCAATGGTAGCGTTCGACGGCATCCGCGTGCATCTGCGGAATGATGCCCTTCCCGCCGCCAAAGCCCAGCACCGAAAGCTGCGAGAACGTCCATAGTAAATGAAGGACCGTCTCGACGGTGTGATTCATACGATTTTCGGCGTCTTTCGCCGCGAGCTCAAATACTCGCGAGCGATTCCTGCGCCGCCGAACGCGACGAGCACCAAGAGCAGCGGCATCTTCAACAGCGAGACCGCCAGCGCCGTGATCGCAACGATCAGCAACCGAATCCAGTCGGCGCGCTCGTCCCAGCTCAAGTCCAGCGCGTTGGCGATCGTCAGGCCGAGCGCTCCAGCCGCACAACCGCGCAGCGCTCCGTGCACGTACGGATTCGTCGAAAATTTGAAATAGAGTGCTCCAGCGATCAACACGATGAGAAACGGCGGGACGCTCGCCCCGACAAATGCCGCAACGGCGCCCGGGATTCCACGAACGCGTTGACCGCAGTACAGCGCGAGATTGAGAATATTCGGACCGGGAAGTACCTGTGCGATTTCCAAGCCATCCATGAAGCGTTCGTGGTCCATCCAGCCGCGGTTGAGCACTTGTTGCCGAACGCTGGCCTTTTGTCCGCCGCCGAATGCGGTGGACGAAATCGACGCAAAGGTGAGTGCAATTTCGAGGAGTCCGGGCTCCTTCGACTCAACCGACATCCGGCAAGGGCCCATCCACGACCGGCGACGTGTGTTTTCCGGCAAGGATATGGATGTGAACGTGCTCGGTGTGCTGGTACGGCGGCAGCACGCCAAGGCGAATCATGAAACCCTTTTCATAGAGCCCCATAACGAGCGCGACTTTTTGAATTCCCGCTACGAGGCGATGCCATACGTGCGCGTCGCCGAGGCCAAGATCGAGAATCGTCGGCACCCATTTTTTAGGGATGATGACGACGTGGATTTCCCACCACTCCTCTTTACTCTGGTCGATATTATGCCGGAACGCGAAAACTTCGTCGTCTTCGTAAACGACCTCATCGGCTTTTGCCCGGGTGCCGTCGAGACGTCCGCGAAACGTGTGTTCCGGATCGGGCTTTTCCCATTGACGTTGTTCGGGACCGCTGATCAGCTCGGAAATCCATGGCGTCATGCCCCGATTTTTCTCTAAGGCGCGGGCAGGCGTCCTTTTGCGCGCGGTGAAGCGTGCGCGAAATGAGCGCGGACCACAGAAAGAAAACGCTTGCGCCCGCCGACGTGCTGGGTGCAGAGCCCGTGTGGCCGAAGGATCCGCGAGAGTGGGAGAAGATCGTCGGCGACAACGAGGTGATCTACGAGGACCGTCACGTCATCGTCTTTCACGATCCAGTCGACGAAGAACATGAATCCGAGCGCGTGCCGGGCGAAGTTCGCCTCACGCTGCTGTCGAAAAAACCCGGCCGCGAGACCCTCATGGATCTCGGCGTTGCCGACGAAACGCTCAATGCCGCCATCCTGCACGGCATACAGCAGGCAGCGTACCGGCTCGGATTAGAGAAAAAAGGGTTCGAGGTGCGCGCGCATATCTATCCGCCGCTGCAGCACCGTCCGGAGGTAGCGTTTAAAATACGCTCCGGCAAGCCGCCCAAAAAACAATCGGCTTAAAAATCCGCGAGGCCGTTTGCTGTTGCAGACGGCCTCGCCATTTGTACGCGGCTAACTGAGGATTTAGCTAGGGTTTACCGCAAGGGTTGACGTTTTCGACGTGGTTCTTACCTGCGCCACCGATGTAATCGTTTTGTCCCTGATTGGTTCCGCCGTCGGTGAGATACTGCTTTTGAACTTCCGGGGTACCGGCCGGGTCGGCGTTGCCATTGGAATAGTTTGGATCTTCAACCGGTTTCGAACCGAGATTATTGTAATCGCCGGGGAAGTTATCCAGCTGCGTATAGACCGCCGCGCCCCATTGCCATTGGAATTGAGTGGCGGCGTTCTTACCGCTCGACAACGAAACGTGCCACGTCACCGGATTGTTGCCTCCAAAGTCAGCACCGCTCAAACCGGGCGCAGGTACTTGCCACGCGACCTGATCCATGAAATCTGCGTAGTCCTTCTCCATGGTGCCGTATGGAACCATCAGCCACCAAATGCCGTGCTGCGCGCCCTTCGCCCAATGGAGATGCAGATTGGATTGCTGGTGGAGCGAGATTCGCGCGCCGGGCGCCTGGATCTGATAGCTCTGGTTGTTCGCCGTAAACGTGATGTACGACTTACTCACGTCGAATCGCAAAGCTCCGGCTTGTCCGGGCGGGACCCTGAAAATGCTCGTGAAGACCAGCCACGAGCCGGCCGCGATGTCCACTTTTGAATTGAAGTGCTCGTCGCTCGTGTACGCGCATGAATAAAGCGCGGCCGGCTTCATCACTGCCGAGGCACTGGAGGTCTTGAGGCTGCTCGCCATCGGGGCGGCGCCGCCGGCCGGCGGCGCAAGCGAGCTCGCCGGGCCGCCGCAACCGGAAATAGCCGCGGCAGCTGCCAATGCGGCGAAGCGCGTGATATTCACGCTTACGTTTCTTTTCACTCGTCACTCCTGCTGCGAAGCGCTCTGCTCCGCATCGCGGTAACGTACGTGTCGTCGAAAACGTCGCGTGGCGACAAGAGTCGCTCTTGGCTAGTCCTGCTTCTTCACGAAAGGAAGGCTCGAAGAGACCCGCTGCTCCTTTTCGGCGACCTTTGCCAGTGACTGAATGACGACGATAGCGAGGATCGTGACGAGCACCGCATAGATGAGCTCGGCGAATACGCCGTTCCCAGGCTTGAGAAAGAGCGCGATGAGATCGCTGATGAATTTATTCCATGCCCCGGCGGCAATTAACCCGAAGGCGACCGTTGCGAGGGCGATCATGGTGCCGAGATAGGTTGGCTTGATTTCCATTGCTGCTCCTGAAGAAACGAACTGCGTGATGCGTCTGCGGGTTACCGCAGTGACGCCGGTCGTCCTTCGAGCGGGCGCAGGTACCGGCTTTAGCCGGCGTTGCGCGCGGCGGCGATGAGCGCCGCGCGCGAGCGTACGCCGAACGCGCCGCGAACGCGCGCGGCGTGATTCTTCACCGTTTCGGGTGACAACCGGAGAGCCGCGGCGATTTCTTTATCCGGCAAACCTTGGCAAATGAGCCGGTAGACGCGCCGCTGCGCCGGCGTAAGGCTTGCGGCGCGCGGATCGCTCACGCCGGCAGCCGTCTTTCGTATCTCTCCAGCCACGGAACTCTCGGGAAACCCTTGGACGGCATCGGCGGCTCGTCGGAGCCACGCGATCTCTTCAGTCACTGCATTGAGCCGAAGCGCCGTCGCTGCCGCGCGCCAAGCGTACCCGATCGACGAGAAGATCGAATAGCTGGTCTGCAGCAGCTCGATCGCGCCGGCGCGATCGCCCGAGGCGGCCAAGAGCGTACCGCGCGCATACGCTTCCATCGCATACAAGCGCTGATCCCGCGCAAGGGCCAGGTGCGGAGCGAGGCCGACTGCAATGCCATCGTAAATTTCCAAAAGCCGCTTGGCGTCTTCGAGGTCTCGGTCGGCGGCGAGTTCGACGAGATTGAGAATCGCCACGCGTTCCTCGCCAGGAGAGATCCACTCGATCTCCTTGGCGCAGGATATTGCATGACGCAGCAATCCGTTCGAGCTCGAGTCTTCCCGCGCCATCCGTGCGAGATACGCCTGGTCGGCGTAGCAGGCGGCAACCCACATTCGCGACGGTGCAATGTCCCGCGCCGAGCAAGCATAACGCAGCGCGGTCTCGTGCGATCCCCTCAACGCATAAGCCCATGCGAGACCACGAAACGTCAAAAAGCGCTCGCGCTCGAGATCCTGCGTCCACGGAACCGAGTGCGCCGCTGCGACCGCAAACTCAAATGATCCGGGCGACGCCACCTCGCGAACCAGATGCACCAAACAGCGCGTCGCAGTCGCCAGCAGCGTGACATCGTAGGCAGCCGGCGTTTGCAAAAGCCGCACTGCGTCTTCCAGGAGCGTCAGTTGCTGCTGGTAGTCGCCGCGCAGCGCCGCGGCCCACGAAGAGCCGAAGAGCCAACGCGCGTGGAGTCGAGGCACCTTGCGCACGTCGACGGTGGAGAGCACGGCGTCCATCCCGTCGGCAGAACCCTCGACCCACGCCAATAGCATTCGCGCATACGCCAGTTCGAACCGCGCCTCGATCCCGACCGCAGGATCGCCGATGGCGTCGAGAAGTCTGCGCCCGGTACCGAGGTCACCGTCGAAGAGGTGACACTCGGCTTCCAGCGCCTGCAAATGGATACGCTCGTCCCCGGCAACGTTAATTTTGGAAATGGCCAGTATGGCCTCGCGGTAACGCCCCAGTCGCTCGAGGGCGTACGCTTCGAGAATCCGTTCTGACGGTGCCGACGAACTCGCGGCCGCGCGAACGCACGCGGAGAGTTCGCCTCGGCAGAATAACTCGCGCGGTTTCACGTCGCTCCTTGCCTAAGGGAGATGCAAAACTACAGCCGCATTCGGATGCGGCTCCGCTTGGCCTTGGACGGCGAGCTAGCGGTTCCTGTTAGCCTTGTGCGGATTCGTTCGGAACCACCGCGGCGACTTGGGGCGCCGGGACGGATTGAACGATCGGCCCCCCCGGCGTATCGATGGGTGGCCCATTGAATAAGGCTAAGAACAGCGATAGGAAAAACGCCATTGACCCCCATTATGCCATAAAGCGCCACGTTAACGCGTTGACGGGCCGCCAACGTTCCATTAGAAAGTAGGCGACCGAACCCCGCATAAGAAAAGCCAGGCCCTCGGTCGGGCCCGGCTTACGAATAGGAAGAGCAGCAGCTGGTCCTGTTTGGTCGCATCCCTGCGTTAGCAGCACTATAGCACGAAATAGCTACGGCCGACAGGGTTCAAGCCTTGAGCTCGATATCGACGCCGGCCGGCAGATCGAGATGCATCAATGCGTCCATCGTCTTGGGCGAAGCTTGGAGGATGTCGATCAAGCGTTTGTGCGTACGCATTTCGAAGTGCTCGCGCGACTTTTTGTCGTTATTTGTAGACCGCTGCACGCAGAACCGATTGATCTCCGTCGGCAGCGGCACGGGACCGCTCACGAAAGCGCCGGTACGCTTCGCCGTCTCGACGATGCGCTCCGCGGACTGATCGAGCACCTTGTGATCGTACGCCTTAAGGCGTATGCGAATCATCTGCTTAGCCATGTAAATCTTTTCGTTTCTATATTTTCAAAGGACGATGATGCATGTGAGCTTCGACCGAGCTTGCCCTGAGCGGAGTCGAAGGAGCTTGCCCTGAGCGGAGTCGAGGGGCTCAGCACGACACAAGCAAGCTATTCGGCGACGTTGGTTACCACGCCGGCGCCGACGGTTCGGCCGCCTTCGCGAATCGCGAAGCGCAAGCCCTCTTCGCACGCGATCGGCGTGATGAGCTCGACGTCCATTTGAACGTTGTCGCCCGGCATGACCATCTCGACGCCTTCCGGCAGTTTGATCGTACCCGTAACGTCCGTCGTGCGGAAGTAAAACTGGGGACGGTAATTGCCGAAGAATGGCGTGTGGCGCCCGCCCTCTTCCTTGGACAGGACGTACACTTCGGCTTTGAACTTCTTGTGCGGCTTAACCGAGCCCGGTTTTGCCAACACTTGGCCCCGCTCGATTTCGTTGCGATCGATGCCGCGCAGCAAGACCCCGATGTTATCGCCGGCGATGCCGGAATCGAGCAGCTTGCGGAACATCTCGATGCCCGTCACGACGGTCTTTTTCGTCTCGTCCTTGAGCCCGACGATTTCGACTTCCTCACCGACTTTGACCTGACCGCGCTCGACGCGTCCCGTCCCAACCGTACCGCGCCCCGTAATCGTGAAGACGTCTTCAACCGGCATCAGGAACGGCTTATCGACCTGACGTTCCGGCTCGGGAATGTAGTCGTCGACGGTATCCATCAGCTTAAAGATGGGATCGGCGTCGGGATCTCCACGCTTCCCGCTGGAGTTGAGCGCTTTGAGCGCCGAACCGCGAATGATCGGGGTGTCGTCGCCCGGAAACTCGTATTGCGTCAGTAGCTCGCGAATCTCCATTTCGACGAGCTCGAGCAGTTCTTCGTCGTCGACCATGTCGACCTTATTAAGGAAGACGATGATGCGCGGAACGCCGACCTGGCGCATGAGGAGGATGTGCTCGCGCGTCTGCGGCATCGGGCCGTCCGAGGCGGCGACCACGAGAATGGCGCCGTCCATTTGGGCCGCGCCCGTGATCATGTTCTTGATGTAGTCCGCGTGGCCGGGGCAATCGACGTGGGCGTAATGGCGCTTCGGCGTCTCGTACTCCTGATGCGAGATCGCAATGGTAATTCCGCGCTCCTTCTCTTCGGGCGCGTTGTCGATTTGATCGACGCCGACTTGTTGAGCCAACCCCTCGGTTGCCAGGCAGTGCATGATTGCCGCCGTCAACGTCGTCTTACCATGGTCGACATGACCGGTGGTCCCGATATTTACGTGCGGCTTCTTGCGCTCGAACTTTTGTTTTGCCATGAGATCTCCTAATACACGGTGCCAGGCGTTTTGGTTGCCACTCCGGCCCTGACGCGGTAAACGCCCTCGATTCGAGGGCGTAACTTCGGAATACTATCAGGCCGCCAAAGCCCCTGTCAACGCTCGGGCGGATAACGGTCTGGGGTGCTTGGCCGGCTGTCGGCGAGCCGCCCCCTTTCGGACACTCGAGACAGGTGTCCGGGTTACTTGTCCGGGTGTCGGTGTTGCACGAATCGCGACGCCGCGATGATTGTCGTAGCCGCAACTGCGTTCCCTACGAGCGCTTACCGCGGACACTACACGCTACGACAGGAGTTACTCATGTTCAGCAATCGCTCGATCTTGCAGACTGCGGCCGGCCTCACGGTCACGGTTCTCGTCGCCGGCGGCTTAGCCGCGTGCAGCGGCGCGACGCACGCGCTGCCCGCCGGCGTTGCGGCGCAATCGCGTCAGACCGGAAATCCGTATAACGCCCAGGCCGTCGCCATTCCGAATGCTGCGAAGTTCGTGGACGAGGCGCGACGGCGCGGCTTTGTGCACAACACGATCCGCAACGCGGCGACGAAATGCCGTAAGAACGTCTATATCTACACCAGCGAAGCGGTCACCGGCGACCTCGACGTCTTCTGCGAAGACGCTGTAAAAAAAGGAGCGCCGAACACACTGGTCTCGCAAACCGCGAATCTTGCCGGATGGGGGCTCGCAGTGAGCCCCAACAATCTGCCCGTAACGGCCGCGTGCGGTCTGCCGGCCTCCCAAGAGCTTCTTGCAGTAGGCACCAACAGCGGCACCATTAACATTTACTGCAAGCTCTCCGGCGGCGGATACACGCAAATGAACACTGGCGCGCTGACGCTGACGCAAGGCGACGCGTACGGCATCTGCTTCGACCAAACCGGCGGTATCTACGCCACCGAGTTCCCCTATAACACGATCGCCCACTTTACCAACGCGCAGCTGACGAACGGCGGAGCGCCGGCGATCCTGACCACCAACGTCAACGTCGCGCAGTATTACGTCGCCTGCGACTACGACAAGCTCGTGCTCAAGGGCAAGCCGAAGGGCGAAAACTACCTCATCGCCTATGGCTTCGACGCAAACGGCAACGTGAACGTCACGAACGTCAACACCGGCAGCGGTGCCGAGACGGTCGAACAGACGATTGGCAACATTAGTGCCGGTACCGGATTCCCCGGCGGTCTCGCGCTCGACCGGCGCGACGATCTCGTCGCCAACAATCAGTACGGTACGATGTATTACTTCAACCCCGAACTCTGGAACTCGCCGCCGCTCGGGTCGTGCACCTGGGGCTTCAATCCCAACGATTACACGAACATCGTCTTTGACGACCGGCAAGACGAAATCTGGGCTGCCGACACTAACGTCGGAAGCAGCGGCGTCTTGACGACCTACGGCCAAAGCAACGCGTTCCCGTTCGCGGGCAGCGGTCCGTGTTCGCCGGGCTCGTCAGGCTATCAGACATCGCATCCGCTCGCCGGCGAGGCGCAATACTTGGGCATCGCCGTCTGGCCAAATCGCGGAGTCTAACGCCGGCTCCAGATGCAAAGCCGGCCGCGGTCGAAAGACCGCGGCCGGCACTTTTTCTGACGAGACGGAGGCTTAGGCCGGAGCCAACTTCTTGCCGGCAGCCTTCGCGACGATCTCTTCCTCGACGCTCTTGGGGGCTTTCTCGTAGTGCGAGAACTCCATCGTATACGTCGCGCGCCCTTGCGTCGCCGAGCGCATATCGGTGGCATAGCCGAACATCTCCGAGAGCGGCACGTGCGCCGTTACCACCTGCGCTCCGCCCGGCGCCTCTTCGGTGGCGTGGATCGCTCCGCGCCGGCGGCTGAGATCGCCGTTGATCGCGCCCATGTACTCTTTCGGCGTCGTCACTTCGACTTTCATAATCGGCTCGAGGAGCACCGGACCGGCTGCGCGGTTCGCTTCCTTCCACGCCATCGACGCGGCGATCTTGAACGCCATTTCGGACGAGTCGACTTCGTGATACGAGCCATCGAACGCTTCGGCTTTAAAGTCCATTACCGGGAATCCGGCGAGCACGCCGCTCTGCGCGGATTCGCGAATGCCCTCTTGAACTGCCTTAGCGTACTCCTTGGGAATTGCACCGCCGACGATTTTCCATTCGAAGACGAAGCCGGTTCCCGGCGGTTGCGGCTGCACGCGCAGCCAGACGTCGCCGAATTGACCCTTACCGCCGGTCTGACGAATAAAGCGGCCTTCCTTTTCAACGTTCTTCGTGATCGCCTCTTTGTATGCGACCTGCGGTTTGCCGAC
The DNA here is from genome assembly GCA_024281075.1 of Vulcanimicrobiia bacterium. Classification (GTDB taxonomy): domain Bacteria; phylum Vulcanimicrobiota; class Vulcanimicrobiia; order Vulcanimicrobiales; family Vulcanimicrobiaceae; genus Cybelea. The sequence goes on from JAMXLK010000067.1 coordinate 24,898, forward strand.
GTTGGCGTCGACTTTGAATTCGCGGCGCAGACGGTCGAGGATGATCTCCAGGTGAAGCTCCCCCATGCCCGCGATGATCGTTTGCTGCGTCTCCTCATCGGTCCGCATCCGGAACGTCGGATCCTCCTGCGCAAGCCGCGTCAGTGCAAGACCGAGCTTGTCCTGATCGGCCTTGCTCTTCGGTTCGATAGCCTGATGGATGACCGGGTCCGGAAACGTAATCGACTCCAATGCGATCGGCGAACGTTCCTCGCAGAGCGTGTCGCCGGTGCGCGTGTCGGAGAGACCGACGGCCGCTGCGATGTCGCCCGCACCAATCGCGTCGATGTCCTCGCGGTGGTTTGCGTGCATCCGCAGGATGCGCCCGATGCGTTCTTTGCGCCCGGTCCGCGAGTTCAGTACGTAGCTGCCCTTATTGAGCACGCCGGAATAGACGCGGAAATACGTCAGGTTGCCGTACGGATCGGTAGCGATCTTGAACGCCAGCGCGCAAAACGGCTCGGAGTCGTCGGGCTTGCGCACGAGTTCGTTGCCGCTCTTCGGATCGAGCCCGACGATCGGCTTGGCGTCAAGCGGCGACGGCATGTAGTCCACGACCGCGTCGAGCAGCGGCTGAACGCCTTTGTTCTTAAACGCCGAACCGCAAAGCATCGGCAGCACGGTGCCCTCGATCGTCGCCTTGCGTAGTGCAGTCTTCATGCGATCGATCGGCAGCTCTTTGCCTTCAAAGAACATCTCGAGCAGCTCGTCGTCTTGCTCGGCAATTGCCTCAACGAGGTTTTTGCGCCACTCCATCGCGAGGTCGCGCAGCTCGCCGTCTTCGACGTCTTCCAGCGCCATCGTCGAGCCGAGGTCGTCCGTATAGACGATTTTCTTCATCGTAAAAAGGTCGACGACGCCGCGGAACTTGTCCTCAGCACCGATCGGTACTTGGATCGGCACGGCGCGCGCGCCGAGGCGCTCGCGAATCTTTTCGACCACGTTGAAAAAGTCGGCGCCGATGCGATCCATCTTGTTCACGAAGATGATGCGCGGCACTCTGTATTTGTTTGCTTGCCGCCAGACCGTTTCGGATTGCGGCTGGACCGCGGCGACCGAATCGAAAAGGGCCACGAGCCCGTCGAGCACGCGAAGCGAGCGCTCGACCTCCACCGTGAAGTCGACGTGACCCGGCGTATCGATAATATTGATGCGGGTATCGCGCCACGTCGTCGCGGTTGCCGCCGACGTGATGGTGATGCCGCGTTCCTGCTCCTGAACCATCCAGTCCATCGTCGCGGCGCCGTCGTGCACTTCGCCCATCTTATGCACGCGCCCGGTGAAGAAAAGGATGCGCTCGGTACAGGTCGTCTTGCCCGCATCGATGTGCGCGGCAATGCCGATGTTCCTCGTGCGTTCGAGCGGATATTCCCGTACAGCCATGGTGTTCTTTTAGTTTAGTTTAGTTACGTTTACCAGCGATAGTGGGCGAACGCTTTATTCGCCTCCGCCATCTTATGCGTGTCTTCACGCTTCTTAATTGTAGCGCCGGTGTTATTGGAAGCGTCAAGCAGCTCGCCGGCAAGCTTCTCTTCCATCGAGCGCCCGCCGCGGGCACGCGCAAAACCGATGAGCCACCGCATTGCCATCGCTTGGCGGCGATCCGGGCGGACCTCCATCGGCACCTGATAGGTCGCGCCGCCGACACGCCGCGGCCGCACTTCGACCAACGGCATCGCGTTGGAGAGCGCCTGCGAAAAAATTTCCATCGGATCGCGGCCGGTCTTGTCGGCAACGATGTCGAGCGCGCCGTACGTAATGTGCTCGGCGGTCGACTTCTTGCCGCGCAGCATCACTTTATTAATGAAGCGCGCGAGCACTTTGGAGTTGAACCGCGGATCCGGTAGAATTTGCCGCTTGGGAGCGGGACCTTTACGTGGCAACGAATGCTTTCCTTATCTACTTTATCTACTTTTTCTTTTCGCGTTTTGCGCCGTATTTCGAACGGCCTTGTTTGCGGTTCGCGGTGCCGGCGGTATCCAGCGTGCCGCGGATGATGTGATAGCGTACGCCCGGGAGATCTTTGACGCGTCCGCCCCGCACCAGCACGACCGAGTGCTCCTGCAGATTGTGCCCGATCCCGGGGATGTACGCGGTGACCTCTTCCCCATTTGTCAGCCGCACGCGCGCGACTTTGCGTAAGGCCGAGTTCGGCTTTTTGGGTGTGACCGTCTTAACTTGGGTACAGACGCCGCGCCGCTGCGGATTGCCGGTGACTTCAAAAGTCCGCGTCGGCAGGTCGGGATGCCCCGGTTTCGGTCCGGTCAAGATGACGCGAAAAGCCCGCGTCTTGACCTTTTGCTCGGTCTTTTCGCGCCCGCGGCGCACCAGCTGATTGATGGTCGGAATTGGGCAGGCTCCTCTTCACACACAAACAACGGCCTCACCCGCAGGTGGGACCGGACATCAACTATACCAAGGCGCTATTTAGGCGTCAAATCTCGAGCGCTTGAGCCTTCTAGGGCCTAGGGTGCGAGGGGAAAGGCAAGCAAGCGGGCTATTTGCAGTTAACCTTGCCTTCAAACATGGCGACGCGGATCGCCATGCGCTCCTTGTCGTTCAGGTCGGAGTCGTTGTATAGATCCTTGGTGACCATGTGATAGACGTAGCCTTCCTCTATGGTCGGCGCTTCGTTGCACGGCATCCGCCAATACCGCACGAAATACCTCACCCGCCAGCCGATGTCGCGTGCGGTAAAGGATTGCAGCGTTCCGTCGGCCCGCTGGCAGGCCGCGAACTCGTCAAACTGTTGCTCGAACTGCAAGCAGCGGTCGGCGGCAAAATGGGCTGCCGCATCCGCGCTGCGGACAGCCTGTGACTGCGAAGGCGCAGCAACCTGCGCCTGTGTAACCTCCGGCACGCTTGCAGCCGCGCGATCGGCGCAACCCGTCAGCAGCGCCGCTACGAGGCATACGCCGCCCATGCTTGCCGGTTTGACGCGTCGCTCCATTCGCATCGGTTACGTCATACCCGCCAAGGCGCAACAAAGAGGCAGCCCGCCGGAAGGGCGGGCTGCCTAACGCGTGCGGTCTTGATTCGGCGTTATCGTGCGTAGACGCCGTCGAGGAAGCTCCAGAGCGCATCGCACGCGGCGCGGGTCGCCGCGAGAACCTCGGCTTGCTTTTCCGGCGTGTCGGCAGCACGCTCGATGAGGCGCCATTCCGCGGCCGAGTGCCAAACGTCGGCCTTCTCATGCACGCTGAAGAACTCGACGGCCGCTGCATCCGAAATGCCGTAAAAGCGGCGCAAGCCTTCGATTTTGATTGCAGCGATCGCCGGCACTTGCGATTCGAAGGCATGCAGCGCGGCGAGACCGGCGTAATACGGCCGGTTTCGGCAGAGATCCGTGAAGGTTTCGATGAGCCGGCGCGTCGCCGGCATTGCCGCCGTTGAGGCGAGGTCCTCTTCGGAGACGCCCACCGCCGCGGCAAACTGTTTCCAGAGAGCCGGATGATTCTTCGGACCGAGCTCCTCGTCGACGAGATTTTGAAGAATCGTCTGACGCGGTCCCAGATCGCTGCGACCGTCACTCGCAAAGTGCGGTGTATTCGAGTGCACCGCGCTCAAATACGTCGGCTCGGCCAGTACGTGATGCATATACTGTCCGGCATATTGTCGCAGCTGCTCGAGCGTGAGTTCGCCGTTCGTCCAGGCGACGTAAA
>JAMXLK010000068.1 GCA_024281075.1 Vulcanimicrobiia bacterium
TGCTCGATCCCCCCGTCGTCGTCTGTCGAGCGACCGGAACCTGCGTCACTCCGAAAGACAAACAGCGCAAGTAGCTTCGGAGGCAGCTTCACACTAGGCGTTCGTGGGTTTTCTTCTTCCAGACGAACTGGTAGTAGCAGAACTGCAGCAAGAGGACGACGCAATACGAGATCGGATAGCCGAGCCACACGCCGTCGAGTCCGATACGCAGCATCAGCAGGTACGCGGCCAGAACCTCGACGCCGATCGCAAAGATACCGTTGATCGTCGGCACGATCACGTCGCCGCTTCCCCGCATAACGCCGCTGAGCACCGCCGAGTTGCCAAAGAGTAGATAGCCCCAGAGTGTGATCATCAAGAGCTCGTGCGCAATCCGCAGCGTGTTCGGATCGGTGATGAACCACCCGAGGATCACCCAAGCGAAGAGATAGCAAAGCCCGATGATAATGCCGCCGATGACGTAGTTCAAACCGACCGCCGAACGTATGACGCTGCCGAGCTTGTCTTCGCGGCGCGCCCCAATGCATTGCGCGCCGAAGATCGAAGCCGAGATGCCGATCGAGATCGCCGGGAACTGAACGTAACCGACGACCTGGTTGACCGCGCCGTACGCCGCAGTCGCGCTCGACCCGAACTTATTGACCATCCAGATAACGGCGAGCTCCGCGAGCGAAACCATCATTACTTGTATTCCGGTCGGCACCCCGATGCGGACGACGCCGCCGAGGATCTTCCAGTCGATTAAGAGATCGCCGAGCATTTCGCGGTCGAACTTCAGCGGATGATCGCGTCGCTTCAGATAGTACAACATCCATGCCAGGGCCGCGAAGTTGGCGATGAGGCCCGCTACGGCCGGGCTCACAACGCCGAGCTTCGGCAAGCCGAACCAACCCAGAATGAAGAGCGGAGTAACGACGATCGCAAGCAATGCCGAGACGATGAGCGCGTAAAACGGTGTCGTCGAATCGCCGGTTCCACGCAGCAGCGTCGCGTACACGAAGTAGACGAAGAAAACCGGCATGACGAGGAAAATGACGCGGGCGTATGCGTCGGACTGACCGATGATATCGGGCGGCGTGCGAAGCCAACTCAGCACCGCCGTCGACCCGAGAATTCCGATGATGGCGACGATGATCCCGAGATAGAGTGCGGCGCCCAACACGGTGCCGGCGATGCGCTTGACCTTATGCAAGTCACGCGCGCCGAAGGCTTGCCCGACGAGCACGCTCGCGCCGCTCGATACGCCGAAGACAAACGAAAAGAGCAGAAAGACGATCGGAAAGACGGCCGAGATTGCGCCGAGCGCCTGCGTGGAAATGAGGCGGCCGATCCAAATGCTCGCCATCGTCTGCGAGGCCGATTGCAAGACGTTGCTGAGCATCAAGGGGATGAGAAAGACGAGGAGGATCTGCCACATCGGCTTCCCCTCCTCGAAAATGTTGACGCCGTGCCGCCGCGGCGCTGGTCGAGCCTCGGCCTGGGCCATCGCTTATTCCTCTGCTAAAGCTTGGTAGATCTCTTTGCGTGCTTCGTCGAGCAGCTCGCGCACGTGCTCGATCGTCTCCGGTTTTGAAGACGGTCCGAGCTGCGAAATCGCTTGCATTAACCGTCTCGCCGAGTCGCGCAGTTGCGAACCCATGTCGTGCATCTCCTCTTCGTCGTCATCGTCGTCTTTGAGCCAGCGTTCGAGGTCCGCCGCATGCTCGCCGAGCAGCCTTCGTCCTTGCTCGGTGAGCTCGTAGATCCGGCGATCGCCCTCGTCGCGACCGCTCACCAAGCCGGCGGCCTCGAGCGCAGCGAGCAACGGATAGACCGAGCCCGCTCCGCCGCCCCAGCCTTTCTCCCGAACGGCGCGGATGAGGTCGTACCCGTGGCGCGGGAGCTCGTCGAGCAGCTTGAGCACCGCAAACTTCAGAATTCCGCGCCGCATGCGGCGCATGCCGCGCCGGCGTTCGCGCTTGCCGGGCCAGCTCCACCAGCCTGAATGGGGATCACCCCAGTAACCCATGTTCATGTCGCAATACTATTCGATATATCGCTATACTGTCAAGGCATCCGCGCGCGGCCCCGTCGAACGGGGGCGCCGTGCGACTCGACAAGTTCATGAAGGTCTCGCGGCTGGCCAAGCGGCGGAGCGAGGCTCATGAAGCGCTCGAGCACGGACGCATTACGAAGGACGGCAAGCCGCTCAAGCCGGGATACGCGGTCAAACCGGGCGACGAGCTAGAGATTCACTACGCGACGAAGTTCGTGACGGTACGCGTTCGCGAAGTGCCGTTGCGCGTGACGCCCGCGCTCAAGCCGGGCGATCTCTACGAGATTCTGCAAACGCGCAAGGACGACGCAGAATGGCTGTAATCTCCGCGGATACGAAGGATGCGCTCGCGCGCGACGTGCCCGCAGCGGTGCACTGCCGTGACGCGCTGCTCGCCGGGCTCGCCCTCTACGGCAGCGCCGGCAATGAGTTCGTGACGCATCGTAATGCCGTCGCGCGGCTCTTTTGGTCGCTGCTCGACGAACGTACGCAGCCGATCGAGGCGCGTTCTCCGACGCGTTTGCACCGCCTCCCGACGTTTGCAATCGCGCTGCCGCCACGGTTGCGCGGGATGCCGCCCAAGCCGGTGCATAAATGTGACCGGCTCATCGAAGTACGCGCCGCGTTCTTAGCATGCGGATCGCTCGCGGCCGGCGCACGCGGTTACCATCTGGAGTTCGTGGTGCGCAGCGAGGAGATCGCGCAGCGCCTGAAATGGATGCTGCGCAGCGCCGGCGTCCCTCCTAAACTGGTTCGCCGCAAATCGCGCGTGATTCTGTACTACAAGGACTTCGACACGATTGCGGAGCTGCTCACGAGAATCGGCGCCTTCGCCGCGGTCCTCGCGCTCGAAGACGTGCGAGCGTTACGCGAAACGAAGAATCGCATTCATCGTTTGGTGAACACCGAGGCGGCGAATCTCGAGCGAAGCGCACAGGCAGCTGCCGCGCAACGGCACGTCATCGAGTATTTGCGCGCTTCGTACGGCCTGACGCGTCTGACGCCCGCACTGCGCGAAGTGGCCGAGCTGCGGCTCAAGCACCCCGACGAATCGCTTGCAGAGCTGGGCCGCCGCTGCAATCCGCCGATCTCCAAGCCGACCGTCAGCAGCCGGCTCGGTGCGATGACCCGGCTCGCCGACCACGTTCGCCGCGGGCAGGTGAGCGCGAAAGCCGTCCGGTAAACGCGCCTCCATGCGCATCGGAATTAACGGCTTCGGCCGAATCGGACGTAATTTCACCAAAGCAATCGTCGAGCGCCATCCGGAAATCGAGATAGCCGCCGTCAACGACCTGATCGATGCGAGTCACTGCGCGCATCTCTTTAAGTACGATAGCAACTACGGCGCCTACGCAGGCGACGTTTCCGGCGGCGACGGCACGATCTCGATCGACGATCGCAAGATTCGCGTCTTCGCCGAGCGCGATCCCGGAAAACTGCCGTGGAACGATCTCGGCGTCGACGTGGTCGTCGAATCGACCGGCCTCTTTACCGATGCCGCCAAAGCTCGCGCCCACATCGACGGCGGCGGCGCGAAGAAAGTGATCATCTCGGCGCCGGCCAAAGGCGAAGACATCACGATCGTGCTCGGCGTCAACGACAAGAACTACGATCCGTCCGCGCATCACGTCATCTCGAACGCGTCCTGCACGACCAACTGCCTTGCGACGGCGGTTAAGCCGGTCGTGGACGAGCTGGGTTGGGTCAAGGGTTTCATGACCACGATTCATTCGTACACCAACGATCAGAACGTGCTCGACGGACCGCACAAAGACCCGCGGCGCGCCCGCAATGCGGCAACGAACATCGTACCGACCTCGACCGGCGCCGCCAAGGCGCTCTACCTCACCATTCCCGAAGTTGAAGGGACGTTCGACGGCTTTGCGCTGCGCGTACCGACGCCGACCGTTTCGATGATTTACTTAGTCGCACAAACGCGTACGCCGACGACGCGCGCGCAGCTCAACGAGATTCTGCGGCGCGCCGCGGAGGGCGACATGAGCAAATACGTCGCCTATACCGAAGCGGAGCTCGTCTCGAGCGACTTCAAGAAGGATCCGCATAGCTCCATCATTGACTCCAAGCTCAACAACGCCAACGGCGATCTCGTGCAGATCGCAGCGTGGTACGATAACGAGTGGGGTTATTCGTGCCGGCTCGCGGAGCTGACCGCTCTGGTGCTCGCGACGATTCCGGCAAAGGTCTAGCGCCTTCAAAAAACTGCGGGATCTCGACGTCCGGGGCAAGCGCGTGCTGGTACGCGAAGATCTCAACGTCCCAATCACGAGCGCGCCGGGTGGTAGCGCGCCGCAAATTCTCGATTACGCGCGCGTCGATGCGGCGATTCCGACGCTGCGCTGGCTGCACGAGCAGGGTGCCCGCACAATCGTGCTCTCGCACCTGGGACGGCCCGAAGGTAAGCCCGATCCGCGGCTCTCCCTGCGCCCCATCGCGCAAGCACTCTCCGACCGCCTCGAGACCGCCGTGCACTTCGCCGGCGATTGCGTCGGTGAGATCGCCGAGGAGGCGGTCGCGCAGCTGCGCGACGGCGACGTTCTACTGCTGGAGAACGTGCGGTTCCATTCCGAAGAGGAGCGCGACGATCCCGAGTTCTCCAAGCGGCTGGCGCGGCTGGGGGATTACTACGTCAACGACGCGTTCGCAACGGCGCACCGCGCGCATGCCTCCACCGAAGGCGTGGCGCATCTCCTTCCGAGCGTAGCGGGATTTTTGATGGAAGCCGAGCTTTCGGCGCTCTCCAGACTCATCCACGACCCGGCGAAACCGTTCGTGTGTGCGATCGGCGGCGCCAAAATCAAAGACAAGATCGGCGTCTTAGAGCGGCTCTCCGAATTCGTCGATGCGTTCTGCATCGGCGGCGGCATGGCGAACACCCTGCTCGCTTCATCCGGCGTCGACGTTGGACGATCGTTGCGGGATGCGGATCTCGAACCGGCGCGTCATATCGCGGCGGTGCTCAAAGAGCGCAACGTAGCGCTTCATCTGCCGACCGACGCGGTCGTGGCGCCCTCACTCGACGCGGAAAAAGAAGCGCATATCGTACCCATTCGTGCGGTCGGCACGGAAATGATTTTGGACATCGGTCCCGAGACCGCCGCTGCATACGCCCGCACGATCGAAGGTGCGCGTACGATCGTCTTCAACGGACCGATGGGCGTGTACGAGCGCCCCGCCTATCGCGAAGGCACCAAAGCGATCGGCGAAGCGATTGCGCGTGCCACCGCGGCGGGAGCGGTGAGCGTGGTCGGCGGCGGGGATGCCGCGGCGGCCGCGCATTTGCTCGGATTTGCGGCACGGACGACCTTCGTCTCTACCGGAGGCGGGGCGACGTTAGAGTATCTGGAGGGAAAATCGTTGCCGGGAGTCGTCGCGCTTGAACGTCCGTAGGCTCGTCGTCGCCAATTGGAAGATGAACAAGACGGCGGCCGAGACCGCCGATTACATCGATGCTTTCGTCGTGCAGTTGCCGTCGCTGCCGCGCGACGTCGAGATCGTCCTGGCGCCGCCGTTCACGTCGATTTGCCGTGCGGCCGCCAAACGGGAGGGATCGCGCGTGCGGCTCGGCGCTCAGACGATGCATTGGGAGCTGCACGGCGCATTTACCGGCGAGATCAGCGCGCCAATGCTGCGCGAATTCGGGGTGAGCCACGTCATCTTGGGGCATTCGGAGCGGCGCGCGCACTGCAACGAAACCGACCGTACGGTGAACTTGAAAGTCCATACCGCGCTCGAGCAGAGCCTCATCCCGATCGTTGCGGTCGGCGAGACGCTCGAACAGCGGCGTGCGGGCGTGACCGACGATCACGTCGTGGCGCAGACGCGAGCCGCATTCGACGGCGTTGACGCCGGCGCGCTTGCGGGCGTGGTGATCGCATACGAGCCGATCTGGGCGATCGGTACGGGTGAGAACTGCGAACCGGCCGAAGCGAACCGCGTGATGGCGACGATTCGATCGTCGTTGCAAGGCTTGCGTGAGACTCCGATACTCTACGGCGGCAGCATGAACACCGGGAACGTTGCTTCGTACGCGACGCAGCCCGACATCAATGGCGGTCTCATCGGCGGCGCATCGCTGGATCCCGACGGATTCGCGCAGCTGATTCGCAGCGCCGCTAGCCCGCCCTGAGCGGAGTCGAAGGGTGATATATCGCCCCGTTATTCTGGCGGTACTCGACGGGTGGGGATGCCGCAACGACGCGTACGGAAACGCGATCGCGGCGGCACGGCTGCCGCACTTTGATGCGCTGCTGGCGCGTTATCCGCACACGCTCTTGCAAGCCTCCGCGCGAGCCGTCGGCCTTCCCGACGGCGTGATGGGCAACAGCGAAGTCGGCCACATGAATCTCGGCAGCGGACGCGTCGTTGCGCAGGGCGTGACGCTCATCGATGCCGCGATTGCTGGGGGAGAGTTCGCGAGAAACGCAACGTTGGTGCGTGCCGTCGAGCACGTTGGAGCGAGCGGCGGAACGCTGCATCTGATGGGCTTGCTCTCGGACGGCTGCGTCCACAGCTCGATGCTTCACTGCTTCGCCTTGATCGATGCGGCCGTCACGGCCGGCGTCCCGGTTGCAATACACGGCTTTCTCGATGGGCGCGACACGCCGCCGCGCTCGGCGCTAGGCTACGTCGAGCAACTCGAAGCCAAACTCGGATCCGTCGGGCGCAGCGGCTCGATTGCGAGCGTCACCGGCCGTTTTTACGCGATGGACCGCGACCGCCGGTGGGAACGGACGCAGCTCGCATACGACCTGCTCGCCAACGGTAGCGCGCAATGGCGCGCGCCCGACGCACGGACGGCGGTCGAAGCGGGCTACGCGCGGGGCGAAGACGACGAGTTCGTTCGTCCGACGATCGTCGCGCAAACCCGGCCGATCGAAGATGGAGATGCGTTCGTCTTCTTCAACTTTCGACCGGACCGCGCGCGACAGCTGATGACGGCCTTCAATGCGGGCACGACGATCTATTTCGACGACGGCTTTGGAGTGTTCGCTTCAAAACCGTACCACAATCCCTTCTTCGCAACCATGACCAAGTACGATGAAAACTATACCAATCCGGTGCTCTTCGGACCGCGGCCGCAGTACGACACGTTCGGCGAAATTCTTGCGCGCGCGGGGCTGCGCCAACTGCGGCTTGCCGAAACCGAGAAGTACGCCCACGTTACGTACTTTTTCAACGGCGGGCGCGAAGATCAATTCGATGGCGAAGAGCGCACGCTGATTCCGTCGGACCGGTCGGTTCCGACGTACGATCTCGCTCCGGCGATGCGTGCTCGCGAAATCACCGACGCGGCGCTTGCGGCGATCGCAGGCGGCACGTTCGATGCAATCGTGATGAACTATGCCAACGCGGACATGGTGGGGCACACCGGCAAATGGGAGCCGACCGTCGCCGCGGTTGAAGTCCTCGATGCGTGCTTGGGACGCCTCAGCGATGCCTCGTTGAAGGCTAACGCGTTGTTGGCGATCACCTCCGACCACGGGAACGCCGAAGAGAAGCTCGATGCGAAGGGAAATCCGCTGACGGCACACACGACGAATCTCGTTCCATTCCTGCTCGTAGCGAACAATTTACGCGGGCGGCTTGCCGACGGCGGAAAGCTCGGCGACGTTGCGCCGACGCTGCTCACGCTGATGGGATTGCCGATTCCCGAGCGCATGACCGGAAGAAACTTGTTCACGCCGCAATAGCGCAAGAAATTCAGCGAGGTCCCAGGCCGTTCTCCGCGTTCTATAAGGCTGGCATGCGAAAGTCTTATCTGTAACGCGAGAGGAGATTCGTTGATGCCAGGTCAGTTCAGCGACGCCCACGATGTACTGCTCGTAACGCGAGCCCTCATCTATTTCGTATTCGCCGGTACCGCAACGGTGGCCATCGCGGTGCTCGCGCACTTAATGCCCGCCGGTGGTTAGGGAGCGATCGCCGCCGCCGCAGGCTCTTCGACCGCCGCCCGCATCGAATGATTGCGCGGCAATCGTCCCGGAGCAAAACGTCCTCCGAGCTCGCGCGCATCGCGAGCGAAGAGACGCGCATCGGCGAAACGGCGTTCGCGATTTGCGATCACCGCAAGCCATGCGCTCGAAGCGACGGAGAGGGGCGCCAGCTGTGACGCGAGCGTCATCTCGGCACGCGCGGCATCGAATCTTCCTTCCGCAGCCAAGGCGAGGCCGTACCATTCGTGCGCGGGTGCATAGGAACCATCCGCCGCAAGCGAACGGCGAAACTCCACCATCGCGTCGTGCCGCCGGTTTTTATGCAATAAAAGGAACCCGAGCGTCGCGTGAGCCGGCGCCGAACGCGGATCGATTATCAGCGCTTGGCGCGCGTAGGCCGCTGCCTGCGCAAAATAGATCGCAGGCCGGTGCGTGCCGTAGCAGTAATCGCCGATCGTCGCGTACGCGTCTGCCATCCCGGCGTAGCCGAGCTCGCTTTGCGGATCGCGCGCGATGATTTCGCCAAAATACTTCATGCTCGTGCGCACCGCGCTCGAGGTCCGAAGATTCCAATAGTAACGCCCAATCGTATAAAGCCGCTCGATTTGTGCGATTTCGGCCGGCGGCTCGACGGCCTGGGAATCCAGGTGCGTTGCCAGCGGATAGATGCAGCCGGCCGCCACGAGCGCCGTAACGGCCGCCGGCCAAAAGCCAAACGCCGATAACGTGCGCGAGTGAACTTGCGGTGCGCCGGGCGCCTCCGCAGAAAGCACAAGCCGGTATCCAACGCCCGGCACCGTTTCGATGGCGTCGTCGAATCCGTACTCGCGGAAGAGGCGCCGAAGCACGTAAACGTTTTGTGCGAGACTGGTTTCGCCGGCGGAGCCATCCGGCCAAATTCGACCGAGTAGCTCCTCCTTCGTCACGACGCCCGCGCCGCATTCGATCAGCGCCGCCAAGGTGTTGACGACTTTTCGTCCAGCGGCTACTTGCCGTGCGCTGCACGCGACAACGAGCCGCGCGCCGTACACTTCAAATGGTCCAATACGATAGCGTCTCATGGCGATAGCATCAAAGGATTTTGATGGCGGTTTTCAAGACCGGGGCAGGCCGGCCCCGTTACGATCCCCGCATGATGAATCGAATTGGAGTCGCCGCGGCGTCCGCCGCCGCGATCGTACTAAGTTTAGGCGGACCGACAGGCGCGACGACGGCGCAGCAAGCAATCGCATCGCGAGCCTATCTGATCGGTAACTGGAGCTGCACCTTCACCGTTGGTGACGAGGGCGGCTCCTACCGCACAACCTGGACGCCGACCCTTGGCGGCCTCTGGATCAAGCAGACGATCGATCAACCGGCGCAGCCGCGCGCGCAGGCGTTTACGGCGGAGTACCTCGTCGGTTATGACGAGCGTCGTGGCCAATGGGTTCGCTTCGGAGCGATGACGACGGGACAGTACTTCGTGATCCGCATGGCCGATACGCCCGAGGGTTGGGGATGGACATACGTCGGACTCTTTCGCAACTCTCGGCCGCCGTCGCAACAGTATGACACGATCTTCAGCCGGACGTCGGACGAATCGTACCGGATCGACGGGCCGACTTACCCCGATGCAAAAGGCATGGTCGTGACGGAGCATCATCGCTGCAGCAAAACGGGCTAAGCGTCAATCCGGTAACAGCCACTGGCGTCGACCCGCACGCAGCAATCGCCGACGACGATTGCGCGCATGCGGTGATCCCAGAAGCTCAGCACGCGGAGTGCAACCGGGCGCAAACGCGCGATGAGTTCTCGCGTTCGCTGTGAAACGGCGACGGCGTCTCTGACCCATCGCGGCCGATCGTGCGCTGATAGCGGCGTTTCGAGCTCGCCGTCGGGGACGACGGGCACAACGGCTTCCGATGCGACCGTCCCGATCTGGGCGGGAAGCGTTGCGCCGGCGTCATCGAGCTCAAGGCGGCGAAGCATGAATCCGGCGTTTCAGTTTCGTTAGCGCGCTGGTATGCAGCTGTGACGCGCGCTGGGGCGAAATCGCAAGCCGTCTGCCGATCGTGCGCAGCGAGGTTTCGTGGAAGTAGTGCATCAGTACGAGATCGCGCTGACGCCGCGGCAATGCGTCGATCAACTCGGCGAGATGCGCGCGCTCCAAGCGGCGTTCGACGATCCGCGCCGGATCGTCACCCCAGTCGTGGGCAAGCGACTCGCCGCGAGGAAGCGGAGCGTCAAGCGACAGGGGTTGGCCCTGATGCGCCGCGGCGAGCGCGCGCCGATACCCGGGGCAGCGACGTTCCATCTCGTCGAAACTCGGCACGCTGCCCCGCTCCGCGGCGAGCGCATACCGCCGGTTCTCGCCGTCGCGCACGATGCGCCGCGCGCGCTCGGAGACCGGATCCATGCGTCTGATGCCGTTGAGCATCGCGCCCACGACGAGCCGGCGCGCATACTCCGCAATATGCGGACCGCGTGCGGGATCGAACGAATCTACCGCGCGGATGAGTCCGACGCAGCCATCGCCGACCAGATCGTCGACGTCGAGCGACGGAACGAGCCGCTTCAATCGGCGCGCCGCCCTGCGCACCAGGGGCAGCATCGAGCGCACCGCGTCCTCGCGAGCCTCCGCATCGATCACGGCACGCGCTCCAAGCGACGAGCGATGAGCTGCGCGAATCCTCTGCCGTCGTGGCGGGCGATCTCGCCGGCAAGTAAATCGAGCTCGTAGTCGCCCAGCATGCTCAATCCGGCAACCATCGGCCGCAGAATCGGCGCGAGCAGCATCGCCTCGAACGTTTCTCCGACACGCTGCGCGGTGACGCTATCCACGTTGCAAGTTGTTTGCGATGCGAAGCATTTCGTCGGCGGCTTGTACGCCTTTTGCGTTGGCTTCATACGCGCGTTGTGCCGTTAAGATTTGCATCATCGCATCGATGATGGTCACGTTTGACTCTTCCAGCATGCCGAAACGCAGCTTCGGACCGTCGTCGCCGCCGGGTGCGACTGCTCGCGCCGCACCAGACTCGCGCGTTGCGGCAAAGAGTGCGCCGTCGACTGACCGCAGCGACTCCGGCGCGGCAAACTCGGCGAGCCGGATGCGTCCCACGATGCGTGCCGGCCCTTTTGCAAACGTTGCCTGAACGCTGCCGTCGCCAAGAACCGCCGCCGTCAGCGCGTCGGCCGGAATCCGGATGCCGTCGAGCCGCATATCGTGCGCCTCGCGCAACGTTCCGTCGGCCGCGCGTGAGAATCCACCGTCGCGCGTGTAATACCGCCGACCACGTGAATCGACGACCGTGAAAAAACCCGGACCGTCTATCGCGACGTCGAATGGCCCGGCGCTGCGCGCCAGCTTTCCCTGCTTGAAGACGACGCGCGCGCCGAGCGCGACCGTTCCAACTCCGCCGCGGTTGCGCAGGATCAACTCGGCGAAGCGCTGCGCGGAGCCTTTGAAACCAACGACGCCGGCATTGGCGAGGTTATCGGCAATCGTTTCGAGATTGCGCTGCTGCGCGGCCATGCCGCTGGCAGCAGCGAAGAGCGCTCGGTCCACCGCTACTGTATCCGAGCGGCTTCGGCGGATTTTTGCCGCGATTGGTCGATCGCCGCGACCGCCTTTTGAGCGCTTTCGAAAGAGCGCTCGGCCGCAAGCACGTCGATCATTTCGGCAATCGCATCGACGCCGTTGGGCATTCCCGGCGCAGAAGCCGCCTCGCGAGAACGCGATATCGATACGCCGTTCGGAGTCAGTGCACCGTGCGCGGCGATCCTTGCAAATCCGCCGGTCGACACGTTCGCCAGGTTATCGGTCGCGATCTCGAGCCTCGTTCGCGCGGCGACCATCGCGCTTTGCGCCCATGCAATACCGTCCACGACCGCATGGTAGCTGGCCGCCGTGGCCGAATCGTTTCGATCAGATGAACGAAGCGCGTCTCACGCTGGCCGCCGCGACGATCGTACTGGTTACCGCCTGCAGCGCCCCGGCGCCGAAGCAGCAGTCGACCGATGCGGAGATCTCCGCGATGATGCCGCTTAAGCGGCAATATTCCGACGTCGTGATGGGCTTCGACGTGCATCCGCAAACGACGCTCATCGTGAGCGTCGATCTTCAGCAATACATTGAGACCGACGACGAAACGATCGCAGCGATCCGGCGCGACGCCGTAGGGCGTTGGCGCGCGGCGTGGATCGCGGCGCATCCCCACCAGCACGCCATCCTCCACGTGCGCTTCATCGACTTCATCGGCCGCAAAGTCGTGACCGAATCGACGAAAGTCTAGCTAAAGCCGCTCCACGACGGCGTCGGCAAAGGCGCTTGTCGAAAGGGCGCTCGCCGGTCCGGCGAGCTCGGCGGTGCGCTTGCCGTCGGCATAGGTACGCTCGACCGCGCGCTCGATTCGCAAAGCGTTCGTCTCGTCTTCCAGCGAGTGGCGCAGTAGCATCGCGGCAGATAAAATCGAGGCAGTCGGATTCGCTTCGTTCTTTCCGGCGAGTGCCGGCGCGGTTCCACCGATTGGTTCGTAGAGACCGAAGCGCCGCCCCGGAGTTCCTCGAGTTCCGAGGCTCGCGCTTGGCAGCGTTCCGATGGAACCGGTCAATATCGCGGCTTCGTCCGATAGAATGTCGCCGAACATATTCTCGGTAACGACGACGTCGAAATTGCGCGGGCGTTGCACGAGTTGCATCGCAGCCGTATCGACGAGCAAATGTTCGACTGCAACGGAGGGATACTCGCCTGCAACGTCGTTCACGACGCGCCGCCAGAGACGCGACGTTTCGAGGATGTTCTGCTTATCGACCGACGTGAGCCGATTGCGGCGCGCACGCGCGAGCTCGAAGGCAATGCGAGCGATACGCTCGATCTCCGGCGCGCGATAAATCATCGTATCGACCGCCTCGTCGACGCCGCCGACGCGTCGCTGCTCCTTCGGCACGCCGTAATAGATGCCGCCGGTGAGTTCGCGCACGATGACCAAGTCGAGACCCGCAACGAGCTCGCGCTTCAACGGCGAGGCGTCCTCTAAGCCCGCGAAGACGCGAACGGGACGCAAGTTCGCATAGAGCTCGTAATCGCGGCGCAACAGGAAGAGCGCATACTCCGGACGCTCGGGTAGCGGTTTTCCATCGTATTGCGGAAGCCCGACGCTGCCGAAGAGAATCGCGGCGCTGGCATCGCAGAGCTCGCGTGCTTGCGGTGGAAGCGCAGGGAGGCCACGCGCAAGCGCCGCCCCGCCGACGTCGGCCTCGACGCACTCCAGATCGGGGCGCACGCGCGCCAGGACGCGCACCGCCGCGCGCGTCACCTCGGGGCCGATACCGTCCCCGGGCAGAACGGCGACGCGTCGTTCGACCTGCCTCAGGATGGCACTATGCGGACTAGTAAACGGTGATGCGAGTCGTGTCTTCTTTTTTCGGCGTCTTCTCTTTGACGGGTTCCGGCTCGGGCACCACGTTCTGCGCCGGCGCGCCCGGCAGTTCGCCGTTGACCTTCGCGCCGTCGCCGCGTTCGAGCAACGCTAGGTGCGTCATCAGCAGGCTGCGCAGCTCGCTGCGCGCCTTTTCCGCCGCTTCGACCGCGCGCTGATGTTCGCGGCGCACGTCGGCGATCGCATCGTTGTAGCCGGCGATCTCACGCTCGCCCGCCAAACGCGCCTGCTCGCGAATTAGGTCTGCCTCTTTATGCGCCGACGCCTTGACCTCGTCGGCGGTCCGCTGTGCGAGCACGAGCGTGTTTTGAAGCGATTCCTCCATCGCCTTGAAATGACTGATGCGCTCTTTGAGGTCGGCGATCTCCGCGTCGAGCGCCGCGCGCTGTTGCGCCTCGTCCTCGAGCGTCTCGATCACCTCGTCGAGAAACCCGTCGACGTCCGCGCGGTCGTACCCCTGAAGCGCCTTCTTGAAGCTCTTGTGCTGTATGTCGACCGGAGTAATCTTGTTCATCATCTTTCCTACGTTCGGTTCGCCATGAAATCGAAGGTGCCATCCGCCATCATGGAATCGCGCAAACCTGCTGCGTTCACGACGATGCCGGCCGGAACGACCAGGTAGATTGACTCCGCAAGCTTCTGAATCTTGCCGTCGATCGTATAGGCAACGCCGGACATAAAATCGACGACACGCTGCAGCAGCGACCGGTCCGCATTCTGCAGATTGATAATCACGACTTGACGGTTTCGAAGCGAATCGGCGATTTCGACGACGTCTTGATAACTCCGCGGCGAATAGACGCTCACCTGATTGTTGCCGCGCCGGCCCGCCGCCGAAAGCGGCACGACGCGCGCCGATCCGCTCTCCTCATCGTAAAACTCTTCCTCGTCGTCGCGGATCGAAAAGAACGATCCGATCTTGCTGAACACACTCATCGCGCAACCTCCTTTGCCGCACGAGGACCGAAGAGCGCTTCGCCGATGCGCAACATCGTGGATCCCGCCCGCAACGCTTCGCGCCAATCTCCCGACATGCCGACGGAGAGCGTACTTCCACCTATACGGGCCAACGTCTTGGCGGCCAGCTCAAATGCGCGCAAGATTTCATCACGATCCAAGCTCACCGGCCCGATGGCCATCACGCCTTCGAGTCGCAAGCCTGGCTGGCCCTGGAGCATTTCGGCAAGCTCTTGCGCCTCGCCGGGCGGACATCCGAAGCGCTCGACCGGCGAGATGTTGAGTTGGAGCAGCACCGGCAGCGTTTTGCCGGCGTCGACGGCGGCTTTCGACAATGCGGCACCGGCCGCCGCGCGATCGACGCTCTGCACGACGTCGAACTCTTCTGCGACTGCCTTCGCTTTATTCGTTTGAAGATGACCGACGAAGTGTTTGCGCACGGGCGGCAGCGATGGCATTTTGCGGCGCGCCTCCTGAAGGTAGTTCTCGCCGATGTCGGCCAAGCCGGCGCGAATCGCCGAGGCAATCGTCTCGGTCCGCTGGCCCTTCGATATCCCGACGAGCGCGATTGCGGCCGGATCCCGGCCGCAGCTGCGAGCTTCTTCGTCGATAGCGCGGCGCAGGCTCCGGTAGCGCTGCGCTACGCCCTCGCTCCCTTCGACGGAGTTCATCCCGGGCGGAGTCGAGGGGCTCAGGGTAAACTGCGGGCCGGCTGGGGCGAGACGGGTCCGACCTCGGTCCGCGGTCCCGGCCGCGTCGCGCAGTAGACGATGCCGATTATGCCGGCGAGGATCATCGGGATCGCATAGAGCTGTCCGCCGGTCAAGCCCATCCAACTGAACGCGGTCTGCCGCCACATCTCGGCGATCGTCCGGGTGATGCCGTAGAGCGTGAACCACGTCCACGCAACGACGCCGTCCTTCGGCTTGAGGCGGTAGACGATGAGCAGAATCGGCAGCGTCAAGATGTCGAGAATCGCTTCGTAGAGCTGTGACGGATGACGATACGCTGGGACACCGTTGACCGGCGGCGCGGTCGGAAAAATCAAACACCACGGCCGATCCGGAGTGCAGACGTCGCCCCAAAGCTCGTCGTTGATGAAGTTGACGAGGCGGACGAGGGTAATGCCGACGGGCAGCATCATGACCACTTCGTCGCCGACGACCGTGTACTTGAGTCCGGGGTGCTTACGAATGAAGAGCCAGATGGCGACGAGCACGCCGATCAAACCGCCGTGGAACGCCATGCCGCCGTTCCAAACGGCCACGAAATTGATCGGATTGGAGAAATAAAAAGACGCGTCGTGCATGCTGATCATGTCGTTGATGACGAAGAACGTCCGTCCGCCGACGAGCACGCCGACCAGCGCATAAAATAGGAAATCCTGGATCTGCTCGCGCGTCAGCCCGAGCCGACGGCGTCCGGCCGGACGGCTCATCCAAAGGTAGACGCAGACGAACGCAACGAGGTACGCGATGCCGTACCAATGGATGCCGAAACGCCCGAAGTGGATTGCGACCGGGTCGATATTTGTCGGATATGTAAACCAGTGCTGCATTGCTAACCAAGTGCGCTGGAGGCCGACAAAGTCCTATTCCGGCAAAAAGCGGTCCCAAGACGGAAATGTGCCCGAGCCCGACAAACTCCTAGCGGCGCATGAACGAAACGACCCACATTACGGCCGGAATCGCCTTCCTCGCGGGCCTCGTTTCCTTCGTTTCACCGTGCGTCTTGCCGTTGGTGCCGGCGTACCTTTCACTGCTTACCGGCGAAAGCGTGGAAGATCTCAAGGCCGAGACGGCAGCACAAGCACGCGTTCAAACGCTGGCGCACGCCGTCGCATTCGTACTCGGGTTCAGCCTTATTTTCATCGCACTGGGCTTGAGCGCCAGCGCCATCGGCGGAACGCTCAACGCGAATCGAAGCTTGATTGCTCAGATCGGCGGGGTGATCGTCGTGCTGCTCGGCTTGCAGATGATGGGCATGATCCGAATTCCCGTCCTTATGATGGACAAGCGGTTCAGAGTCAATCGAGATCGCGCAACCTTTTGGACCTCGGGTCTGGTCGGCATGGCATTTGCCGCCGGCTGGTCGCCATGCATCGGCCCGATCCTCGCCGGGATTCTCGCAATCGCTTCCCAGCAGCACAGCACGCAAGCCGCGGTGCTGCTCGCATTTTACTCACTTGGTCTCGCCGTGCCGTTCCTCGCCGCCGCAGGGGCGATCGGTGTCGTGTTGCCTCTGTTACACCGCATCAAGCCGTCGCTGCGCGCAGTCGAGTTCGGCGCCGGCGTTTTCCTCATCGCTGTCGGATTGGTATTAGTGAATGACGCCTTCCTCAACGTCGCCGGATGGTTCTATCAGTTTGTCCCGCAACCGAGTCTCTAACGTAACGAGCACCCTGACGATCGCGGCCGTCGCGATCGCGGTGTTCTGGGCCGACCAATACACGAAAAACCTCGTCGCACGGTCGTTCTTGCCGGGCGAGAGCCGCTACTTCATACCGCATTTCTTAAAGTGGACGTACGAGCGCAACGTGCACGGAGCGTTCGGACTCTTCGGCAATAACGCCGTACTCCTCATCGCGATGGCGATCGTCGTGCTGGTGCTCTTCTGGTTCAGTTTCCGCGACGCGGCCGCTCGCTCGATAACGGTGCGCATCGCGTTCGGGATGATCGTCGGCGGAGCC
This sequence comes from Vulcanimicrobiia bacterium, assembly GCA_024281075.1. Taxonomy (GTDB): domain Bacteria; phylum Vulcanimicrobiota; class Vulcanimicrobiia; order Vulcanimicrobiales; family Vulcanimicrobiaceae; genus Cybelea. The sequence goes on from JAMXLK010000068.1 coordinate 17,053, forward strand.
ATCGGCAATATCGTCGATCGCGTCCACTACGGATACGTGATCGATTTCATCGACTTCTATCGGATTTGGCCGAACATCTTCAACGTCGGAGACTCGTGCATTACCATCGGCGTCGGGCTGCTCTTGCTCTCGAGCCTTGTTACACGTCGTCACCGCTGACCAAGCCGGAGAACGCACCGACGTCCTCGTTGCTGCCCTTTCGGGCGCTTCGCGATCCGCGGCCGCGCAGAGCGCGAAGGAGGGCGGCGTTCTCGTCAACGGCGTGCCCGCGAAGCCGAGCCTTGCGCTGGAGCCCGGCGACGTGCTGGAGTTTTCGGTTTCCCAGCGCGCGCCGCTCACCGCAGTACCGGAACGCATCGCACTCGATGTCCTTTATGAAGACGACGATCTAATCGTCATCAACAAACCCGCGGGTATGGTGACGCATCCCGCGCACGGCGCGACGAGCGGAACGCTCGTCAACGCGGTACTCGCACATACCGGCGCACTCCCCGGGGACGCGCTGCGGCCCGGACTCGTACACCGTCTCGATCGCGATACGTCAGGCCTCCTGATCGTCGCTAAGCGCGAAGAGAGCCTGCGGCGGCTCGGCGCGGCGATGAAGAATCGGCGCATTGCGCGGGAGTATCTCGGCATCGTCTGCGGCGTGCCGCAACACCCGCGGGGCACGATCGAAGGGCCGATCGGGCGCGATCCGCGCAACCGTCTGAAGTTTGCGATCGTCGGCGACGGAAAGCCGGCAATAACGCATTACGAGCTGAGGCAGGGTTTTGCAAAACACGCGGAGCTCACGTTTCGTTTGGAGACGGGCCGGACGCATCAAATACGCGTGCATCTCGCGGCAGCGGGACATCCGATTCTCAACGACCCCGTCTACGGCAACCGCGATCCGAGGATCGACTTGCCGGGACAAGCGCTGCACGCCTGGCGGCTCGCATTTCGTCATCCCGCAACCGGCGTGCCGCTCGAATTCGAAGCCCCCCCGCCGCCGGGCTACGAACGATCGCGCGCGATTGTTTCCGACGCAGACTAGATGTTCACGCTGATTGCGCGGGATGGCGGCGCGCGCAGAGGACGGATGCAGCTCGCGCACGGCGCCGTCGAAACGCCGTGCTTCATGCCGGTCGGCACCGCTGCCGCCGTCAAAGCGTTGACACCGTCGGAGCTGCGCGCGGCGCACGCGCAAATCGTCTTGGCGAACACGTATCATCTCTGGCTGCGCCCCGGCCTCGAAACGATCGAAGCGGCGGGCGGAATCCATCGCTTCATGGCGTGGGACCGTCCCATTCTCACCGATTCGGGCGGCTTTCAAGTCTTCAGCCTCGAGAGCCGCCGGCGGCTGGACGACGACGGCGTGACGTTTGCGTCGCATCTCGACGGAAGCGAACACCGCTTCACGCCGGAAAACGTCGTGACGTTTCAGCAGCGCATCGGCAGCGACGTCGCGATGGTGCTCGACGTTTGCGTCAAGCTGCCGGCCGCGCGCGAGCAGCTCGAAACGGCGGTGCGCTTAACCACCGCGTGGGCGCGGCGCTCGGCCGCCGTTACGGTACGGCCGCAAACGACGCTCTTTGCGATCGTGCAAGGCGGGCTCGATCCCGCGCTACGCGAGCGCAGCGCGCGTGAGGTGGTGGAGCTCGACTTTCCGGGCTACGCGATCGGCGGACTCTCCGTGGGCGAAACGCGTGACGAGATGTATGCGACGACGCGCCGGACGGCAGCCCTGCTGCCGGCCGAGAAACCGCGCTACTTGATGGGAGTCGGCACCATGCGCGATTGCATCGCCGCAATCGACTCCGGCGTCGATTGCTTCGATTCAGTCTACCCGACGCGCTGCGGCCGCAACGGACGCGCGATGACGCGCGGCGGCGAGCTCAATATGTTCAACGCCCGCTTCGTTGCGGATTTTACTCCACTCGATCCCTCGTGCGATTGCTCGACGTGCACGACGTACTCGCGCGCGTACGTCGCGCACTGCTTCCGTTCTAAGGAGATGCTGGGACCGCGGCTGCTCTCTTACCATAACGTCTACGCACTCAACGCGCTGATGAGCGAGGCGCGCGACGCAATCGCCGCCGGTCAATGGGAGAGATTTAAGGCCCGCACGACGCTCGCGCAATCGTCGCAAATCGACGGATGAGCGGCATCGTTCCCCAGCGCGCGATACTTCCAGCAGCGCGCGCATTTCGCGCCTTCCGCCGGCAGGAGCGCGAATTCGACGACGCCGGCGTCGCTTTCAGTGCCGGCGCGTTCGCTCTGCACGAGCCGAAGCTGCGAGACGACGAGCGCCTCGCGCAAATTATCACCGAGGGGCTGAAGCGTCTTGTACGCAGGCGGCGTCAGTTCGAGCACGAGCTGCGCCTCGAAGTCACGCGGACTGGCGACCGCCGCAACGCGCGCGCGCAGTTCGCGAAGCTGTTTCCAGAGCCGCAAGTCGCTCTCGAAGCCGCCGCGATGGCGCGCTTCGAACGAAAGATCGAAGATGCTTTCGTTGCCGCCGCGCAGCGTCTCCGGCAGAAACTGCCACGCTTCTTCAGCGGTAAACGATAGCACGGGCGCCAGTGCCACGAGAAAGCGCTGCAGCACGTAGAGCAGCGCCGACTGCGCGCTGCGCCGGCGGGGGTCGGCTGCCGCCCGCGAATAGAGCGGATCCTTGAGCGCGTCGAAGTAGAGGCTGGAGATGCCGTTCTCGAAATCGACGATTTCGAGATACGCATCGTGAATCTCGAAGCGATCGTACGCGGCTTTGACGCTCGCCACGAATGCATCGGCGACGTTGCAGGCAAGACGATCGAGCGGTTCCATCGCGTCGCGCGCGACGACGTCGCTTGCCTCGAGATCGTACAGATTCGAGATCATGAATCGCATGCGGTTGCGTAGATTACGGTAGACGCGCCCGACCTGTTCGACGATGTTCGGCCCGAACCGCACGTCGTCGATCGGCTCGACGGAAGCCGCCCACAGTCGCAGAACGTCGGCGCCCCACTTCGCCATTGCGTCTTTAGCCTCAATGCCGGTGCCGCGCGATTTCGACATGGGGCGGCCCTGCTCGTCGTTGACCCAGCCGTTCTTCATCACGCGGCGGTACGGCGCGCGGCCTTTGAGCGCGACGCCCGTGATGAGCGAACTGCGGAACCAGCCGCGAAACTGGTCGCCGCCTTCGAGCACGAGATCGGAGGGCCACGGCAAGCCGTCGCGACCGAGCACGGCGAGATGCGTCACCCCCGACTCGAACCAGATATCGACGATATTCTTCTCCTTCTCGAATCGTGTCGTGCCGCAGTTCGGACAGACGAAATCCGGCGGAAGAAACGTCTCGACCGGGTCGCTCCACCAGACGCTCGCGCCGGCCTGCGCAAACCGCTTCGCAGCCAAACGCGCGACGCGCGCGTCGAGAATCGCCTCGCCGCAGCCCAAACAGACGAGCGACGGAATCGGCGTACCCCACGTGCGCTGCCGCGAGAGGCACCACTCCGGATGCGTCTCGATCATCTGGCGTTGTCGAGCACGGCCCCATTGCGGCGTATAGTCGACGGCATCGGTTGCGTCGATTGCGTGATGGCGAAGATGATTTTGATCCATCGCCAAAAACCACTGCGCCGTCGCCCGGAAGATGACCGGATTGTGACAACGCCAGCAATGTGGGTATGAATGCTCGTAATTCTGGAGGCTCCAAAGCGCGCCGCTGCGCTCCAAATCTTCGACGATCTTCGCGTTGGCATCCCAAATGCTCGTACCTGCGTAGGGACCGGCTTCGGCCGTGAAATGCCCCGCCGCATCGACCGGATTGAAGATCGGCAGCCCGTACTTCAGCCCCGTCTCGAAATCGTCGGCGCCGTGCCCCGGCGCGGTGTGCACGACGCCCGTGCCGGTCTCTAAATCGACATAGTCGGCGAGCACGACCACCGAATCGCGATCCATGAATGGGTGACGCACCGCCAAATCGTCCAACTGCGCGCCTTGCGCGCGGCCGAGACGTACCGCGTCTGCGAACTTCGCGCCGAGAGCTGGTTGAGCGAGCGCCTCCGCCACAATGACGGCCTCGTCGCCTATCCGATAAAGCCCATACGTTGCGACGGGACGCAGCGCAATCGCCGCGTTTGCAGGCAGCGTCCACGGCGTCGTCGTCCAGATCAGAAACGAGACCTTACCATCGAAACGCACGGCGCCCATTGCGTCGAGGATGCGCTCTCGCTGTTCGCGCGTTGCGGTGAAGCGCACGAAGATCGACGGGGAGACGCGGTTCTCGTATTCGATCTCCGCTTCGGCAAGCGCGGTTTCGTCGTAGACGCACCAGAGCGTCGAGCGCAAACCTTTGTACAATTGCTGGCGCTCGGCCAAGTCGGCGAGCGCATTGACGATGGTTGCTTCGAAGGAAGGGTCGATCGTCCGATACGGCCGGTCGAAGAGGCCAAAGTTGCCCATTCGAATGCGCTGTTCGCGCTGGCGATCGAGCCAGAAGAGCGCGCGCTCTTTGCACTGCTCGCGCAGCTCGAGCGGGTCGATGGTGTGGAAGTCGCGGATGTTGAGATGCCGCAGCGTCTCGTACTCGATCGGAAGCCCATGCATGTCCCATCCGGGAACGAACTTTGCATATTTCCCGTCGAGCAAGGCGACCTTGACGAACACGTCTTTGAGCACCATGTTGAAGAACGTGCCCATATGGAGATCGCCGTTGGCATAGGGCGGCCCATCGTGCAGAATCCAGGGACCGTTGGGTGCGTTGCGTTCCAAACGGCGCTCGTACGTCCGGTGTTCGCGCCACCACTGGAGCCACTGCGGCTCGCGCGCGGGCAGCTCCGCCTTCATTGGGAAGCCGGTCTTGGGCAGATTGAGCGTCTCGCGATAGTTCATCGTCACTTAGCTCACAGAAGTTCTCCGAGCACGTCGAAGTTGCGCTCTGCCGCCATCTCGAGAGCGTGACGGCGCGTCATGAGGTGTCCGGCGAGCGCATCGCGGTCGCGCACGAGCCGGTCGGCGAGGTCGTCGATCGCGTCGTCGGTGGGTCGCTTCCCGTCGTCGTAGAGCGGCGCGAGCGGATATGCGAGATCTTGGCAGAGTGCCGAGACTTTCGGATCGTACGCAATGGCCAAGAACGGTATGCCGTAGCGTGCCGCGAGAATGAGCGAGTGCAGCCGCATGCCGACCACGACGCGCGCACCGCGAAGCATCGACGCCGCTACTTGCAGCGTGCACTCCGGCAAGAGCACGGGGTTGGACTTGCAGAGACGAATGACGTCGGTGGATGCCGCCGCATCGGCGGCTCCGCCGAGCGGCAAGAATGCGACGCGAATCTCGTGGCGCAACGCGAGGCGATCGACGATGCGCGCAACAACGGATGGTGCGTCGCGCAATCCCGCAGCCTTCCGAACGCTCACGACGGCATACGGGCCGCTCTCGGGCCCGAGCCCTTCACCTGAAAGATCGACGGACTCTTGCGCACCGTCGTACAGAAAGACCGGATCGGCGGTTCGTTCCACCGGAGTCGATGGAAGCAGCTCGTGCAGCAGCCGCTGCGAACGCTCGTCGCGAACCGTCGCGCGGTCGAGTCCCTTGCAAAACTGCCGGACGATGAGCCTCCCCCAAAAATCGAGTGGACCGATCGACTGCGCGAACAGCATCGTCTTGCGGCGGCGGCGAATCGCCTCACGCAGAATTCCGGCATAATAGAGCAGACTACGCGTGCTCGTTGCGTTCTGGAGGAGCCCACCACCGCCCGAGACGACGACGTCGCTGCGCGCGATCGCGGCCCGCACCTCACGCCAGTCCCACCGCGGCGCGGTCTCGACCCGGTGCTGTGACGCGGTGAGCTGCGGCGACGCAGAAAGCACTTCGAGGCGTGCCGCCGGAAAACGCGCGCGCATTCGCTGGAGGATGACCTCCAGCAACGCCTCGTCGCCGAGATTTCCGAAACCGTAGTAGCCGGAGAGCAGCACGCGCGGCATCACGCCTTGGCGAGCGGAAGCCGGCGGTAGACCCACATGACGATCGCGCCGACGATCGCGCCGATCACCAGACCGTTGACGATGCGCAAAATCGAGATCTCGATCGGCGTGTGCAGATGCGAAAACGTGTCGATCACGTCGCCGACGCCGACGCCGATGCCGAGCGCCAGCAGCCAGCCGATGACGCGCCGATGCGGCGGCAGCAACGCCGGCAGCAGCATCATGCACGGGAACCCGATGAGAAACTCTTTGAACCGCGGCCGCACGCTGAGCACGTGCGTCAAGATATGGCGCAGTGCAAGCTCGAAGGCCGACGGCGCGACATCGCTTTCGTTTCCGCTTCGAACCAGCATCAGGGCCCCCAGTGCGACGATGGCAATACCCGCAAAGAGCTGATAGGCAAGCACCGGCGAGAGAAAGACGTCGCGCGGCTGCGCCGACGCAGCGCCAAAACGGCGATCGAACGTGTAAAGCAGCAGCGCGACGAGCGGCGGCAGCGCCAAGATCAGCCGCACGCCGCGAAATCGCTCGATCTCCGTCATTGCCAGCGGCGAGCTCATGACCCCGACGACCACGAGCGCGCCGAGCGAGGCAACACCGGTCGCCGCGAGCATCCAGCCGGCGCTGCGCGCGAACTGCGTTCCGAAGCTCCGCGACGGCATCTCGTTCCACGCGGGAATGAGGACCAGCAAAGCCGCGGTTGCGAAAAGCAGCGCGCCTGCCAGCGCAATCGCCGAGCGCGCCGCCGCGTCGTGGTGTACGGCGACGCCGGCAACGTAGAGAAGGACGGTCAACGCGTACGCTGCAGCCGCGATTCGGCGGCCATACCAGCCGAAGAAATCGAGTAAGAGAATGAAAATCGAAGGGACCGCAAGCGCGGCCAGACCCACCAACACGCGGTTGTTGCCATGGTACTGCGGAATCGGCGTCGCGCGCCCTAGACGAAAACCGCCGGAGCGCAGCTCGTCGGCAACGGCTTTCACCATCTCGACGTTGGTCGCCTCAACCGAAAGATTCCCGTCTTGATGAGTCCACGGACGAAGATAGACGACGCGTACGTTGCGTTCGCGAACGCCCAGCACGTACCGGCCCACCGCGTCGTCCAGCTTGATCTTGTCGAGCTCCGTCTTCGCAATCGCCTGCACGCGAACGGTTCTTCCCGGCAGAAGGCGCGCAAGCGTGTCGTTTCCCTTCTGCACCTGCGCCGCATCGTACGTTTCGATCGAGCCGAAGTTGACGAAGGGATGAAGTTTAAAAGCGTTGGCAGTATCTTCCAGGTGGTCGGGATAACCCAATACCTGATTGCCGAGACCGAAGAAGATCACCGTCGACACCTTAGGATCGTAGCGAAGGACGTCGGCGAAGTATGCGTCGATCTGCGCCGGGCCGAGTCGTTCGTCGTTCTGAAAGCGCGGGACGACGAGCAGGCCCAAGCGGTGCGCGAGCTCGATTTGATCGGTCGGTATGCCGAGCGCGGTTGCATTAAAATAGTCGATCTGCGTCCGGACTTCGATCAGCCAGGGGCGTACCGGGCGTAAGACGCGCACGCTGCGCGGTGAGAAGTGCAGCGGCAGCACCGTCCGGTATCGCCGGTACGTCGCCGCGTCGGAGACCAGCAGATAGACCGCGCCTTCGACGATGCGATGCGTGCGCACGAGCTGCGCTAAGAGCGGATCGGCGATCGGCGTAACGCGGGCCGCATTGACCAGGGCGGCGCCGGTTGTCGCAAAGGCCTTTCCGTCGGCGCCGACGTTCGCTCCGAGCTCTTCGGTAACCGCAAGCGACGTTAGACCCGCACGCCGCAGCGCGACGAGCAACGCTGCAGGGTTGTAGTCGTACGATCGCGCTACCGCATCCAAATCGCTGAAATCCATCGCCAGTTCGACGCGGTTTGCGCGCGCTTCGACCCGTACGCGGAAGAAGGCGACCGCGAGCGATGCAAGCAGACCCAGAATTAAGATCGCTTGCGCGTAACGCGTTTGCGGAGTGAGGAAAAGCACGAAGCGGCTCATTCCCGTTTCGCTCCGAGTGTCCATTCCGCCATATTACAGAAGGGCTCGCCGTAGGCGAGCCCTCCTGCCGTCGCGTATACGCGGGATCCCTTTTTGTCGGGCTCGCGCATACCGGGTGTGGGCGACGCTTTTTTGGAGTGCGCGACGCGCTCGCTGGCCCACGCGCGAACGCTGCGGCCGCTCCGCTTCAACGGTGCAGCGGCATCCCCTCCATAGCGTTACGGTTGCCACGCCGGCTTGCGCCGCTCGAGAAATGCCGCGATGCCCTCGGCTGCGTCGGGCTCGAGCGCATTGGACGTCATCACGGCCTTCGTATAGTCGTATGCGCGCGCCTGATCGAGATCGATTTGCGCGTAGAAAGCGGCCTTCCCGAGCGCGACGATGCCGCGGCTGGCCGATGCGATGCGGCGCGCGAGCGCAACGGTCACATCGTGGAGTTCGTCGGGCGCCACCACGCGATTCACCAAGCCCCACGAAAGCGCGGTCGGCGCATCGATGGCGTCGCCCGTCAAGAGCATCTCCATCGCGCGCTTTCGCCCGATCGCGCGCGTGAGCGCGACCATCGGAGTACTGCAGAACAAACCGATGCGTACGCCCGGCGTCGCGAAGCTCGCCTGCGTCGAAGCGACCGCGAGATCGCAGGCCGCAACGAGTTGGCATCCGGCGGCAGTCGCAACGTTCGCGACTTCGGCGATAACGGGTTGCGGCACCGTCTGAATGCGCGTCATCAGCGCGACGCAGGCGTCGAAAATTTCACGGTAGGTCTCGACGTCGCGCCCGACGAGTTCGCGCAGATCGTGGCCGGCCGAAAACGCCGCACCTTCGCCGCGCAGTACCACCGCGCGAACCTCGCGTTCCGTCGCGAGCTCCGCGAGCGCGGCGTCGAGCTCGCGCATCATCTGCAGCGAGAGCGCGTTGCGCTTCTCCGGCCGCTTCATGGTCAGGACCGCGACTTCGCCTTCGCGCTCGACCGCGATCGCGGCGTTGGATTCTGCGATTTTCATACGTAACAATTGGGCGATGCAGGGCTCGAACCTGCGACTTCCTCCTTGTAAGGGAGGCGCTCTCCCAGCTGAGCTAATCGCCCGCATCGTCGGCAATTCGCGCAGACGGTAGGCTCCCCTCGTCAAGGTTTAGCCGAGCTTGAGAACAGGGCAAGGTTTCAGCGAGACGACTGACCTTGAAAAAACACCGCCGCGCCGCCTACTCAAGCGACATTAAAAACGTAGCTTTGGCGCGTCAGAGCATCGCCAGCTTTGCCGCGAATTGCGGATTTTCAGCGGAAGACGTCTCGGATATTCGCCTTGCTGCCGGCGAAGCGCTGAGCAATGCCGTAGAGCACGGCAGCGGAACGACCGCTCGCAATATCTTCGTCGAATGCACGTTCGAGGACGATAGCTTAGCGATCGTCATTGAAGACAGCGGCAGTTCGTTTACGGAGCCTTCGGTCCGCGCGACCGTCGAGCCGGACGACCGCGGTCGCGGCTTCGGAATATTTCTCATGCGCCGGTTAATGGACGAGGTGACGTTCGCGCGCAACGGCACGATCGTTCGTCTCGTCCGCCGCCGCGGCTGAGGAGACGCTAGCTTTTTTCCGCGATCTTCTTTTGCAGCAGGTCGACGGCCGCGCGCAACTGGTCGTCCTTCGCGACGTCGCCGAATCGCGCGTCGCGATTCTCGTCGACTCGCACGTCGGGATCGATCCCGCGCAGATTGATGTCACGATGGTTCGGCGTGAGATAGTGAGCCGTGGTGATTTTGATCGCAGCGCCGTCGGGCAGCGGCGTGAGCGTCTGCATCACACCCTTGCCGAAGGTTCTCGCGCCCACCAGCGTACCGATCCCGTCGTCCTGCAGCGCTCCGGCGGTAATTTCCGATGCCGATGCGGTGTACTGATTGACGAGCACGGTCACGGGGAGTGTAACCGACGGATCGCCGTCGGCGTCGATGGTCGTCGCGCGCTGACCGCGCTCTTCGACCGTCAGCAGCGCCTTGTTCGCGATGAAGCGCGAACTGATCTCGAGCGCCGAATTGACGTAGCCGCCGCCGTCGTTGCGTAAGTCGAGCACCAGCGCCTTCGCGCCGCCTTCACGCAGACGGGCCACGGCGGTATCGAACTCGCTGGTCGTGGCCTTTCCAAACTCCATAACCCAAATGTAGCCGATCCCGTTGGGCAACATTCTGAAGACGACCGTCGGCGGGTGCACGGTTTCACGCGTGATGCTGACGGCCGCAACGCTTGCGCCGGATCGCTGCAGAGCTACCGAGACGACCGTGCCCTGTGCGCCGCGAAGGCGCCCACTGACACCGTCGACACTGAGCCCTTTGGTCGTGGTGCCGTTGACTGCGGTGATGAGGTCGCCGACCTGCAGGCCGGCGCGCTCCGCCGGCGTCGCAGGGAGCACGTACGTGATGCGCACGTAGCCAGACGCAGTGTCGGGCTGAATCATCACTCCGATGCCGCCGATCGGCTTGGGATCGAGCGCATCGGTAAACGCCTTGTATTGGTCGGGGGTGAAGAACTGCGTATAACGGTCGTTCGTCGCCTTCGCCATCGCATCGATTGCGACGTAGGCAAACTCACTCGGACTCGCATGCGCCGCGTGCGCCGACGCCGCGATCGCATCGTCCAGCTGCGCCATCGTCGCTTCGCGGTCGGATTGCGCGTGCAATGCCGGCGGCGGGATTGCCACACCGTGCTTGTGCGCGGCTTGCGCGAGCGCGTCGGAGGCTGCGGCGAGCAAGATCTGCGGATCGACCGGGTCGTAGTACTTGGTCGTCAGCAGCGAAAAACTTTCGGTCACGTCGCCGGCGACTTGATATGGAAGCGCGGCCGGCGCGGCACCCAAGCAACAAAATGCGAGCAGGACGGCGGCTGCCGAGCTACGGCGCGAAAACGCGGAAAACGACTTCATCAGAATCCCCTCTTCGGTATGTACCGGCATAACGCATGGCGCAAGCGCGGCGTTGCGACAAAATCGTTAGAGTCTACGGCCCGCCGCGGCGCGGCGCAGACGGTCCATCATCGCACGCCCCAGCCCATGCTCGGGCATCGGCTGCACGTCGATGCGTTCGAGCGCGAGCCCGTCGAGTTCGTGCAAGATTTCAAAGAACCGAGCAGCCGCTTCCCGTAGATCTCCGGCCGGCGAAAGCCGCCGGGAAACCGCGTATCCATCGAACTCCTCGCGCAACGCAAGCACCGCCGCGCTGCCGCGCTCGTACGCCGGAACCGACGCCGGCTCAACGAGCCGGACCGCCGTTGCGGGGGCGTAATGCTGCGGCAGCATACCCGGCGCGCGGGAATCGGCCGCGGCCGGCAGATCGAGCGGCCCCACGACGGCCTCAATGGCTTCGGCTTCGATGGCGCCGGGGCGCAATAGCTCGCAGCGGCTCCCGATTGCGACGATCGTGGACTCGAGTCCGTGCTCGGCACGGCCGCCGTCCAGAATCAGATCCACCTCGTCGCCGAGGCCGGCCGCGACGTGGTGCGCCCGAGTCGGACTCAAGCTTCCGAACGGATTGGCACTCGGTGCGGCCAGTGGCGCACCCGCAGCCTCGAGCAATGCGCGCGCGACCGGATGCGACGGCATGCGAACGGCCACCGTTGAAAGGCCGGCCGTCACCAAATCCGGCACCTCGGGACGCTTGGGAAGCACCAGCGTCAGCGGTCCGGGCCAGAAACGTTCGCCGAGCGCTTTGGCCGCGTGCGGCATCGACGCAACGACGCGAGATAACATCGCGTCGTTGAGGACGTGAACGATAAGCGGATCGAACTGAGGCCGCCGCTTGACTTCGAAGATTCGGGCGACCGCCGCCGGCGTGAAGGCGAGCGCTCCCAAGCCGTAGACCGTTTCAGTCGGAAATGCGACGACGCCGCCACGCTGCAGCACGCGGGCCGCACGCGCGATGCTGCGAGAATCCGCCGCCAAAACGAGCACGCGGAAGGGATGGCCCCCGGCCCTCGCCGATACCTTTAAACCTATGCCGGGTCAGCATCGTTGGTTGCGGCTTTTGCCGCTTGGCGCTTTTATTTTGGCTGCGACACTCCCCGGAGCTTTGAGCGGCTGCGGCGGCGGCTCGAGTTCGGGATCGGTCGTCCCGCCGCTGCCGCCTCCGCCACCCGCGACGAAGGGCAAGTACTTCACGCACATCGTCATCCTGATGCAGGAGAACCGCACCTTCGACAATTTGTTCGCGACCTTCCCCGGCGCGGACGGCACGCGCCGCGGAAAGACGCACAACGGGAAAACCCTTCTGTTACGCAAGGCCGATCTGGAGAGCCGAATCTCACCGAACAACGGCTACTCGTTTTGGAAGCGCGACTACAACGGCGGCAAGATGAACGGGTTCGATACCGTCAACATCGGTAAGGTCAGTGGAACGTACGTTTACGAGTACGTCGATCCCGCGCAGATCGCGCCGTATTGGGATCTCGCGAAATCGTACGTACTCTCGGATCATACGTTCCAAACTCAGGGCAGCGGCAGCTTCACCGCGCATCAAGATTTAATTCGCGGTGGAACCAACGTCAACGCAAACCAGAGCCTCATCGACTTTCCCAACGACTGGGGGCATCCGTGGGGCTGCGATGCGCCGCCCGGCACGCGAACGTCGCTGATTACTGCTCACAATCAGTATATGTCGTTTCAAGGTCCGTTTCCGTGCCTGCAGTACGCGACGCTGCGCGATTTACTCGACGCGAAAGGCATATCGTGGCGTTACTACACGCCGGCGCAAGGCAGCTTCGCAGGGAATCTCTGGAACGGATTCGCCGCCATCGATGCGGTGCGCCACGGCTCGGAATGGGGCACGAACGTCGCGTCGCCCGAAACGGGCATCTTTACCGATATCAGCCGCGACACGCTGCCGGCGGTCGCGTGGGTCGTTCCGGATTATCCCAACTCCGATCATCCCGGCAACAATTCCGATACGGGGCCTTCGTGGGTCGCGCAGATCGTCAATGCCGTCGGTCAAAGTCCGGCGTGGAACACGACCGTAATCCTCGTCGTGTGGGACGATTGGGGAGGATGGTACGATCACGTCGCGCCCCCGGGAACGCGACGATATGGCGGCCTCGGATTTCGAGTTCCGTTGCTCGCGGTCGCACCGTACGCGAAGAGCGGATATGTTTCGCACGCCGTTTACCAATTAGGCAGCATCGTTCGCTTCGTCGAGGACAACTGGAGTTTGGGACGTCTCGGCACGACGGACGCGCACTCGGGTGATTTCGCCCGCGATTTCTTCGATTTCAGCCAAAACCCGCGCAAGTTCGTGCCGATCGAAAGCAAGTACTCACGCTCGCAATTGTTGAGCAGGCCGCCGTCGAATCATCCGGTAGACGACGAATAAATAAGTAACCAGGATTAACGATGATGATCAACGTTTGTGCGGCGCTCGCACGCACGAATGGAAGAGGGGAGCAGACGGAGAACGTTGCTTCCGAAAGCACATGCGCATTTTAGAGACATCCCTTGGAACGATCGTCGCCGAGCCGCGGGTCATGGCAGTTCCGGTCGTCTTATCCGATTTCGAGATCGTGGACGTTACTGCGCCGGTTGCGCAAGACGAGCTCAAGCCGATTCAGGCACATTTCATGACCATCGCGCAATGCGCGGCGCAAGGAATTACCGATCCGTCCGACCGCCAACGCGTCGCGCAGACGCTGCAGGATCGCATGGCGCGATACGGCACGTCGTCGGAGTACATCGCTCGGCGCCAGGTGAGCGTGTTGAGCTCGTGCTTCGTCAAGCACGACCCACAGAACGAAAGCGAAACGATTCGACGTTTCGGCAATCTTCGCAATCCTACCGGAGAGACGCTCGACGAGCGCATGAATCTTTTCGAAGAGATCGCCTGCGGCGTTTTCGAACGCGTCTATCCCGACGATACGACTGCTCCGCCGGACGACATCGTCCACGTAAGCTGCTCCGGATACGTTTCGCCGAGCCCGGTTCAAACGTTCCTATCCCGGCGCGGCTGGCTCAACGTCGGCGTCACGCACTCCTACCATATGGGGTGCTACGGAGCATTCCCGGCGATTCGCACGGCGTCCGGTCTCGTCGGCTCTTCTTACGTTTCGCTGCCGACGCGCAAGCGCCGCGTCGATCTCGTGCATACCGAGTTTCTGTCGCTCCACTTCGATCTGCTCGGCGACGAACCGGATAACTTCGTTACGTCGACGCTCTTTGCCGACGGCTTCATCAAGTACTCCGCCTCACCATTACCGGAGTTCACGAAGCGCCACGTCAACGGTTTGAAGATTCTGGCGATCGACGAGCACATATTGCCCGACTCGCTTCCGGAGATGACCCTGCGCCCCGGACCGCTGCAGTTCGACATGTCGCTCTCGAAGCGGGTGCCGTTTATGATCCGTGACTCGATCGCCGATTTCGTTCGGTCCATCTGCGGCCACGTCGGTCTCGATTTCGAGCGCGAGAAGGCGGCGATGATTTTTGCAATCCATCCCGGCGGCCCGGCGATTCTGAATCAGATTCGCGGGCGACTCGGGATCGAGGAGTCCGCCGTGGCCATGAGCCGCCAAGTCCTCTACGAACACGGGAACATGGCTTCGGCGACCGCGCCTCACATCTGGAAGTTGATCGTGGAATCACCCGAGATCCCCGCCGGCTCGAAAATTTTGAGCATGGCGTTCGGACCGGGGCTGACAGTTATCGGCGCACTCTTCGAGAAAGTATAACGCCCGTATGGCCAACAGCGACGCTAAGACACCGCAGAAATTCTCCGTGCCGGCGCCCTTCTATTGGAGCGTGCGGGGCGTTCACGCCGCCGCGCCGCTCTTCGTCGGCCTCGGCAATCTCGAATCGCGCATGCTGGCGCGCCGCTTGGCCGCGGAGCATGTCGACCGGCCGGTCTACATCTGCGGGCTGCCGCGCGCAGGAACGACGATCACGCTGCAAATGCTCAGCGAACACCCCGACGTCGTCACCCACAAGTACGCCGACTTCTTGATGCCGTACATGCCGTGGGTTTGGAACAAAGTTTTTCCGCGCATTCCGGTAGATGCAATGAAGAAGCCGGTTCCGCGCATCCATCGCGACCGCATTCAGATCACCCGCGACAGCGCGGAAATGGGCGAAGAAATCTTGTGGGAGCACTTCTTCCCACACATTCACGAGGAAAAAAACTATAGCGTCCTCGACGGATCGACGGCAAACCCGGCCTTCGAGCGATTTTATCGCGAGCATCTCTGCAAGCTGGCGCTCGTGAGGGAACGGTCGCGATACGTCAGCAAGGCGATCATGTGCGTCGTACGGATGCAATACTTGCGCAAGCTCTTTCCCGACGCGCGTTTCCTGCTCTACGTTCGCAACCCGATCGATCACGTCGCCTCGATCATCAAGCAGGACCGCATTTGGGCCGAGATCGAGCGCGACGATCCGCGTCAGATCGAAATCATCGAGCTGACCGGCCACCACGAGTTCGGTCCGAACCAGGTGATGGCCAACGTCGGTCGGCCCGAAGAACTGCGGGCGATCAGGCAGCTCTTCAACGACGGCCGCTGGGCGGAGTCGCGCGCACGCTACTGGGCATACGTCTACGGCTTCGTCGTCAACCAGCTCGACGACGATCCGGAGCTCGCGCGCCGAGTCTGCATCGTTCGCTACGAAGACCTGTGTGCCGACTCTGCCGTAACCATCGACCGCATCCTGGCGCACACCGAGCTCGATCCCGCGAAGTTCACGGCGTCTCGCGCTGCCTACAGCGAAAAACTCTCGTTTCCGGATTATTACAAGCCGGCGTTCGAGCCGGACGTGCTCTCCGCGATCGTGGCTTCGACCGATGCCGTGGCGAAGCGTTTCGATTACGACGTCGCGGCCATCGCGCAGCGCGTCGGCGCGACGTCACCCGCACCAACCGCCCCCTAACGTTCCCCGAGGAGGAGTATCGTGAGCGTTCGTGGCCTCGCTTTTGGTTTTTGCGCCGTGGTTGCGACGAGCCTCGGTATCACCGCATGCAACGCCGGATCCAGCGCGCCTAGCGTCGTTCCGCCTCAATCCGATCATCGCCGCCACGGGTCGGGGACCGGCTCGATCCAGCACGTCGTCTTGATGATTCAAGAGAACCGCACGTTCAACAACTTGTTCGCCGGCTTTCCGGGCGCGACGAGCTCGAAGACCGGGGTCGAGCTCACGCCGAATCCCAGCGGGAGCGGTTACATACAGAAAAAAATCAAGTTGAAGAAAGTGCCGCTTACGGATCATGGGAACGTCACGCATCTGTACAAAGCGTTCTTGGTCGGCTGGGATAATGGCGCGATGGACTCGTTCAATCTCATTAAATACGTGGTCAACGGAAAGCCTGAAGGCAAAGCACCGTACCAATACGTGAATCCAAAGACGATCGTCCCCTATTGGGCGATTGCCGAGCAATGGGGTCTCGCCGACGAGATGTTTCAGTCACAGGGCAGCGACAGTTTTACCGCTCATCAAGAACTGATCCGCGGCGGCACCTGCATCTCGACTCAGTATACGTGCGAAAATCCCTCGTCGTATACGATTAGTCTGATCGACCCGCCGACGACGAGCGCCGCATGGGGCTGCGATTCAAACCAAGGCGCAAAGACCACGATTATCAACGGCGATCTTCAAGTCACGCCGTCCGGCGGGCCCTTTCCGTGTTCGAACGACTTTCCGGATTACGGATCCGGCGGCTATGCAACCTTGCGCGATCTGCTCGACAAAAAATCCGTGTCCTGGAAGTATTACACGCCGAAATGGAAGCCGAACACGCCGAGCGCGCTGTGGAATGCGTTCGACATGATCGCGCCCGTCCGATACGGACCAGAGTGGACCGACGGCCACATCTCCTCTCCGGAATCGAATATCTTTACCGATATCCAAAACGGCGCGCTGCCGGCGATGTCGTGGGTAATCCCGAAAGCGGCGAACTCCGATCATCCGGGCTACAGCATGAAGGATACCGGCCCTGCGTGGGTCGCAAGCGTCGTCAACGCGATCGGCCAGAGCCAGTACTGGAACTCGACGGCGGTGATCGTCGTCTGGGACGACTGGGGCGGTTTCTACGATCCCGTTGCGCCTCCGCTGCCGCGCGACGATCAAGGCGGCCCAGGCTTTCGCGTCCCGATGCTCGTTATCTCGCCCTACGTGATCAAGGGTAACGGCAGCCAAGGCGGGTACGTCTCGCACACGGTCTACGAGTTCGGCAGCATCGTGCGTTTCATCGAAGATACGTTCAATCTCGGACGGCTCGGAACCACGGATCAGAGCAGTACCAGCATGGGCGACATGTTTAACCTCAATCAATCGCCGCGTCCGTTTCAAACCATCCCGTCGAACTACAAGCGCGAGTACTTCCTGCATCAAAAACCGTCAAACGTGCCGGTCGATACGGATTAGCGAACGCCGCATGCGCTCGCGCAAGTGGGCGATTGCGTTTGCGCTTTTGGCGGCGGGCTGCACCGCGTCCATTCGACTCGGCCCTCCAGCCCTTCGACTCGGCGCTGCGCCCCTCGCTCAGGATCAGGATGACACGTCGATGCCTCCTGCATCGACGAGAGCATCGGCGACGAGTCCCATCAAGCACGTCGTCATCGTCGTTCAAGAGAACCGCAGCTTCGACGACTTCTTTGCGCGCTTTCCCGGAGCCGATGGCGCAACGCGCGGCAAAATGAAAGTCAAGCAGGGAAGCCGGTACGTCGACAAGTGGGTGACGCTTAAAGCGCACGCCCTCCTGATGAAGGGAGACGTCGCGCACTGCCACTCGTCGTTCGAAACTGCCTACGACCACGGCAAGATGGACGGGTTCAATCTCGTTCCCGTTGGAACGTGCCACAAAGGTGGAACGCCGGCGGGCACCAGCGTCTACCAATACGTGCAAGAGAGCGACATCGCGCCGTACTGGGATATCGCGCAGCAATGGGTACTGGCCGATCACCTCTTTCAGACGCAAGGCAGTGGAAGCTTCACAGCCCATCAGGATCTCATTCGCGGCGGCACCGGCATCAGCGCGACGAAGAGTCTCATCGACTCACCCGACGGATGGCCGTGGGGCTGCGATGCGCCGCACTGGGCGGTGACGTGGACCATCACCAAAGACGGCCGCGTCGGCGAGAACGGTCCTTTCCCGTGCTCGAACGCTTTTCCCGACTACGGTTCCGGCGGCTATGCGACGTTGCGGGATCTGCTCGACGCGGCGAACGTCTCGTGGAAGTATTATACGCCCTGTTTCAGCAAGGATGACGGCTGCACGCCCGGCAGTCGTTGCCCGAACTGCGACGGCGATCTCTTGAACGCATTCGACGTCATCTATCCCGTTCGTTACGGCAGCGAATGGAAAACGAACGTGACGATGCCGCAAACGAAGATTCTCTCCGACGTCAAAAACGGCCGGCTGCCCGCCGTCTCGTGGGTCATTCCGGGCGACAACGAATCCGACCATCCTGCGGAAACCATCGACAACGGTCCCTCCTGGGTGGCCTCGATCGTCAACACGATCGGCGAAAGCAAATACTGGAACGCGAGTGCGGTGATCATCCTTTGGGACGATTGGGGCGGTTTCTACGACAACGCCGTACCGCCGTTTCAAGACCGCCAAGGCGGCCTTGGTTTTCGCGTGCCGGCGCTCGTCGTATCGCCGTATGCGATCGTTGGCAATTCAAGTCAAGGCGGCTACGTTTCGCATACGAAATACGAGTTCGGCAGCGTCCTGCGTTTCGTCGAAGAGAACTGGAGTCTCGGCTCGCTGGGAACGACCGACCGCCGCGCCGCGAGCATAGGCGACGTCTTCGATTTCAGCCAGAAGCCGCGCAAATTCAAACCGATCGGTTCGCGATACTCGGCGAGGTACTTCGAACGCGAAGCGGCGCGCCCACAGCACGGCGATCCGGAATAGAATTTACTGCGGATCGGGGATCCGCGGGTCGTCGGGCTGCGCGAGAAAGAATGCTCCGTCGTGGGGCGCTTTAATCGGCACGAACCGGCGGGGCTTCTGCGAAAAATCGAAAGAGTCAGCGGCGGGAGAAGCCGCCCGCCGATCGGCACCCGCGAGCTGAGGAAGCCCGAAGAGATCTTCGGCAAAGCGCAGCACGCTCGCGCTTTCGTACTCAACGTGCGAAACATAGTTCTTCTTTGCATACGCTGAGATCACGATGAGGGGTACGCGAAACCCGTTTCCGTCGAAGTCTTTGTACGGCGGCGGGACCGGATCGTAGAAGCCGCCCCAATCATCCCATTGCACGAAGATGACCGTTGAATCCCAAAACTTGCTCTCGCCCACGGCATTGACGATCGAGGCAACCCACGACGGCCCTAAGCCTCCACCGCACAGCGGATGATCGGACTCCAGGCATTGCGGAGTTATCCACGTGAAGCTACCCAGCTTACCGGCCGCAACGTCGGATAAAAACGTCTTCTGCGGCGTGATGACGTCGTTTTTCCAATCGGGCCCGTAAAAGATGTGCCGGATGGCTTGGTATCCGGACCAGTAACCGCCGAGCGGCTTTTTATAACGGCTCGTGTAGAAGCGCCATGGTAACCCGGCTTCGTCGAGCTCGTCTCCAAGCGTTTGTTCGTCGAAGCACGGCCGCTGCCACGTCCCGAGCGCGCGCCGATGGGTCAGGCGCTGAACTTGAACGGCTAGTCCGCCGCCGCAGCCCCAAATAAAGCCCGGAACGTTGACACTATCTTCGGCCTGCGCGGCAATCGCATACTGATGGGCGACGAAGCTTTCGTCCAGCTGGGACGCGAACATACGATCGGCGAGCACCCATTGGTGCGCCATATCCCAATACGGCTTCGACTCCGAGTGTGGAATGTACGCATACTGACCGTTTTTCGGACCGTTGAATAGGTTCTCGAGGTTGAAGCCGTCCATTTTGCAATCGGTGCCGGGAAGTTTTCCCGTACCGTCGCACGCGGCGAACATGCCGAGCGCCGAGTGGTCGATCTCATACTGCGTCTTCAACGATATGGGCTGCAGAGCGATCGTGTTCCCGTACGAATCTTTGCCCTGCGACGCCGTCTTCGCACCCGGGTATCCTTTGAAGACGTCGTTGAAGCTGCGGTTTTCTTGGATCACGTAGACGACGTGCTTAATCTTGACCATCCCCTCGATCGGTGCGGCGTTCCCAACCTGTGTCATCCTGAGCGGAGCGACCGCAGGGAGCGCAGTCGAAGGACGAATGGGCGAGGAGGAGCATCCCGACAAGAGGCAGAGCGCCGCAAGGAGCGTGAGCGATCTATTCATAGTCGGGTGCAAAGTAGTTCGCGCTGCGGTCGCGCATGAAAAATCGCGGCGGATGCGGAGCGCCGATCTTGACGAACGCGCGAGGCTTCTGCGCAAAGTCGAAGCAGTCGGCCGCCGGGGACGCCGCGCGCCGGTCGGCTGCCGCAAGCGGACTCAATCCCCAAAGATTCTCGGCGAAGCGCAACACGCTCGCCGTCTCGTACTGCACGTGCGAGACGTAGTCGCGCTTGGCGTACGGCGAGATTACCAGCAGCGGCACGCGAAATCCCAAGCCGTCGTAGTCGGCGTAGGGCGGTGCGACGTGATCGTAGAGACCGCCCCAATCGTCCCATTGCACGAAAATCGCCGTCGAATCCCAAAACTTGCTTTCTCCGATCGTATTGACGAGCGCCGCAACCCACGACGGCCCGTAGCCGCCGCCGCAATCCACATGATCCGAATCGTCGCAGACCGGCGTGATCCAGGTGAAGTTCGCAAGCTTGCCGCGCCGAACGTCGGTAATGAATTTCCAATTCGGCGATACGACGTTGCGCTTCCAGTCGGGGCCTTCGTAAATATGTTTGATCGCTTGATAACCCGACCATTCCGATCCGGAGCCGGCCGAGCCGTACGCGCCGGCATAAAAGCGCCATGACAGGTTCGCGGTATCGAGTTCGTCGCCGAGCGTTTGGTAGTCGAAGCAAGGCATTTCCTTGGGCCCGTACGGTTTACGTTGCGAGGTCATCGTATAGACGTAATCGCCGGCCCCTCCGCTGCAGCCCCAGTTGAGATTGGGGAGGTCTGCGCTCGACGCCGCTTGCGCCGCGATGACGTACTGATGCGCCGTGAAGCTCTCGTCGAGCTGCGACTGAAACATCTTGTCGGCGAGCACCCATTGGTGTGCCATCTCGAAGTACGGTTTTGATTCGTCGTGCGGCACGTAGACGTACATCGGATTCTTGAGATGCTTGACGCGGAAGTACGACTCTTCGTCGAAGCCGTCCATTCGGCAATGCGTGCCCGGCAGCTTTCCGGTGCCGTTGCAGTCGGCGAACATTGCCTGAGCCGAATGATCGAGAACGTATCGGCGCGCCAGCGAGACCGGAACGAGCGGGATCGATTTGCCCTTCGAGTTTTTGCCGCTCGAGACGGTGTCGGCGCCGGGATAGCCTTGAAACAGGTTATCGAAGCTGCGGTTCTCCTGCACGATGTAGATCACGTGCGTAATCTTTCCCGCGCCGGTCTCGCGCAGGGACCGAAGCTCCGATGCGGCGCGCACGGACGGCATCGGTGTTGTGCCTGCCGAACATGCCGCCGCAACCAGAAGCATCGCGCCGGCCGCGAGGCGAGTCCACTCACTCATAGTCGGGCGCTTGATACTCTTCGTAGTGGTGCATGAAAAATCGCGGCGGATGCGGAGCCGAGATCTTTACGAACGCACGCGGCTTCTGCTGGAAGTCGAAGCAGTCGGCGGCCGGAGAGGCGGCGCGCCCGTCGGCGTCGGCCATCCGGTCGAGACCGAAGAGATCTTCGGCGAAGCGCAGCACGCTCGCCGTTTCGTACTGCACGTGCGAGACGTAGTTGCGCTTTGCATAGGGAGAGATCATCAGCAGCGGCACGCGGAATCCGAGACCGTCGTACCCTTGGTGCGGCGGGGGCACGTGGTCGTAAAGGCCACCCCAATCATCCCACATCACGAAGATCGCACTGGAATCCCAAAACTTGCTCTTGCCGACCGTGTTGACCAGCGCGGCAATCCAAGACGGCCCCAAACCTCCGTTAAGGCAAGCGACGTGATCCGAATCCTCGCAGACCGGCGTGATCCACGTAAAGTTCGCGAGCTTGCCGCTGCGAACGTCGGTGATGAATTTCCAATTCGGCGAAATGACGTTCTGCCAACCGCGGCCGTAGCGGATATGCTTGACCGCGAGAAAGCTGGACCACTCGGCGCCTTCGCCGCTCGATCGGCTGCCGTAGCTGCTCGCGTAGAATCGCCATGACAAGTGTGCGGCATCGAGCTCGTCGGCGAGCGTCGTATAATCGAAACAGGGCGAAAATTTTCGACCGGTGATGTGCCGGTCCGGAGTAATCCGCGCGATCTTATTGGCTTTGCCGCCGCCGCAGCCCCACTCACCGGTCGGGAGATTCACCGTCTGCGCCGCCTGTGCCGCGATGACGTACTGATGGGCGGTGAAGCTCTCGTCGAGCTGGGACTGAAACGTTCGATCGGAGAGCACCCATTCGTGGGCGATATCGAAGTATGGCTTCGATTCCGAATGCGGGACGTAGACGTATGCGGGATTCGGTGGTCCGAGGAAGGATTGTTCCTTGTCGAATCCATCCATACGGCAATCCGTGCCGCGCAGCCGGCGCGTTCCATTGCATGCCGCGAACATTGCCTGCGCCGAGTGGTCGAGAATATATTGCGTCGAGAGGCTCACCGGCTTCAGCTCGATCGTTTGGCCCTTTGAGTTTTTGCCGCTTGACGCGGTGTCGGCCTCCGGATAACCGTGGAACAAGTTATCGAAGCTGCGATTCTCCTGCACGATGAAGATGACGTGCTCGATCTTGCCGGCGCCGGTTTCGTTGAGTGCTTGCATGGCGAGATCGCTGCGCATGTAAGGCAGCGCGTTAGGCCCGCGGGTTGCGGAGCAGGCGCACAGCGCAAGCACGGTCAGCGTTGCGGCAAACGCTCTATTCATAATCCGGTGCGAAGTAGTCGGCGCCGCGATTGTGCATGAAAAAACTCGGCGGCAGCGGAGCGTCGATTTTGACGAATGGACGCGGCTTATCCGAGAAATCGAAGGAGTCGGCTGCCGGCGAGGCCGCCCGGCGGTCCGCCGCCGCGAGTTGGTGCAGCCCGAAGAGGTCTTCGGCAAAGCGCAGCACGCTCGCCGTTTCATACCGTACGTGCGAGACGTAATCGCGTTTGGCGTACGGCGAGATCACCAACAACGGAACGCGGAAACCCAGTCCGTCGCGATCGGCGTACGGCGGCGGCACGTGATCGTAGAGACCGCCCCAGTCGTCCCACTGCACGAAGATCGCGGTGGAATCCCAAAACTTACTCTTTCCGACCGTGTTGATCAGCGCGGCGACCCACGACGGTCCGTATCCGCCGCCGCAGTTGACGTGATCGGAGTCGTCGCAGACCGGCGTGATCCAGGTGAAGTTCGCCAGCTTTCCGTCGCGGACGTCGGTGATGAACTTCCAGTTCGGCGAGACGACGTACTTCCAATCGGCTCGTTTGTAAATGTGCTTGATGGCACGAAACGCCGACCACGCGGTTCCGCCGCCGCTCGACGCACTTCCGTAGGTGCTCGCGTAAAACCGCCACGACAGATGGGCGGCGTCGAGTTCGTCGGCGAGCGTTTCGTAGTCGTAGCATGGTTGGATGTTTGGCCCGCGCTTGCGCTCTTTCGTGATGGTGGGAACCGTATTCTGTCTCCCGCCGCCGCACCCCCAGAGAAAATTCGGCAGATTAACGCTCCATGCCGCCTGTGCGGCGATCGCGTATTGGTGCGCGACGAAGCTCTCGTCGAGCTGCGACTGGAACATTCTGTCGGCGAGCACCCACTCGTGCGCCATGTCGAAGTACGGCTTCGATTCGCGGTGCGGAACGTAGACGTATTGCCCGTTTTGCGGCGCGCTCCACATGCTCTCCAGATTGAAGCCGTTCATCCGGCAATCGGTTCCTGGAAGCTTCCCGGTGCCGTTGCACGCGGCGAACATCGCACGGTCGGAGTGATCGATCGTGTATTTCTGCTCGAGACCGACGGGCTGGAGGGCAATGGTTTGGCCTTTGGAGTTCTTCCCGCTCGAGACCGTATCGGCGCCGGGATAGCCCGCAAATAAATTGTCGAAGCTGCGATTCTCTTGAATGATGTAGACGACGTGGGAGATTTTACCGGCGCCAGTCAATTCGAGCGCGTGGAGGGCAAGCGGACTCCGCATATACGGCACCGCGCCGCCCTGGCCGATCGCACAACCGCCGAGCGCGAGCACCGCGCCGAACACAGCGAGCGTTTTCATTCTGCGTCGGGAATCCGCGGGTCTTCGGCCTGATTGCGGAAGAACGCGCCGTCTTGCGGCGACCCAATCGGCACGAACCGGCGCGGCTTCTGCGAAAAGTCGAGGCAATCGCGTGCCGGCGATGCGGCCCGCCGATCCGCGTTGGCGAGGCTGGGCAGGCCGAAGAGGTCTTCCGCAAATCGCAGCACACTTGCGGTCTCGTACTGCGTATGAGAGACGTAATTCTTCTTTGCATAGGCCGAGATGACGATCAGCGGCACGCGAAAGCCGTTCCCATCGTAATCTTTGAAGGGCGGCGGCACGGGATCGTACAGGCCGCCCCAATCGTCCCACTGTACGAAGATAACCGTTGAATCCCAGAACTTACTCTCCCCAATCGCGTTCACGATCGACGCCACCCATGACGGCCCAAATCCGCCGCCGCATGCCGGGTGATCCGAATTCGCGCAGAGCGGCGTAATCCACGTGAAGCTCGCGAGTTTTCCCGCGCCAACGTCCGTGAGAAATTTTTTCTGGGGCGTGATGACGTCGTTCTTCCAGTCCGGACCGCTGAAGATATGGCGGATGGCTTGGTATCCCGACCAAAATCCGCCGAGCGGCTTCAGATACGAGCTGGTGTAGAAACGCCACGGCAATCCCGCATCGTCGAGCTCGTCACCGAGCGTTTGATAATCGAAGCACGGGAGCTGAAAGGTGCCGAGCGACCGTTGCTGGGTTATTCGCCGAACCTGGTCCGAGCGGCCGCCGCCGCAGCCCCAATAGTAGCTGGGCACGTTGACGCTCGCGTGCGCTTGCGCCGCGATAACGTATTGATGCGCGACGAAGCTTTCGTCGAGTTGTGAAGCAAACATTTCGTCGGCCAAAACCCATTGGTGCGCCATGTCCCAGTACGGTTTGGACTCGGAATGCGGCACGTACGCATACTGACCGTGGTGCGGTCCGCCATACTGGCCTTCGAGATTGAAGCCGTTCATGCGGCAATCGGTTCCGGGCAGTTTACCGGTCCCATTACACGCGGCGAACATGCCGTCCGCCGAATGATCCAT
>JAMXLK010000069.1 GCA_024281075.1 Vulcanimicrobiia bacterium
TCGCGCTTGAATTCGACCAGCCCTTTGAAGTGAACGAGTGAGTCGTCGAGGGCCGTCGCCATTCGCCGGCCTCGTTGCCAGCGATCGAGCAGCGTTCCGAACCGGCCGTGATAGGCCGGATACGTCAGACGCACGTGCAGCTTCGAATACGTCGACCGCCGTTCGATTCGGAATTCGAGCCGCCGGCGAACCGAATATGCGCCGACGAGCGAGAGCCGGTAGTTTGCAATCAGGCCATCGACTTCGTAAAGCTCTTCTTCATCACCGGGAAGCGATGATCGAATCACCACCTCGCCGCCGAGCGCCAGATCTTCCTTGCAGCTCGCGCGTCGGGCGCTGCGCAGAAACGATAACCATACCGGCCACTTCTCAACTGCACAGAGTAGCTGAAACGCCTCTTCGGGCGCGCATTCGAGGTCGAGGCTCGCGCTATGTGATTGCAGACCGCGCGACATGGCAGCATCGCTAACGAGCATAACGCCGCCTTATTTTCCGTTACGCTGCAATGCTATCCTTTTTAAAAAATATCCACAGCGCATGTGGATGCTTATAAACTGATTTCACCGCTCGAGATTGCAATTGCAAAGAGCACGAGCGTCGTCACACCGAACGGCATCGCGGCTTCGTCGATGCAAAACTGCGGACTATGTCCGGGATGCGTCGAGCCCGCCGCGTCGCTGCGCACGCCGAGGCGCACCAGCAATCCCGGAACGCGTTGCGCGAAGTAGGCAAAATCCTCGGCGCCCATCGTTGCCGGCGGCTCCTCGACGCGCACCGAGCTGCGTTCCCGCACGTACGCACCGAAGCGGCGCGCGAGCGTCGTATCGTTGCGAACCGGCGGATAGCCGCGAATCACGCGGATCGTCGCGTCCACCTTATATGCCGATGCAACGCCGCCGACGATTCGGCGGAGCCGCGACTCCAGTTCGTCGCGCACCGCCGAATCGTGTGCGCGTAGCGTTCCGCTCAAACGGACTTCATCGGCGATAACGTTGTTGCGGTAACCCCCTTCAATCGTTCCGACCGTCACCACGGCGCTCGCAAGCGGGTCGGTCTCGCGCGCGACGACGTTTTGTAACGCCAGGACGATCGCGGCCGCCGCGGGGATTGCGTCGACCGCCGTGTGCGGATAACCGCCGTGACCGCCGCTTCCTCGAACGTCGATGTAAAATTCATCGGCGGATGCGCTGACGCCGCCCGGTGATATGCCGACCGTCCCTACATCCAAGCGTGAGTCGACGTGCAGCATTGCGATCGCGTCGACCTTTGGATCGTCCAGCGCCCCTTCTTCGATCATCGGCAGCGCGCCGCCGGGCCCTTCTTCCGCCGGTTGAAAGATCAGCACGGTTTCCCCGCGGAGATCCGGCCGCATCCTCGACAAGACGTGCGCGGCGCCGAGCAGCATCGCGGTGTGCGCGTCGTGCCCGCAGGCGTGCATCTTACCGTCAACTTCGGACGAGAACGACACGCCGCTGCGCTCTGCAATCGGCAGCGCGTCCATATCGGCGCGCAGCGCCGCGACTCTTCCCGGCGCAGCGCCGGCAATGCGCGCAACGATGCCGGTCTTCGCGACGCGGCGATGTGCGATGCCGAGCGAGTCCAGCTCGCGTTCGACCAGTGCGGCCGTCTCGTGCTCTTCAAAGCCGAGTTCGGGGCGACGGTGAATCGTTCGGCGCAACTCGGTAATTCGCGCTGCCAGCGGTTCCTTTACTTCGATCGCCATTGCAAGCCGCTTTTACCGCACCGGTACTTTCGTTCCCGCCGGCGAAGCGGAAACGTTCGTATGATGACTCCGGACCTCGCCCTGGCCATGCTGATCAACCGCACGAGCGCCTTCTATCAGGCAAATCCCCCGGCATACATGACGTACACCGAACACACGCACGTCAGCGCGCCGACGCTCGGGCGCGCTCAGGACATCGACCGGTCGATCGCCGTTCGGGTCTCCGACAACCTTGCGGTGATGAAAGATCTTCCCAATGGCGGCCAGCGCGTAGGGCAAGCCTTTCCGATCGTCGCGTATTTCAACCCGTTTTCGAACTTTAAGTTCAGCTACTTCGCCAACCTCAAGCGCGTAGACATCATGCTCGAGCGCGGCACGCCATTTTATTTCAATATTCCGCCGCCGGATCCCGGAGTGAACGCGCTCGTGCCGTACAACAGCTACTGGGCGGCGCGTTACGCGAAAGACTCGACCGATGCGTCGATGCATCTCTTGATCGATCCGACTCCCCGCGTCGCGCAGGGTTTATATCCGTCCGAAGTCGTCGAGGACGCATCGTCGCGGCTCCCATCGCACATCCAAATGCGCGTAGCCGGCGCGAGCGACGAGATGTTCAGCCTCGATTATGCGGTAATGCAAGGCCACTGGGTGATCGTTCACGGCACGTTTAGTCAAACGATGCACGTTGCGTTTCTAACCTATAAGATCATCGCCGACGTGACGTTCAGCGACATTACCTTCCACTCCGAAGCGCCGGACCCGCGGCTTACGGGTACGCCTCTGCCGGGAGCTTCGGCGGCCCCGTCGCCCTAAGCGGCAACTGCTCGGGCTCTCGATGCGCCTTGCCGTTGGGTGAGGGTGCATCTTTGGGCGCGACCCACATGTAGACGTTCGGAATGAGCAAGAGCGTTAAGATGAGCGAGCTCAGCACGCCCCCGATAATGACGATGCCGAGGCTCGAACGCGACGACGCGCCCGGATCCAGCGAAAGCGCGAGCGGCACGTTGCCGGCCACAACGGAAAAGCTCGTCATAATGATCGGACGGAACCGCGTATGCGCGCTCTCTTTGATCGCCGAGAGTTTGTCGAGCCCGCGCTGGCGCAGCGTATTGGCATAATCCACCAGCAGAATGCCGTTCTTCGTCGCAATGCCGATCAAAAGAATCGTCCCAATCAGCGAAAACAGATTGAGCGTACGATGCGTTAGGAAGAGCGCTCCGACCGCGCCGATCGCGGCGACCGGGACCGAAAAGATGATGATGAACGGCGAAACGTAGCTATTGTAGAGCGCCACCATCAGCAAATAGACTAAAATGATCGAGACGATCATCGACAGGCCGATCCCCACGAGCGTCTGGTGCATGAAGTCTTGCTGTCCGAGCGGCGCAGGGCGAACGGCGATGTTCGGCGGCAAGTGCAGTGACGGCAAGCGCTTGAAGAAGCCTTGCTCGACCGTCGAAAGCGATGAGCCGCCGTAGTTGGCGTTGACGTGAATGACGTTGTTGCGGTCCGTCCGGGTGATCAGCGGGGAAGTGGGCGTCGAGACGAACCTCGCGATATCGCCAAGGTAGACGAGCGCGCCGCTCGACGAACGAACGGCGACGTTTTTTAAAACTTCGATGCTCGTTTGATAGGATTGCGGATAAATGACCTGTACCTGCTCGAGTCCCGCGGCCGTTTCGAATTGCGTCGCGACGTTGCCGCCGAATGCAGCGCCGGCGACCTGCGCGGCTTGCCCCAAGTCAACGCCGAGCGCCTGTGCCTTCGCGCGATCGAATTGGACGGAAATCTCCGGCCCCAGCTCCGTGCCGGTGCTATTCACGCTCGTCGCACCTTTGACCGAGCGCAGCAAGTCCGCAACCTTTTGCGCGTACGCGGTAGGATCGCCGCCGGTCACGTCGGTCACCAGCAGATCGACCGGCTGCGCGTTGCCGCCGCGCGTTCCGGTGGCAGGCACGACGACGGCTTGCGCGTTACGCGTCAGTGCCGTGCGCGCGATCTTGCGGAACTGCTGGACCCAATACGAAGTCGGATGGGAAGGGTTGTCTTTGAGCCATACGTGCACTTGACCGACGTTGCTCTGGGAGACGAAGCCGCCGAACGAAGCTGCGTACGCGCCGGCCACCGCAGTGTTGGCAAAAACGTCGGCGGTCTCGAGCACCTTGCGCTCGAGCCCAAAGACTCCCTTGGATACGGTCTGAATCGGCGTGCCGATCGGATAGATCACCTGGATGTAGATCTCGCCGCGGTCGACGGGCGGAATAAACTCTTCACCGACCACCCCCAATCCGACCATTGCCATCGCCAGCACGAACGTGCCGGCACAGAATGCCGCAACGAGCCGCCCATGCGAGAAGCTCCACGGCAGCACGCGCTGCGTGTACCAGGTTCGCGTATCGTCGAACTTCCGTCCGAACCAATCGACAACGCTCCACGGCTTCCAATGGGAACGCAAGGCCCACAGGCCCGCCAACGTCGGTGTGATCGTGAATGAGACGAAGAGCGACGTGAGCGTCGAGATGACAACGACGATTGCGAATTCGGCGATTTGCCGCCCGACCTGCCCCTGAATGAACGCGATCGGAAGGAAGACGACGACGTCGACGAGCGTGATGACGACCGCCGCGGCGCCGATCTCCTCGCGGCCGCGGACTGCGGCTTCCGCCGGCGGCTCCTTGAGCTCGGTGAAATGGCGCTCGATGTTCTCCAGGACGACCGTCGAATCGTCGACCAGAATTCCAATCACCAGCGACATCCCCAAGAGCGAGATCGTGTCGATGGTCATGTGCATCATCTTCATTGCGCTGATCGCGATGGCGAGCGACGTCGGTATCGAGATGCAGACGACGATCGCGCTTCGCCACGAGCGCAGGAAGAAGATCATTGCGATGGCGGTCAGCAGGATCGCTAGCATCAGCGTGCGCGTCACGATCGTGATCTGCTGCTGGGTAAACTTCGATTGGACGTTGATGACGCGGAAGTTGATCTCGGGGAAGCGGCGTTCGATCTGCGGCAATGCGGCCAAAACGTTGTCCGACGCCGTCACCTCGCTGCCGGCCGCTGCCTTCTGAACCTGCATGAAGAGGCCCGGGCGGCCGCTGATTTGTGCGAACTGCAGGCGCGGCTCGAAGGCTTCCTTTACCGTGGCGACGTCGGCGATGCGAACGACGGCGTTACTTGCAGTCCACGGGTTGACGACGCCCGGCAAGGTCGAAACGCCGCCGAGATAGTTTTGCACTTGTGAGATGCCATTGCCGGCGGCCGAACCGTTCGTGCCGCCGGTCGGAATGATCGCGAGATTGCGGACCGTGTCGAGGTTATAGATGTCGCCGCGGACGTCGATCGTCGTCTGCCTGTTCGGCTCGTACGCAAATCCGCCCGGGACGCGCTGATTGTTTTGCTGCAGCGTGTTGACGATATCGTTGAGGGTCAGGTTCGCAGCGGCGAGCCGCACCGGATCGACGAGAACTTCGTAGGCCGGCGTCACCAGGCCGCCGACGTTGGCAAACGAGATTCCGGGCACTTGCTCGAGTTGAGGCGCGATGACATTCTGCGCGTAGAGTGCAAGCCGCGCCAGCGAGAGTTTTTGCGAGTAGATCGCGAGCGTCACGACGGTCGACTGCGTCGGATCGTAGAGATTGACGGTAGGCGGGGTGAGATTGGTCGGCAGGTATCGCTCGGCGGCCTGAATCGCTTTATTCGTCAGCGCCAAATCCGTAGCGGTATCGGAGTTGATGTCGAAAATCGCGCTGATCGATGCGCGCCCTTGCTGAACGACGGAGTTCACCGTCTGCAGATCGGCCGTCCCCGAGAGACTCTGCTCGATCGGCTGGACGATGTTGTCGCGCATCTCAGTTACCGACGCGCCGCTGTACTCCACTTGGATCGTCACCGTCGGTTGGGAGACGTCGGGATAGAGCTGCTTGACGATCGTGGCGGTTGAGAGAATCCCCGCGAACATCATCAGCGCGACGATGACGAAAACCAGCGTCGGCCGATTGATGAAGAGACGAGTCAGGCTGAACTTCACGGTTGCAGCGACACCTTCTCGCCGTCGCCCAAGCTCATCTGACCGTTGCTCACGAGCCGCGTCCCTGCAGCGATGCCGGCGACGACGGAGGTCGTTCCGTCGGTGCCCACTTCGGTCACGCGAACCGTCCTGACCGTCTCATCGGGTTGAATTTCCATCACGGCGTCGTGGTTGTCGTCCGTAAATGCGGTCGCGGGGACGCGCACGCCGCGGACGGGCATCGTCGCAACGGATCCCTGTACGACCATTCCAGGCCGCAAGCGCCGTCCGGGATTGGCAAGCAGCACCTTCACTTGAAAATCGGTCGAGCCGGGATTGATTTGGTTGAGCACTCCCGCTACGTGGCCGTAAAACTTCGCATTGCCGTTGACGTCGGCGGCGGCAATCGTTGCCGGCGCACCGTTGCTCATGCGCGCGATCTCTTCGCTCGACGCGTGAAGCACCGCGTAGATCGGGTCGACCTGTTGCAAGGTGAAAATTTGCCGGTTGCCGGGATACTCGCCGGGATTGATGTTGCGATTCACGACGACGCCGTCGATCGGCGATACGATGGCGGCCTTACCAATTTGAACCCGAACTTGCTGCGCTTGTGCCTGAGCGACTTGTTCTTGGGCCGCGGACTGCTGTACCGCGGCCGATTGAAGGCCGGGGCCGGAGAGCGAGCCGTTCGCCGAAACGGTAGAGCGCGCGGTCGCGAGGTTGGCGTTGGCGGTGTTTAGCCCTTGCTGATCGTTTTTGACCAGCGTCGCCTGCGCGTCGACCGCCTGCTGCGAGATGTAACCCTGCGTCAGCAAGTTCTGATCCCGCGCCAGGTTGTGTTGATCGTTTGAAAGCGTCTGCTCCGCCTGCCGCACGGCCGCCTCACTCGAACGCAGCGTCGAGAGACCTTGCTGGATGTTGAGCGATCCTTGGTAAACTGTGTGGGTTGTGTTGGCATGGTTACTGTTCGCCGTTGCCAGATCGGATTGAAGCTGCGCTTGCAGGTCGGACGTATCGAGCTGCGCGAGCAGCTGCCCCGCATGGACGGTATCGCCCTCGCGAACGTACACGGCGGCGGCAGGCTCCGCGAGCGTGCTTTGGACGGCGACGTTTTGATACGGCGCGATGACGCCGGCCAGTTGGCGCGCGGGCTGAATCGAGCCGAAGCTGGCGACGGCGGTTTCGACGAACGGCGCGGGCTGCTGCGGCGGCCCTTTTCGGCCGCCGCAGCCGGTGACGGCGACGACGGCGAAAAAAGCTACGAAGAATCCGGCCGAAAGGGCACCCCTGCGTTCCATGACTGAGCAGATTGTAGCCAATGCCCAGCTTTCGAATCCTGGAGTGAGTCTGAGAACCGCTCCCGGGTCGCAGCACCCTGCGCGTGTCCTCGTCGTCGACGACGAGCGCGGCCTCCGCGAGTTGCTTGCGTATGGCCTTGGGCAGGCCGGATTTTCCGTTCGGACGGTCGCCGACGGCTCGGCCGCCTTCCCGGTGCTCCAAGACTGGTTGCCGGACGTCATCGTGCTCGACGTGATGCTGCCCGGACGCGACGGCCTCACGCTCTTGCCGGAAATTCGTAGCCTGACGACGGCCCCGGTCGTTATGCTGACCGCGCGTACGGAGCTGGATGAAAAGCTCGCCGGATTCTCTGCGGGTGCCGACGACTACGTTGGTAAGCCCTTCGATCTCGAGGAGCTCGTCGCGCGGTTGCGCACCCTTCTACGCCGCCCGCGAATCGAACAGCACGAGACGTTGACCTATGGGGACCTGACGATCAACGCCTACATGCGCACCGCGTTTCGAGGGAACCGGCGCATCGAGCTCTCGCCGCGGGAGTTCGATTTGCTGCGCGTCTTTGCCGAGCACGCCGAGCAAGTACTGACGCGTTCGCAGCTGCTGGACCTCGTGTGGGGCGTCGATCGCGACGTCATCCCGAACACCGTCGAAACGTTCGTATCGTTCTTGCGTGCGAAGATTGACAGCGGCGAGCGCATCAAACTGATTCAAACGCTGCGCGGCGTCGGATACACGCTCAAGGCGACGCCCGCATGAGCAGCCGGCTCGCACGGCGCATTCGGACGCTCGCCGCGGTCGAAATCTCACTCCTGCTCGTCGCTCTGCTCTTAGCCGGCGCATTACTGGGATTCGGCGTGTACATCCGCACGCTCAACAACGAGCTGGCCGGCACGATGAATCAGCTCACGGAAACGCTCGCGCGAAATCCGCCGCCGGATGCGCGCACCGCCGGCGCGTTTGCCGCATCGCTCTTCCTGGGCAGCGGGACGGAGATCATCTTCCTCGACGCGGAGGCACGCGTCACGGTTTTCCGGCTGCACCGCGCGGACCCGCGGACCGTTCTCACGGTGCGCAGTCGCGGCGATCTCTCCGGCGATCCGCAGCCTTCCGGGCCGCTTGCGCGCGTCATTCTCGGTCTCGCGACGGCCTACGGCGTGCCGCGCCTCTACGGTCACGTCGGTGACGTCTATATCATCGTCCGCGCGAACGACGCGACGCTCGTTTCGACGGTACGGTCGTACGTGATACCGCTTGCCATGGCGCTGATCGTCGCGATCGTCTGCGGGGTGCTCATCGCTCGCGCGCTGACCCGCCAGGCGTTGCGTCCCCTCGACGACGTGACCACGGCACTGCACCGCTTTGCATCCGGCGACCTTACGCCACAGCTTATTGCCGCCGACGAGCGGCAAGAGCTCGGAACGCTGGCCGTAGCGTATAACGGCGCTATCGAGCAAATGGAGCGCGCCTTTGCTGCGCGCGATCGCGCGAACGCATCGATGCGCCAGTTCATTGCCGATGCCGGGCATCAGTTGCGAACGCCGCTCACCGTCGTGCAAGGTTTCATTGCGATCCTGCGGCGCGGAGGCTTCGAAAGTCCCACCGACCGCGAGCACATTTTGGATACGATGAACGATCAGAGCCGCATCATGGGGTCGCTCATCGATAAGCTGATCTTGCTCGAGCGCTGGGAGAACCCGGAAGCGGGTGGTAAGGCCGCGCCCATTGACGTCGGAACGCTCGTTGCCGATTTGGTTGCGCCGATCGCCGACGCGAATCCGGAACGCCGCTTCGACGTGTCGACGCAATCCGGGATTCTCGCCGCGATCGATCCGACCGAGCTGGGATACGTCGTGACGAATCTCGCCGACAACGCGGTGAAGTATAGCATCGGCAACATCGCGGTGCGCGTCACCGCACAAGACTCGACGGCGGTGATTGAAGTTGCCGATCAGGGTCCGGGCATACCGTCGACCGACGCGTCGCGGGTTTTCGATCGCTTCTATCGCGGCACGCAGCGCGACGTGCCGGGTTCGGGACTGGGCCTCGCAATCGTCAAACGCGCGGTCGAGCGCGCGCAAGGGACGGTTACGCTCGACAGCAGTCCCAGCGGCTCGCGCTTCATCATCAAACTACCGCGCGCCGCCTAATGGCGACGGGGTCAAGAAGGGATAAACGGCCGCGTCAAACCAAAATGGGCGGCGGAGAGGTGGTCGAGTGGTTGAAGGCACCCGCCTCGAAAGCGGGCGAACGTGTTGAGCGTTCCGTGAGTTCGAATCTCACCCTCTCCGCCATATAGTACGTCACTTCGAACTCATTGAGCCGCGGAGCGGCGGACAGCGAAGAACCGCTGCAGCTGCTCGGCGGTTTCGCGTTCCAGGACGCCACCGGTTACCTCCAGCCGATGATTCGTTTTCGGAGAGCGTAAGACGTCGAAGACGCTGCCGTCGGCACCGCCCTTGGGATCTTTGGCGCCGTATACCACGCGTTTGAGACGCGCGGCGACAATCGCACCTGCGCACATGACGCACGGTTCTTTGGTCACGTACAGCGTCGCATCGGAGAGACGCCATGCGCCGGATCGGCGCGCCGCCTCGCGCAAAAGCAGAATCTCCGCGTGCGCCGTCGCGTCGCGGCGCAGCTCTTTTTCGTTCTTTGCTACCAAGACGAGATCGCCGTCGACGAGCACCGCCCCGATCGGTACGTCGCCGGCTCGCTCCGCGTCGGCCGCCAGCTCCATCGCGCGGCGAAGATACATTTCGTCAGTCGTCATGTGGGCAATGGTTGGCGCGCCCGGAGGGATTCGAACCCCCGATCCCAGCCTTCGGAGGGCTGTGCGTTATCCAGCTACGCTACGGGCGCACGAAATGGGATCAGCGCGTCGCGTCCGGCGGCGAGCCTGCGCTCGGAATGTGCTTGAACAGGTCGAGCTTGTGATCGACCAGCGTGCGATAGAACTTTCGTACGCAATCCGGATGTCCAAAGAAATACGTCCGAGCGTAGGCGAGATCTTCACCGCCGCTGTCCGGGACGTAGTGAGAGATCTCGATCTCTTCCATTTGATTGCGATCGACCGGATGAGGACAGAAATCGCACGGAATAGTCGACATTTAAAAATTTACCTAGCCTTTTTCGTTTTGGCTCGGGTAGGACTTGAACCTACGGCCAAGGGCTTATGAGTCCCCTGCTCTACCACTGAGCTACCGAGCCGGACACATGAGTCGTTCGACAACGCAGTATATCAAGACCCCGGCGCCAACGACAACCGTTGCGGGCGGGCGCCGGGAAGCAGCGCAACAAGAATCGCGGTCGGAGGGACTCGAACCCCCAGCCTACAAGTTCGTAGCCTGTTGCTCTATCCAATTGAGCTACGACCGCGCGCCGGCCTTGCTTTTTGGCCTGGTTCGCGCACCTTCCCTTCTCGACGAGGGGATCCCTCAGTCGCTATCCGGGCCCCGATTCGAATGCTTTTCGTGCAGAAAATACTGAACGTCGCGACTGGCTTGGATTGGCTGAAACGGGATTGGTGACTGACTGTAGTTGAAGCAGTCAATGATGCTGTTGGCGCGCTGATCCGTCGTCCCGAGCGATCCAAGGTTCCAGTTCTGCTCGACGTATTTGAGGATGCTTCCGAACTCGTATTGCGTCGTTGAAATGTAGCCGGCTTTCGCATACGGTGAGATCACGATCGCCGGAACGCGCAAACCGAGCCCGCCGTAACCGTACTTCTTCGGGTCGAGCAGTCCCTGATTATCGAAGAGGCCTCCCCAGTCGTCCCACACGACGATGATGGCCGTCGAATTCCAATACGAGCTCTCACCGATGGCATTGACGACGCTTGCGACCCACGACGGACCGTTATCTTGGCCCTCGCCGGGATGATCGGAGTTGGCGGCGTCGGGAATGACCCACGAGACTTCGGGAAGCGTCCCGTACTGCGCATCGGTGATGACGTTGGTCTCCGGCGATGAGATGTTCGTCGACCATTCCGATCCGTAACGGACCGCCGCGATGGCGTCGAATGCGTTGAAGAGCTTCCCGTTGATCTGGCTCATCGGCGGCACGTAATATTTCCACGTGATCGACTTTGCATCGAGCAAGTCTCGGAGCGTGGGATAGCTCAGCTTGAAGTTTTTCGAGCACGGGTAGGGGCCTTTGGCGCGAAACTTGATGTAGTTGTCGTTCTGCGTAATCAGTGACGTGTGCGTTCCAGCCGGCGCATCGCATCCCCACTTGCATTTCGGCCCCGAACAGCTCGGAAGGTCCACGATGGATTTGCCCGTCGAGACGAGCGTGCCGCCACGGATCAGGTCCTGATGGGCCGTAAAGCTGTCGCTGCCTTGGGTCGTGAACATGTGCTCGGCGAGCGTATATTGCTGCGCCATCGACCAATAGGGCTGGATGTCGGCGGGATCGGTGTACTGGTATGGATAGAGGCACTCCGGAATGCCCTTGCCGTTCGGAACCTTGTCGAAGCCGTCGAGTTTGCCGCCGTCCCACGCGGTGAAGTAACCGCTGAACTTATGATCGAGATCCTTGCTGAGCTGCAACGGCTGCTTGGTGAGATAGACCGTCTGCTCGTACTGGATCGGCGGACTGCAGTTTGGGTTCGGCTCGGCTTGCGCAACGATCGTTCCGTCCGCACCGGGATAGGTAGCAAAGAAATCGTTGAACGTGCGATTCTCTTGAACCACGATCACGACGTGTTGAATCGGACTCGGCGAACTGACCGTCGCCGGCTGAAAACTAGAGGCGCCGTTGACGAACGACGACGAGCTCGAGTTGCAGGCGGCTAGGCCGACAATCGCAGCGCAAACGACGAGGACGCACTGAGGCGTCAAAATTCGCATGAAGATTCTCCCGCACGAACGATCCGGAGAGAGAGGGATTCGAACCCTCGATACGACTTTACATCGTATAACGGTTTAGCAAACCGCCGCCTTCAGCCGCTCGGCCATCTCTCCACAGGGCACCCGACTATACTATAGGAGCTTCTTGTCGCCCTTCGCCCTGAGCAGTGTCGAAGGGTCAGGGTGACACGAAGCCTTACGGAGGTGCGCTGGGACGGTCGAGCGGGCGCTCGGGGACGACCTCCGCGATGACCTTCGGACGCGGCGGCGGTCGCGGCGTACGCAAACCATCGAAGCCCGCGATGCGGCCGGTTGGGAGCACGAGGCTGATCGCCGAGAGCAATGCGAGCGCTGCATCGAGCGTTCCCCATCCGTTGAGCGTCACGAGCGCGCCGCGCCCCGCCATGTAGTTCAACGGAAGCACGATTCCGAAGAATCCGCCGAGCCGCGAAAATAAGCCGAGCACGAGCGAGATTCCGACGAGCAGTTCACCGAAACGAACGAGATTCGCAATGACGATCGCGTTGGGTGCAACGACGTTCAGTAAGAAATCGTGATAGGGTCCGGTCGTCGACGCGATGCCTTTCTGCACAAAGTCTGCAAAAAAACCGCTCGGCGGCAAAAACGTCTCCGGGTGGAGAAACTTCGGCACGGCGTGAATGAGCCAAATGACGCCCGTGAGGACACGCACGACGGCTAGCCAGCCGGCGTAAGTTCGCGATGACGGTAGAATCACGCGACGACCTCCTTTCCTAACTCGACCATACCCGCAATCATCTCTGCCGCCTCGGCAGCTGCGTTCGGGCGTCCGATACGCCGCGCCGCAGCAACTGCGTCCTCGCGGCGTTTCGAATCACAGAGCAGCGTTTCAACTATATTCGGAAGTTCCTCGAGGCTGCGCGATCGAATGGCTGCACCGGATTCGACCAAAACGCGCGCGTTACGCTCTTCTTGCCCCGGCAACGGCCGGCACAACACCATGGGGAGCGCAGCGACCAGCGCTTCGGAGCTCGTGAGGCCGCCGGGTTTGGTCACGAGCACGTCGGCCGCGTGCATGTAGTCGTAAACGTTGTCGACGAACCCCAGTGCCCGCACGGGAAAATCGAGCCTTTCGGCGGCCTCGGTGAGCCGACGCGCCGCGCGGGTGTTTCGGCCCGCAATCACGACGGCCGCCAACGGCGCCCGCACGGGCCGTAGTGCGGCGAGCATCGCCTCGATCGGCGCAATTCCCAATCCGCCGCCCATCAGCAGCACGATCCGCCGGTCTTGCGGCAGATTCAGCCGCTCGCGCAGAGCGCTTCGCGACTCGGAACAGAACGCAAACTCACACCGTACCGGAATTCCGGTAACCGCGATCGCCCCTTTTTCAACGCCTCGCGCGACGATCGCGTCGCGCATTGCTTCCGTCGCGACGACGTAGCGATCGACGCGCTCGTGGATCCAAAATCCGTGCACTGCAAAATCGGTGACGATTGCAACGACCGGCGGCGCGTCCGGAAATAACGCTTTGTATTCCGCCATCGCACCGCACGGGAATGCATGCGTGCAAACGACGACGTCCGGGCGCATCTCCAGCATAAGCGGGCGTAAGTTTCCGGCGGTAAACTGATGGGCCCAGGTTCGAAATCGTCCGACTTCGGTGGCGCGTTCGGCGCGGTTGTAGATATATCGATAGAGCTGTGGGATGGTCTTGACCATTTGCAGATAGCCGTCGGAGACGACCCGCGAAACGACGAGCGCTGCGTAGTCGTACGAATCCACGACCGGCGTCTGCGCGGCGGGGTCGATCTTCCGCAGCGCGGCAGCAACCGCGTTCGCGGCGGAAACGTGACCGACGCCGACCCTTGCGGAAAGAAAGAGGACTCGAATCAGCTCGTCTCTCCGTTGCGCGCGACGCGGCCTTCGTCATCGTCGGCAAAAGCCAAGAAGTCGTCGAGAATCTGCTGCGCGAGTCCGTCGTCCTCGAGCATATTTCCGTCGAGATCGGTGACGATGAACTCATCTTCGCCTTCGTCTTCGTGATGCAGAACTGCATACGATGCGCCCTCTTCGGCGTCTTGAAGGATGCCGACGACTTCAAAGGCCAGCATCGTTCCCTCGTTCGTCTCGATGGTGAGCGTCTCGCTCAGCTCGAGTGGTCCACGAGGCTTATCGCTTTCGCCGTTTGAATTCGCCATTGAAACTCTCCCTTTCGGCGGCGCCGCTAGTGCAGACAGCGCGCCACGTTGGCCTGGTGCTCCGCCAGCGTCCTGGCAAAGACGTGCGCACCATTCCCGCAGTAGACGTAATAGAGGTCATCGCCCTTCGACGGACGGAGCGCCGCCTCCAGCGAGAGGAGGCCGGGATTCGCAATCGGGGTGGGCGGAAGCCCAACGTGCACGTAGCTGTTATACGGCGAGTCAATCTTCAAATCTGCAAACGATAGCTGCGCCTTATGCTCAGGCAGGGCGTACTCGATCGTCGCGTCGACCTGCAGCGGCATTCTCAACCGCAAACGATTATAGATGACCTCCGCGATTTTCGGACGGTCGCCTTCGCTCTTCGCCTCCCGTTCGACCAGGGATGCGACCGTAACCGCCTGCGGCACCGTGACGTGTAAGGCGCGCGCGCGCGCCGCGGCATCGCGTGGCAGCTCCTTGAAAAACTCGGCAAGCATCGGCGCGGCGGCTTGCTGCGGCGTGGCGCCGAGCGGCATCAAATAAGTGCTCGGAAAGAGAAATCCCTCGAGCGTTTTCGTTCGCACGCCCCCAACGACGATGCCGCGACCCATAAAGTCGTTCAGAAAAGCCGGTGCCGCTCCGACGCCGTCGCGCTCCAAGCGTTGCGCGATCTGCGCCGCGGTGTAACCTTCCGGTATCGTCACCCACGTGGCGACCTGCGCACCGCCGGTCACGAGCGCGCGAAGCACGTCGCTCTCGGCCAGATGCGGCGGAAAGCGATATTCGCCTGCCCGCACCGCGGACTCTTCGCCACGCAAACGGGCCAGCAGGCGAAACGTCGTCACGTTCGAGATCACGCCCGCGTCCGCAAGCGCATACGCGACCTGCGCAAACGTCGATCCGCGCGGAACTATTACTTGCGTCGCCGCCTGCGGGTGCGACCGATCGCCGAAGACCGCATAGAGAATCAATCCGGCGATACCACCGACGATGAAGAAGAGCGCGATCGCCGCGACGACGAGGGTCCGCAAAACTCTCACGAGGCAGGCGGTTAGCGCTGTGCCGTGTTGCGCCGGCGCGCAAGAAACGACTCAAGAATCAACGCCGCGGCCATCGCGTCGACGACGTTGCGCCGCTTGCGCCGGGAAACGTCGGCGGCGATGAGGCTTTTCGTCGCCTGTGCGGTCGTCATCCGCTCGTCAACGCGATGAATCGTACCGGCGAAGATGTCGCGCAGCGTCTCGACGAACTCGTCCATCGCTTGCGCTGCGATGCCGCGTTCGCCGCGCAGGGTCAGCGGATCGCCGACGACGAGCTCGTCCACGCCATAAGATTCGAAGTACGATCCGAGCGCCGAGAGGTCGCCGCGCCGGTTGCTGCGCGTGATGGTCCCAAGCGGCAACGCAAACGTTCCGCTCGGATCGGCTACCGCGATGCCGATGCGTTTACTTCCGACGTCGAGCGCCATTAACAACGGTCAGGCTCCGAGCGTGCCCAGCTGCGCCATCGCTTTCGGTCGTTTCCCGAGGTGATGCGCCACGAGCTCGTCGATCGCGGCTGCCGCTGCCGGCGTTGCACGCAGTGCGGCGCGCTCGCGCTTCGGCCGCGCGAGTGCGCGGAGGTTCTCCAAATCGCGCTCGTCGAGCTCTGGTAAGTCGCGCCAACGCTCTTTACAGCCGCAATCCACCAAGCCGCCCGATTCGGCATCGAGCCACGCCGAGCCGGCCGGCAGCGGACGCCCGCAGTGCACGCAGCTTTCCAGCGGCGGCGCGAGCCCAAGCATCTCGAGCAAACGCAACGAAAAACGCGGCAGTAAATCGCGCGGAGAAGGTGTGCCCGCGGTGGCAGCAATCGCTCCGGTGAGGAGCTCGTAAACCTCGGGCAGCGCGAGATCCGGTTCGCAAAAAGCGTCAATCAACTCAGCCAGCACCGACGCGACTGCATACCGCCCCGGCTCGACGAGCTGCGCCCACGCAGCGACGCGGATTTCGGCCGAAACGATCACCTCGAGCGAGCGGCCGCGATGCATCATGAAGTCGCACTCGTTTGCGAACTCCAAACGGCCCGCGAAATGACTGCGCGAACGGCGAACCCCTTTGGCGACTGCGTCGAGCTTGCCGCGTTCGAGCGTAAAGAGCGTGAAGATGCGATCGGCCTCACCGAGCTGCCGCCCGCGGAGAATTACGCCTCGCGTCTTATAGGCGCGCGGCTGCGTCAGCGTCCTCCGATTCCTGCTCTCGGTTGATACTGCCGTTGGTATAGATTCGGACGGTGAGAATGCGGCGACCGCGCGTGCGATCGACGCGCAATCGGATGTGATCGGCGCCTTCGACCTCCTCGCCTTCCTTGGGAAGGCGCCCGAAGAGGCCGACCGTGTAACCGCCAATCGTTTCGAAGTCTTCAGTCGGCAGTACGGTACCTAAGCGCGCGTTGACATCCTCGATATTGGTGCCGGCCTCGACGACTGCTTCACGCTCCGAAACCACCGAAATCGACTCTTGCTCGTCCACGTCGTGCTCGTCGCGTATCTCGCCGACGATTTCCTCGAGCAAATCCTCCATCGTGACGAGCCCGGCCGTGCCGCCGTATTCGTCCACCACGATCGCAAGCGAGAATTTATCGCGCTGCATCTCCCTCAGCAGATCCGCGATCTTCTTCGTCTCCGGAACGTGCACGGCCGTACGCATAACGTCGCGCACGGTCGTGCGCGCGAGCGACCCGTTCGCGAGCGCGACCAAGAGCTCGCGGTCGTGGATGACGCCGACAATGTCGTCCTTCGATTCCTGATAAACCGGCAGCTTCGAATAGCCTTCCGCGATGACGACGTCGAGCGCGCGCCGCGGCGAATCTTCGATCGAGACCGCAACCATTTCGGGGCGCGGCTTCATCACCTCGCGCACGATCGTGTCACCGAATTCCATGACGGAGTGTATCATCTCGCGCTCTTGCTCTTCGATGACGCGCTGCTCGGCGCCGACGTTGACCAGCGTACGAATATCCTCTTCGGTCACGTACGGACGATGCGCGTTCTTCATCCCGAACAACGAAAGAATCAAGTCCGTCACGACCTGGAAGGACTTCGCGATGGGCGTCAGCACGTACGACGCGTAACGCATCGGAAGCGCCAGCTTGAGCGCCCAGCGCTCGCTGTCGCCGGTGGCGACCGTTTTCGGCACGATCTCACCAAAGAGCAGGAAGACCGCCGCCATGATAACCGTCGACAGGACGGCACCCGACGGGATACCCAGCGTCAAGGCGATATACGTTGCGAGCGAATCGGCGGCGAGGAGCACGATCGTGTTGCCGACGAG
>JAMXLK010000070.1 GCA_024281075.1 Vulcanimicrobiia bacterium
TCGACGATGGACTCATCGAAGAAGCCGAACGAATCGGGGAAGGCGCGGTTGCCGCGAGTGCGGTCGGTTATCCGCAGGCGCTCGCATATCTTCGTGGGTGGAGCACGATCGCAGAGCTTCATTCGTCCTTGGCGCGCGCGACGCGGCGTTACGCCCGGCGGCAACGCGCATGGTTTCGCGGCGAGCCTTCGGCAATTTGGCTGCCTGCCCAAGCGGTGCGCGCCGCAGCACGGGAAAAGCTAGGTTGGTCTTCGAAGCGCGCTGTGTGATGCGGCTCACCAAAATGCACGGCGCGCGCAACGATTTCATAGTCACCGATGCGAGATCGCAACCGCTCGCCGATGCAGCATCGTTCGCGCGACGAGTCTGCGATCGCCGCGCAGGCGTCGGCGCGGACGGTCTCATCCTGCTCGAGCCGTCGAGTATCGCCGACGTTCGCATGCGCATCATCAATGCCGACGGAAGCGAAGCCGAGATGTGCGGAAACGGCGTGCGCTGCGCGGCACGCTGGCTCGACGAGGCAGGCGAAGGCGATTGCATCGCTTTTGAAACCGGCGCGGGCGTGGTTCGTACGGAAGTGCGAGAGCGCGTACCGGAATATTTGGTACGCGTCGGCATGGGACGGCCGCGCGTCTCACCGTTCACCGTCGACGACAAGGCAGAGGCTTTTGTCGATCTTGGGAATCCGCACGTCGTATTCGTTTGCGCACACTTGGAGGCAGTTGAGCTCGAGCCGCTCGCCCGAAGACTGCAGAACGACCCGCAATTTCCGTCGGGAACGAACGTCCACGTCGCCGTCGTAGAAAACGCGGGCACGATCAGCGTCCGCCACTGGGAGCGCGGCGTCGGACTCACGCAAGCCTGTGGAACGGGCGCCGTGGCGTCTGCCGCAGTCGCGATCCAGCGTAGCCTGGCCGGTTCGCCGGTCGAGGTTTTGGTGCCGGGCGGACGTCTGATCGTCGAATGGGATGGCAATGGTGAGGCGTATCTTACCGGGCCGGCGGTGCGCGTTTTCGATACGCAGGTGAAGGTTGGCGACGCCGCGTTACGTTGAGCAAAACGCTTTCGGCCTAGCTTCGTGCGACGACCGTGGTGCGATTGCGTTCGATTCGGAGATCGCGCCGCTCGCCGATGGCGGCATCGTCCGGGATCCCAAATCCGACGAACTGATTCCCGCGCCGGCGGGAACGATCGAGTACGTTCTGCCGGGCCGAACGCCGTTGACTTCAATCGGGCCGATTGCCGGCCGTAATACGTTGGCGGTGGCGCTCCCGGCCGGATATACGCGACTTTTGCTGCCGGCGTACGCTGCGCGGCGCGACGCACCGCCGCTGCCCCTCTTTGGTTATACCTTTGCGTGTGCTGTCGGTGAGCGGCTGCACGTCGCCGCGATGCGAACGGACGAAAGTGAAATTTGGCAGCCGCGCGCGTTCGCGGCAGGAGAGCTCGAAGCGACGGTCGAGCGACGCCTCGCGCGAGATCCTGCAAATCGCATCCTGCGTCAGGTCGCACTCTGTTCGCTGGAGTACGGATGTTTCACCGCGCAAAACGTCTTTCTCGAGTGCGGCGAGGCTGCGTTGCCGGTCTCGCCGACGTGCAACGCTCGCTGCATCGGCTGCATTTCGGAGCAAGAGGCGGATGCCGGTATCCAGTCGCCGCAAGCGCGCATTGCCGAAGAGACGGCGGCAACCGAGCTCGCTGCAGTTGCGATTCATCATTTGGAGCGGGTTGAGGACGGCATCGTCTCTTTCGGGCAAGGCTGCGAAGGCGAGCCGCTGCTGCGCTCCATCACCATCGCGCGCGCGATCGAAGCGATTCGGCACGGCCGGGCAAACGGCACGATCAATCTGAACACTAACGGCAGCCAACCGCGCGCCTTGGAGCGTTGCATCGACGCCGGACTCGACGCGGTGCGAATCAGCCTCAACTCGTTCAGGCCACGCGTCTACGCGGCATACTATCGGCCGGCGGGATACGACCTGGGCGACGTCTTAGAGTCGATTCGTCTCGCGATCGCGCGAGGTTTGCGGGTGAGCCTGAATCTGCTGACCCATCCCGGTGTCACCGACGATGAGGAAGAAATTGC
Source organism: Vulcanimicrobiia bacterium (assembly GCA_024281075.1). Taxonomy (GTDB): domain Bacteria; phylum Vulcanimicrobiota; class Vulcanimicrobiia; order Vulcanimicrobiales; family Vulcanimicrobiaceae; genus Cybelea. The sequence goes on from JAMXLK010000070.1 coordinate 2,087, forward strand.
CGTGATGGAGCGCTTTTTGCGCGCATCGCCGGTTTCGATGGTGCAGACGCGGACGCTCAATATCGATCCCGCGGTTTATTTCGAAGCCGTGGGACGGCCGAAAGCCGTAATCGGCATGCGCAACGCGATCGAGCGCATCCGACAACGTGCGCGCGTGGGAAATTTTACGCACACGCATTAAGGACCAGCGGTGAAGCTCTGGCAGATTGTCGCGGTCGTCGCGGTGGGAATCGACGCGACTTTTGCGGTCGCGTTGGCGACCTTAGCAGCAGCCAGCCTAACGATCGTCCCCGTCGTCCGGCGCGCCGCGTTGGGTCGACGATAAGAGCGGAGCCGATGAACGCGTTAACGAGCTTCGGCCTTCTAGCGGTGACCGCGATGGTCGTCACGTACGCGCTAGAGAGCCGAAGCCGGTGGTTTACACTTGCCTTTGCGGCGGCATGCGGTCTCGGTTCGATCTATGGTTTTCTACAAGGCGCATGGCCGTTCGGTGTCGTCGAGGCTATTTGGGCGGCCGTTGCCGTCTATCGATGGCACCGGCATCGCCCAAGCCGATAATCCGTTCAAACGCCAAGCGGATAGGCCTCCTCGCCGTGCAGGGTCAGGTCGAGCCCGCTCTCCTCGGCGGCCTCGTCGACTTTGACGCGCGTTACCAGATTGATCAAGTGAAGCATCGCGTACGTGAAGACGAATGCCCACGCGCTGCAGACGACGGCGGCAACGAACTGTTTGCCAAGGAATGCCGGATTTCCGCGAAGCAAACCGTCGGCGCCATTGGGATTCCAAAGCGTCGATGCAAAGACGCCGAGAAGCACGATGCCGAGAAATCCCCCGACGCCGTGAACGCCCCACACGTCGAGCGCGTCATCCCATCCCATGCTGTTCTTGAGCGTGATGGCGAAATAGCATACGACGCCGGCCGCAATGCCGATAACGACCGCAGTCGTCGGTGAGACGAAGCCCGCACATGGCGTGATCGTCGCGAGTCCCGCCACCGCGCCGGTGAGCAAGCCGATAAATTTCGGCTGGCTCCCGCGGGCCCACTCGACGAGCAGCCACGTGATTGCGGCGAACGACGCAGCAATATCCGTGTTGAGAAACGCCGAGGCCGTCACGGAATCAACGCGCAGTTCCGACCCGGCGTTAAAGCCGTACCACCCAAACCAGAGTAACCCCGTTCCCAGTGCGATAAGCGGCACGTTGTGCGGTTTATTCTCGATGACGTGACGGCGTCCGACATAGAGCACCGACGCCAACGCGGCGAAACCGGCCGATGCGTGGACGACGATTCCGCCGGCAAAGTCGAGACAGCCCCACTTCGCCAAAATGCCGTTCGGACTCCACAACATGTGTACGAATGGGAAGTAGACGAAGATCAGCCACGCCGTCAAAAACCAAAAATACGCTTTGAAGGTGACCCGATTGGCGAAGGCACCCGTTATCAGCGCGGGCGTTATGATGGCGAACATCATCTGATAGGCGATGTGCACCACCAGCGGAATGCCGGCATCGTTGCCGGTGAACATCGTGTGGAGGGTTACGCCGCGCAGAAACGCATACGTCGTCGGGTTTCCGATAATTCCGTGCCAGGTTGGCCCGAAGCTTTCAGAGTACCCGAAAGCGAACCACAGGACGGTCGTCCATCCGAGCGACATGAAGCTCTGCATCATGATCGTCAGAACGTTTTTGCGCTGGACGAGGCCACCGTAGAAAAACGCGAGCCCGGGAGTCATGAGCATGACCAAGCTCGCGCAAAGAAGCATGAAACCGGTATTGCCAACATTGACCGGAATCGACGCAGTATTCATCGAGATTCCTCCAGTCGAAAAGCAACTTCCGAACCGCCGTTAGCTGCGGACGGCCGGTTTTCCGCTAATTCATGAAGGAGAGGCCGGCACCGACATAGTGCTGCGTTTGGCCGTTGATCACCGTCGGCGAGAAACCGTACTCCACGTCGAATTGGAGGTGATTGCCGAAATCGCGCTGGTAGGCGAAGTCGATGAGGCTCTTCGACGGCAGGCCGGGACCGGAGGCCGAGAAGTACGCGTACTCGGCGACGACTTGCGATGGTCCTCCGGGGAGCGCGGCCGCGAGCTCGAGGCTTGGAATAAAGGCAAAGTACGATTGGGCCGCGCCTGCGGAATTGATTCCGCTCAGCGCGTTGAAGCTCAGACCTCCGGCAAGGCTGAACTCAGGATTGATCGTGTAGCCGAAGTTGAAATCGCCGGTGAACTGCGCGTTGCCGGCGCTAAAAGCCTTACTGCCGGTCGGGTAGGTAATTGCGCCATAGACTCCCCACAGCGCGTTCGAGCTGTACCCGAGCATGTATTTTGTTGCCAAGCTGACGTCGCTGGAGCCGGTAATCGCCGGTTCGCCGACCGACGTCGTCGCGTAGCTCGGGAATCCGAACTCGAAGTCGAGGTGCGGATCCGCGGTTCCGATTCGCAAGAACGACTGCGGGTAGATCGTGCTGCTTCCGCCGCCGGTTCCGGTATTCGTCGTGTTGGTGTAACCGTTTTCCAGATCGAAATGACCGGTCCGCACCGTGCAGACGCCGGTGGTGACGGTCGGCCGATTGACGATGGACAAAATGGACCCGCACGGGTCACTCGGGGCGCTGGGCGTCGGCGACGGCGAGGGCGACGCGATTGCACCGATAAGGACGGCGGCAAAAAGCATGCCGTAAGCTTATCATCTCCGGCAACGTTGTTCGACCGTCCGTTCGGATGATCCGATCGACGGATACCGGTGCAGCCGCTGCTGGTCTATGCTGGAATCCGTGGCAATAGAAATTGGCGTCGTACTGCTGACGATCGTGTGTTTCGTTCTATTGGACCTTTACGTGATCGGTTGTGAGAAGGTCTAACGATGGTTTTTGACGACGCGCTCGGATTGCTCCTGACGGTTGCCGCGCTCGCATACCTCGTATTTGCCATGCTTCGGCCCGAGAGGTTCTAGTGACCGCGCTTGGGTGGCTGCAGGCCATCGCGTTCTTTCTCATCATCCTGGCCATCACGAAGCCGCTCGGAACGTATATGGCGCGCGTTTTCGAGGGCGAACGCACCTGGCTGAGCCCGCTGCTGTCACCCGTCGAACGCTTCATCTACCGGGTTTGCGGCGTGCGCGAAGACGACGAGATGACGTGGTACGTCTACGCGCTTTCGATGCTGGCGTTCTCCCTCATCGGGCTTGTATATCTCTATCTCTTACTGCGCACCCAAAAATGGCTTCCGTTCAATCCCGCGCACGTGGACGATATGGCGCCCGATCTGGCGTGGAACACTGCGGTGAGTTTTACGACGAACACGAACTGGCAGTTCTACTCGGGCGAGTCCGCGATGAGCTATCTCTCGCAGATGGCCGGTCTCGCGTGGCATAATTTCGTTTCGGCGGCGGTCGGCATCGCGATTGCCGTTGCGGTCGTTCGCGGACTGATCCGAACGTCGACGAAAACACTGGGTAATTTTTGGGTCGACATAACGCGCTGTTCGCTCTACGTGCTCCTGCCCGTCTGCATCGTCGTGGGACTCTTCCTCGTGTGGCAAGGGATGCCGCAAAACTTCCACGCCTATCAAAGCGTGACGTCGATCCAGGGCTTCGCCCAGTCGATTACCGGCGGCCCGATGGCTTCGCAGGAGGTCATTAAAGAGCTCGGGACCAACGGCGGCGGCTTCGTGAACGCGAACTCGGCATCGCCGAACGAGAACCCGACGCCGCTGACCAATTTCGTCGAGATGCTGCTGATTTTTGCGATCGGTGCCGGGCTGACGTATATGTACGGCAAGATGGTGAAAGACACGCGCCAAGGCTGGGCCATCTTCATCACGATGACGTTGCTGTTTTTCGCCGGCTTTGCAATTGCATATTGGGCGGAAGCGGCGGGGAATCCGATCGTGCACCATCTCGGCGTTGCCGGCGGCAATATGGAAGGGAAAGAGTGCCGTTTCGGCGTTGCCGGCTCCGCCCTCTTTGCGACCGTGACGACCGACACGTCGTGCGGCGCGGTGAACGCCATGCACGATTCCTTCACGGCGCTGGGCGGGCTGGTACCGCTGCTGAACATGCAGCTCGGCGAGATCGTCTTCGGCGGAGTCGGCAGTGGTCTTTACGGAATAATCGTCTTCGTCGTCTTGACCGTCTTTATTGCGGGCTTGATGGTGGGCCGCACGCCTGAGTATCTCGGAAAGAAAATCGAACGGCGCGAAGTGCAGTTTGCGATTTTGGCGGTTTTGGTCACACCGGTGCTCTGCTTAGTTCCTGCCGCGATCGCGGCCGTGGTGCCGGCCGGATTGGCGACGCTCAACAACGGGGGCCCGCACGGATTTTCGGAGATCCTTTACGCATTCACGTCCACCAATGCCAATAACGGATCGGCATTTGCAGGGCTTGGGCCGAACGTGTTTTACAATCTACTCACGGGCGTCAATATGATGTTCGGCCGCTTCGCGGTTGCCGTGCCGGCACTGGCGTTAGCGGGCGCTCTCGCCGGAAAGACCGCCGTTCCCGAGAGCTCGGGAACGTTTTCGACGCGTTCGCCGATTTTTGTGGCGCTGCTGATCGGCGTGATCGTAATCGTTGGCGCTTTGACGTTCTTGCCGGCGGATTCGCTGGGACCGATCGTCGAGCACCTCTTGATGCTGCAAGGAAAAACGTTCTGATGCTGAGTCAACGGCGATTGGAGCGCCGTCCGAAGGCGCGCTCGCTTTTGGATCGACCGATCCTAACGCGCGCATTTTGGGATTCCTTTAGAAAGCTCGATCCGCGTTGGCAGGCGCGCAACCCGGTCATGTTCGTCGTCGAGGTCGGCGCGGCGGCGACGACGATCTTTTTCATCCGCGATTTGGTGCGGCACGGCGGTTCTCCGGGTTTCGATTTTGCAATCTCGGCATGGCTCTGGTTCACGGTGGTTTTCGCCAATTTCGCCGAGGCCGTCGCGGAAGGGCGAGGCAAGGCGCAAGCCGATTCGCTACGCCGGACGAAATCGGATGCGTACGCCCGCGTGCTGCGTGAGGATGGCAGCGAAGAGCGTATCCCAAGCGCGGCCCTCCGCAAGGGTGACCGCTACGTCGTCGAGGCCAACGAGATCGTTCCGGCCGACGGCGACGTGCTCGAAGGTGCCGCGACGATCGATGAGTCCGCCATCACCGGTGAATCCGCGCCCGTCATTCGCGAGTCCGGCGGCGACCGTAGCGCCGTCACGGGCGGGACGCGCGTTCTTTCGGACCGTATCGTCGTGCGCGTCACCGCGAACCCTGGTGAAAGCTTCCTCGACCGCATGATTCGCTTGGTAGAAGGCGCGCAGCGGCAGAAAACTCCTAACGAGATCGCGCTTTCGATTTTGCTGGCCGGGTTGACGATTATCTTTCTGATCGCTGTCGCGACGTTAGCACCGTATTCGGTGTACGCCGGCACCCATCAGAGCGTTACCGTGCTCATCGCGCTGCTCGTCTGTCTCATCCCGACCACGATCGGCGGATTGCTCTCGGCGATCGGGATCGCCGGCATGGACCGGGTGATGCAGCGCAACGTGCTGGCCATGAGCGGGCGCGCGGTCGAGGCGGCCGGCGACGTCGACACGTTGCTGCTCGACAAGACGGGCACGATTACGCTCGGTAATCGGCAGGCCGTGGAAATTATAAGCGCCGCGGGTATCGGCGCCCGGGATGCCGCGCGCATCGCATATCTCTCGTCACTTGCAGACGAAACGCCCGAGGGCCGGTCCATCGTGGCGCTGGCGCAGCAGGCCGGCGCCTCCCTCGACTCCGCTCGGGATAAACTTGGCCAAGCGCCCGACGGTGCGACGTTTGTGCCGTTCAGCGCGTACACGCGGATGAGCGGCCTCGATCTTGCCGACGGAACGAGGATTCGTAAGGGCGCCCCGGATTCGGTGCTTGCGTGGGTTCGCGAATCCGGCGGGACGCCGTCCGAAGAACTGTCACCAACCATCGAGCGTATCGCTCGCGGGGGCGGCACGCCGTTGCTGCTGGCGCACAATACGCTCATCGTCGGAGTGATCTATCTCAAGGACATTCTCAAGCCGAACATGACCGAACGATTCAACCGGCTGCGAGCGATGGGCATCCGGACGGTCATGATTACCGGAGACAATCCGTTAACGGCGGCGACGATTGCAAAAGAAGCCGGAGTAGACGACTTTCTCGCCGAGGCGACGCCCGAGACGAAGATGGAGCTGATCAAGCGCGAGCAGAGCTCGGGGCGTCTCGTCGCAATGACCGGCGACGGCACCAACGATGCACCGGCGCTCGCGCAGTCCGATGTCGGCGTCGCGATGAACTCCGGCACGCAGGCCGCGAAGGAAGCGGCGAACATGGTCGATCTCGATTCAGATCCCACGAAACTCATCGAGATCGTCGAAATCGGCAAGCAACTCCTCATGACACGCGGAGCGCTGACGACGTTTTCGATCGCCAACGACGTCGCCAAGTACTTCGCGATTCTGCCGGCAATGTTCGCGGTTGCCTATCCTGCGATGAGCGTGCTGAACGTTATGCGGCTGTCAACGTCGCAGAGCGCGATCCTGTCGGCCGTTATTTTTAACGCATTGATCATCGTCGCGCTCATTCCGTTGGCTTTGCGCGGCGTGCGTTACGAACCCAAGGGCGCGAATCGGGTACTCTTTGAGAACGTCATGCTCTACGGCGTCGGAGGTATCATCGTGCCGTTCATCGGCATCAAGCTCATCGACGTCATTCTCGCAGCGCTGCACCTTACGTAGGAGTTATCGTGATTCGACACTTGGGAACGGCGCTGCGGGTTACGGTGGTCTCGGTGATTTTTTTCGGTCTGATCTATCCGCTGGCAATGACCGGCGTCGCCGAGGCGCTCTTCCCGCGACAGGCCAATGGATCGCTCATTACGGTCAAAGGCAAAGTGGTCGGCTCGGCAATCATCGGCCAGCTTTGGACCAAGCCGCAATACTTCCACGGGCGGCCGTCGGCGGCCGGAAAGGGCTACGACCCGACCGCGACCGGCGGAACGAACTTCGGGCCGACGTCGAAGAAATTGATCGCTTCGACGAAGTCAACGATTGACGCGCTCGAACGGCAGAATTCCCGCGCGAGCGGGCCTCCGCCGATGGATCTCGTGACCTCGAGCGGCAGCGGCATCGATCCGGATATTTCACCCGAATCGGCCTATTGGGAAGTGCCGCGCGTTGCGAACGCACGCGGCATGAGCGTCGCTGCCCTGAACGCGCTCGTCGCCAAACACGTGCAAGGCCGAATCTTCGGCTTCCTGGGCGAACCGCGCGTCAACGTCCTCGAACTGAACCTCGCTCTCGACAACCTCAAAGCGCCGTAGCCGCGCAACTTGAGGGTCGGTATCAGCATCGGCGGCGCCGGCGTCCCGTGTCATCCTTCGACTCCGCTCAGGATGACAAGAGGCTGCGCCGGATGACAAGGGACTGCGCCGAATGACAAGGGACTGCGTCGAATGGCGGGGCTGCGCCGCATGACAAGGCACTGCGCCGAATGACAAGGGACTGCGCCGAATGACAAGGGACTGCGCCGAATGACAAGGGACTGCGCCGAATGACAAGGGACTGCGCCGAATGGCGGGGCTGCGCCTTGAGTTATTCTTCCGGAGCGTCGGGGGCGTCGGAAGCAGCCGGCGATGCAAGGATGATGAGCTCGCGTGCGCCGGCATCGAGCAATCGGCGCGGAAAGGACGGCCGCTCGAACCAACGCGGTGCGCGGCGCGTCGCTGCGAGCGCAATCGTCGTCTCGGGACGGGCGCGCGCAATGTCGATCAGGGCTTTCGGAACGTCTTCGGCGACGCCGTCGATCCATTCGACGTTCGTCTTGCGTGCATCGGCTTTCATGCGCTCGACGATCGACGAATCAACCCGGGCTTTCGGACGAACGACGTGAGCGACGGCAAACTCGATGGCGAGGCGCGCCGCGATGCGGCCGGCACGCGAAATCATCGGCAGATCGATCTCGCGCGAACCCACGGCGAGCAAAATGCGTTCGAATGGCGAGACGATGCGCTCCCGGTGCCGAGCACGGAGCGCTTCACGGAGCGCGAGTTCGCGTAGCGCAAAGAGATTTTCGGTGCGGAAGAAGTTCGCAAGCGCGGGCTCGATGCGTTCCGCTGGATAAATCTTGCCCTCGCGCAGCCGCTGACGCAGCGTTTCGGGCGTAACGTCGATCAAAATGACCTCATCGGCAAGCGTGAGAATTCCGTCGGGCAGCGTTTCGCGAACGATGGTGCCCGTCAATCGCAGGACGGTGTCGCTGAGACCTTCGAGGTGCTGGATGTTCAGCGTGGTAACGACGTCAATGCCGGCCCGCAGAACTGCCAGCACGTCGTAGAAGCGTTTTGGGGCAATTGAGCCGGGCGCGTTCGTGTGCGCGAGCTCGTCGATCAGTGCGACCTGCGGTTTGCGCGCGATCAACGCATCGCGATCGAACTCGCGGTATGTCATGCCGTTCACGCAGCCGCTCTTTGGCGGAACGATCTCAAGCCCGTCGAGCATCGCCGCGGTTTCCTTGCGGCCGTGCGTCTCGACGAAACCCACGACGACGTCGATGCCGTCCGCTTTAAGTTGGTGCGCACGGTCGAGCATCGCGTAGGTTTTGCCGGCGCCGGCGGCGGCGCCGATGTAGACGGTAAGCTTGCCATAGCCGACGCGCAGGCGGTCACCGGCCGTCTGCGAGTACGGCGATTTCACTGGGTTGCGCCCAAGGTACGTCTGGCCCGTGCCGGCGATGAAGAGATCGTACGGCAACAGCGTATTGGCGAGTTTCGATGCGATCTTCCCGTGGGGGAGCGCCACGAGCGATGCGCGCAGCTTATCGCCGGGTGCGCTTGCGGGATCGACGCTTTCGTGCAGCATCTCAACGCCGAGATCGCGCGTGATTCGTTCGAGCGACGCCGAATCGGCGCCGCGAACCGGCACGACCTCGAGGCCGAGATCGAGCGCCTGTGCGATGGCATCGGTGCGCGTCAGATACGGCAGCGGATCGACGTTTGGATAGACGAATGCAGCCGCCATGGAGGCGCGTCCGTCTTTGCGCGCCGGCAACGTCAGACTGTCAACGGTGCGTAAGAGCAGCTCGCGCAGCATATGAAGCGTGTTCTCTTTGAAAATGCCGTTGAGTGCACGGTCAATGTCCTGCTCGTTGACGATTTTTCCGGCTCGTACGCGGCTTTGAAGCAGCCTCGGCGAGACGTCGATCGCGACGACCTCGTCGGCGGCCTGTAAGAATGACAGAGGGATAATTTCGCGCACGGGATAGCCGATCAGCGCTTCGGCGGTCGGAGCGACCGTTTCAAGATGCGCGATGTTGAACGC
>JAMXLK010000071.1 GCA_024281075.1 Vulcanimicrobiia bacterium
CCGGCGACGATTCCGAACTGGAAGCTGATCGGTCTTTACGCGGCGCTGCAGCCGTTTCGCATTTGGACGATCGCGTCACTGGGGCCCTATTGGTCGACTCGCATCGTCACGCTTCCTGGAATGCCGCGCGTGCGTCGCGGACCGTACCGGGTTTTCCGCCATCCCAACTACGTCATCGTTTGCGCGGAGATTTTCATCCTTCCGTTCGCGTTCGGTGCCGTGGAAATTGCGATACTCTTCTCATTCCTCAACGCCGCGTTGCTGTCGTGGCGGATTCGCGTTGAGGAACGCGCGCTCATCATTGCGACCGCAGATAGGGCACGCAGCTAAGCCTTTTGGACGAGCTTTCCCAGCGCCCGTCCTAAGCGCACGATGCCTTCGCGTGCTTGGGCCTCGGTCAGATGGCCGAATGAGAGCCGCAACGCCGGCGGACCGCTTCGCGTCGGATAGAACGGCTCCGAAGGCATCACGAGGACTCCTTCGCGCGCGCACGCATCGAAAGCAGCCTGCGTTGAGACGCGTTGCGGCAGCCCGAGCCAAACGCTGACTCCGGCGCCGGGAATGCGCACGTGCGCCCACGGCACAACCTCGGAGAGCGCTTCTACGAACGCGTCGCGGCGTTTGCGGTAGAGCGCTCGTGCACCGCGAAAATGTCGCGCGCACGCGGGGCTCTCCATGAATCGCCAGAGCGCGCGCTGCGTCAGCGTCGACGTAAAGACGTCCGCGCGCATCTTCGTCGCCTCCAAGGCTTCATTGATCCCGCCCTTGGCGTAGAGATATCCGATACGCAGCGCTGGGAAAATCGATTTCGACAGGCTCTCCATGACGATCACGCGGCCATCGGTGTCGTGGGCTGCGAGCGGCGGAGGCGCCGGCGCATCGTAGGTGAGCTGCCAGCCGGTCTGATCCTCGAGCACGACGACGTCGTAACGCCGTGCCAACGCAACGATTTGTTTAGCTCTGCGCGCCGGCAGCACGGCGCCGGTGGGATTCTGTGCGATGGGGCTCACGTAGAACAACCGCGGACGGTATTCCGCGAAGACGCGCTCGACGTCGTCCGAGCGCACGCCGTCGGAATCGCCGCGCACTTCGACGTAGGTCACGCCGCGCGCGTCGAAAACGCCCAAGGTGCCCCAATAGGTCGGGCTCTCGCTTGCGACGACGCTTCGCGCCTCCAATAGAACCGTCGCGACGACGTCGGCCGCCTGTTGTGCGCCCGAACAGACGATGACGTCGGCCGCCGACGCGTTGCATCCGCGGCCACGCAAAAGTGCGGCAAGCTTGGCGCATAAGTCCGCATCGCCGGTCGAGGACCGGTACTGCATCAACTCGGGCGAGTCGTCGAGCAGCGTACGATGAAACGCGCGCGCGAAGTCATGTAGCGGAAAGGTTTCCGGCGCCGGATGGCCCGCCGCCAAACTAATCGCACCCGGTTCGGTGGCGCGCGTCAAACGCTCGACGACACCTTCGAGCCGCGCGCCGCGCGCGAATCGTGCGACGTCCGGCTCCCAGCGGCGTGCGAAGGGCTCTTCTTGCGGCGGAGGCTCGGATACGTACGTTCCCTTGCCCGGCCGTGCGTTGGCACGTCCGCGCGCCGATAAGAGTTCGTACGCCTGCGATACGGTAACGAGCGCACAGTCGAGCGATTGCGCCAAATCGCGCATTGCCGGAAGACGATCGCCGGGACGAAGCGCGCCGCTCTCGATTGCTTCCACGAGCCGGTCGGCGAGCTGCACGTAAAGCGGACGCGGGTCGCTCGCATCGAGCCTCAGCCATGTCCCGAGCGGAGTCGAGGGGTCGCTAAACGTTTGCGCTGAAACCGTCTCCTTCGGTTACCGCGGGCATTTTGCGCGCGACACCCTCTTCCGTCGCAGCCCCGGCGACGGCTTTTGCGACCGCATCGACGACGCGCGTATCGAAGACGCTGGGGATCACGTACTCCGCGTTGAGCTCGTCGTCGCTGACGATCTGAGCGATCGCGTATGCGGCAGCGAGTTTCATCCCTTCGGTGATACGGCACGCGCGTACGTCGAGCGCGCCGCGAAAGATACCGGGGAAGGATAGCAAATTGTTCACCTGATTCGGAAAATCAGAACGCCCGGTCGCGATCACTGCGGCCACCGGTGCGGCGACGTCGGGCATAATCTCCGGATTGGGATTGGCCATTGCGAAAACGATCGGATCGCGTGCCATGCGAGCGATGTCGTCGGCTTGCAAGATTCCAGGCGCCGACACGCCGATGAAAACGTCCACGCCCTCCAGCACGTCGCGCAGCGAGCCGCGTCGGTTGTCGCGGTTGCAATGCTCGGCTAGCCAGCGCCAATGCGGATTTTCGTAACGGTCGGTGCGATTGAGCGCACCGACGCGGTCGACCGGAATGACGTCGCGAACACCCGCGCTCAGCAGCATCTTGATGGTAGCCGTACCGGCCGCGCCGCTGCCTGAGACGACCACTCGGAGATCTTCCAAACGCTTGCCGACGACGCGCGCAGCATTGATGAGCGCTGCCATGATGACGACCGCCGTTCCGTGCTGGTCGTCGTGCATCACCGGAATGTCGAGCGCTTCGATCAAACGGGATTCGACTTCGAAGCAGCGTGGTGCGGAGATGTCCTCCAAGTTGATTCCGCCGAAGACCGGTGCGATACGCACCACGGTATCGACGATTTCGTCGACGTCCTTGGTATCGAGACAGATTGGGAAGGCGTCGATATCGGCAAACTGCTTAAAAAGCATCGCCTTGCCTTCCATCACGGGCAGCGCTCCGAGCGGGCCGATATCGCCCAAACCAAGGACGGCGGTCCCGTCGGTTACGACTGCAACCGTGTTGCGTTTCACCGTCAGTTGAAACGCCTTGGTCGGGTCGGCGGCGATTGCCATCGAAACGCGCGCGACGCCGGGCGTGTAGACCGTCGAAAGATCCTGCCGGCTTTTGATCGTGATCTTCGGGTCCACGCGAATTTTGCCGCCGATGTGCGCGAGGAACGTCGAATCGGCCGCGAAGATGATACGTGCGCCGTCGATAGTCTCGACCGCGCGTCGAACGTCGTTTGCCGAGGCCTCGGAGGGAACGCCGATCGTCACGTCGCGGACGACGCGCGTGCGGCCAACGGTGTGCATGTCGACGGCGCCGATCGCGCCGCCGGCGTCGCCGATTGCATTGGCGAGCGTTCCGAACGCGCCCGGCTCGTTTGGCATGTCGATCCGAAGCACCATCGTCAAGCTGATCGCGGGCTGGGACATCAATACCACGCTAAACGTTCCGTCGCTAGTTTCCGCTTACCGTCATCTCGGCAACCCGAAAGGACGGCGAGACGACCGGGCCGTCAAAGCGCAGATCGTTGGCAACTGCATCCACGCCGGCGAGCATCTCGGTATATCGGCCTGCAATAGTGAACTCATCGATGGGGTACGCGAGTTCGCCGCCTTCGATGAAAAAACCACGCGCGCCCCGGCTATAAGTTCCCGAAGCGTGCTCGGTCGCAAAGCCGATGGTATCCATGACGAGCACGCCGACCGGCGTAGCGGCGATCAGCTCCGAGAGCGTCTGCGAGCCCGGCTCGAGGTAAAAGTTGCTCGGCCCGATTCCGCCTCCCGTCGAATTCCCGGTCGTCGCGGCGCCCAGCTTCCGGGCGTAGTACGTGTCGTAGAGGAACGTTTGCAGCACGCCGCCTTCAAAGACCGGAGTGCGGCGTGTCGGCACCCCCTCACCGTCGAATGGCGCGCTCCCTAATCCGCCCGGGACGCGCCCGTCGTCAACGACGGTCACCAGGTCGCTGCCGATCCGGTTACCGATCTGTCCGCTCAACCACGAGTTCGCGACCGCGACGTTTGCCGCCGAAACGGCGGCAAAGAGATCGTCCAGCAGCGCTGCAGCGACGTCGCGATCGAAGATAACCGGCACGCGCATCGTCGGGGGTTTCCGAGCGCCGAACAAATCGACGGCCCGCCGCACCGCCGTCGATGCAACCAACGCGGGCGCTTCAAGATCGGCCAAATGCCGCGCTGCCGTACCGTATTGCGCCGTACGTTTGACCTCGCCGTCGAGCGCGACCGGACCGGTGGAGCGCCCCACGCGCGTCCAACCGTAGGCGGCCGCAAATCCGGTGGAGTTTGCGATGGCGGTGACGGCGACCGCATCGGTATAGTGCGAACCACTCGAGTTGGTAACGCGCGCATCGGCAGCCCGAATGAGCCGCTCCAGTTCGAGCGCTTCGTCGACCTTCTCGCCGCCGTCGCGGCGCGCCAGAAATGGATCCGTGAGCCGAAGCTCCGCGCCGTCGGTCGCCGTGGTCGTCGGAAGACCGGCATACTCATCCGGGGCGACGAGGTCGGCGTTGGCGACCGCACGATTCACTGCCTCGCGCAATCCTTCCGCGGATAGATCCGTCGTTGAAAGCGCCGATTTGCGGCCGTCGCGGAAGACGCGCAACAAGAGGCTCCTGCCGGTAGAACCTTCGAGGCGCGCGACGACATCCTCGCGCGCTTCGGCGTGGAAGCGCCGCGCGATCGAGACCGAAGCCTCCGCGCTCTGTGCGCCTGCGCTGCGAGCGAGCTCGAGCGCTTGCTCCGCGAGCTTCATCGCGAGCGATTCATCCATGCTGCGTTCCGCCGACCGTAATCGACGCGATCTTTACCGTCGGCATGCCGACGCCGACGGGTACGTATTGTCCGCCCTTACCGCAGGTGTAATGGCGTCGCGCCAAACGCGCATCGTTGCCGACGGCGACCACCTTCATCATCGCATCGGGACCGTTTCCGATTATGGTCGCGTTACGAACCGGCGTTGTGATCTTGCCGTTTTCGACGAGATAGCCTTCGCCGACCATAAAGACAAAATCACCCTTGGCGATTTCCACCTGTCCGCCGGCAAACGACTTGGCATAAATGCCGCGCTGGGTCGTTGCGACGATCTCCTCGACGCTTGACTCTCCGCCCGGCATATACGTGTTGCACATCCGCGGCTGGGGAACGAAGCGGAATGATTGCCGCCGACCGCTGCCGGTCGATTCGACGCCCATCAAACGGGCGTTGAGCCGGTCTTGCATGTAGCCCAACAGCACGCCGTTTTGTACGAGCACCTTATGCTGTCCGGGAACGCCCTCATCGTCGACGTTCACGGTGCCGCGTTCTTCCTGAAGATTGCCGTCGTCGTAGATCGTGACCAGTTCACTGGCGACGCGCTCGCCCACGCGCCCGCTATAGAGCGACGTGCCGCGGCGATTGAAGTCGCTCTCCAATCCGTGTCCGACCGCCTCGTGAAGCAGCACGCCGCCGCCGCCCGCACCGACGATCATCTCCATCTCGCCGGCGGGCGCCGGAACCGCCGAGACGTTGACGGTCGCGATGCGCGCAGCTTCGTGCGCTAGCGACTCCGGCGTTTCACGGTCGAAGAACGCGATCGACGTTCGGCCGCCGTCGCCGACGTATCCGGAGCCGCGCTCTTTTTGGTCGGTCGCAACGACTTGCACGCCCAGCGTCACGAGCGGACGGCGGTCCCGGACCAGGCGCCCGTCGCTCGTCGCAATCCACACTTCCTGAATTTCGTCGCTGACGTGCGCGTTGACCGCGACGACGCGCGGATCGTAGGCGCGCGCCGCGCGATCCGCCGTCTCGAGCAACGAGACGTAGCGGCCGGCGTCGGCTGCTTCTTCCGCGGCGCTATTGTAGAACGACGGGGCGCGCTGCGGCGAAAGATCGACGCCGCGAACAGCGTCGCCCGGCAACGAACGCGCGATGAGTGAGGCGGCATCGGCCGCTTCCATCAGTGCTTGCGGCTCGAGATCGTCGGAGCAGGCATAGCCCGCCGACTCGCCGGCAACCACCCGGATGCCGACGCCCAACGTCACGCCGTAGGAAGCATCGTGGATGCGCCCGTCTTGTAACCGGTACGCGACGGTTCGCCGGCGCTCGCAGAAAACGTCGGCGAATTCGCCACCGTAGCGGAGCGCGCGGGCTACCAGCTGCCCGAGCAGCGCTTCATCAAACATCGCTGCCGTCTCGCTCAAAACGTTGCAAGCCGATCGACGGCGCGGACGATCGCGGAATCGGGATCGCCCGGCGAACCGTCGACGAGAAAAGCGAAAGCGACGCGACCGTGGCCCGGCGTTGTGACGTAGCCCGCAAGCGCGGAGACGTCGGAGAGATGACCGCTTTTGGCACGAACTCTTCCGAGCGCCGTCGTGAACGGATAATCCTCTAACGTGCCTTCGCGGCCGCCGCGCGGCAAGAGCAGGTAGAGCCCCGGCTCCTCATCGTGAAGCAGTCGCGCCAGCGTAGCGGCCGCGACGCGATTCTGAGGCGAAAGGCCGCTTCCGTCGTAGAGCCGTAAGTCGGGCGCCGGGATGCCTCGGCGCGCAAGAAATTGACGTTCCGCTGCGATGCCGCCCGCATCGTTTGCGGTGCCGCCGGATTCCTCGCCGACGGTGCGCAGTAACTGCTCCGCATAATGATTATCCGATACGTAGAGCATGTGGCTTTCGAGCGTCTGCAGCGGCGCCGACCGATGATCCCAAAGCACGACGCTCTCGAGCGGCGCCGCTCCAACTGCCGGGGGCTTCTGCGCCGGCACGCCGCTGCGCACGAGCATCTCGTTCACGCGCTGCCCGACGTAGCGCGCGACGTCCTGCATCGGTATCCAGACGCGCTGCTGGACTCCGTCGACGTCGACTCGCTCTTCGATCGTGTCGCCATCGAGCGAGATCGCACTCGTAGGCGCGGCGTAATCCTGTCCGTTATCGTCGATGGCCCAGTGCGGATTGAGCGCCGGTCCGTTCAGCGTCGTATCGTCAACGATGACGCCTCCGGCGATGCGATGCAAGCCCAAGCGCTGCAGCACCCCGATACCATTTCGAAGATCGACCGACTGCAGCGACGGATCGCCCGAACCGATCAGCCATAAATTACCGTCAAGCGCGCCGTTCTGAGGTATGGCTTCACCGGCGGCAAAGACGGTGTGATAGCGATATGCCGGTCCGAGAGCATCCAGCGCGGTCGCCGCGACGATGAGCTTCTGCACGGACGCGGGCGCGACGGCGCTCTGCGCGCGATCGTCGAAGATCGTCCGCCCATCCGCCGCAACAACCGCTAAACTCCAACCCCGAGCTCCGCTTAATGCCCCCGCAAACGCACCTTGCAGTTCCCCAGCAAGCCGATTGCGCTCGCCGTTCGACCACGGGCGTTGCGGCGCGCTGTTAGGAACACAGGCACGTTCGGCTGAGAGGCTTCTCAATTTTCCGGCAACACAGGACGTGTTCTTCAAAGCTTGCTCTCCGGAAAATTGAGCTGAGCGAGCGGAGGACACGATGTCCGCAGCGAGCGGCCTCGAAGCCGAATGTGCATGCGTGACGAATAGCGCAATAGCAACTATCGCAAAGAAAACGGCGAGCGCGATCGCGCGGCGTCTAAGTCCGCGCGATCGTTTCGATCTTCTCCTGTAACCTACGCTGCTGTTCGCGTAATTCATCGATGTCGTTTCTAAGGGTATTGACCTGTACCGGAACCTTCGAACCTTTTCGTATTCGCATCGCCGCTTCGGTCGCATCGCGCCGCAGACGTCCGTCGAAGGCATGCTGGCCGACGCGTTCGAGTTCGGCGAGCAGACGCACGTCCCCAAGCGCTTCGGTTGCTTCGATCGCAGCGACCGCGACTGCAAACGATCGATCGTCGAGGTATTGCACCACCGCATCCGCAGCACGGGTGCGCTGCTCTTCGACGAGCGTTCCAATCCGGCCGAGCGCGGTGACGGCGGCGCGGCGGAGTCCCTCGGCCTGCTGCAAGGCGCACGCCTCCATCAGCAGCGGCATGGCGCGCGGATCGGCAAGCTCAGCAAGGCCCGCGATCGCACCGGCTTCGACGACGCTGTTCCACGTGCGTTCCTTCGACGCCGCGGCGAGCACGTCGAAGGCGCGCGCATCACGCGTTTTGCCGAGTGCCGCGAGCGCCGCGTGCCGCACGAAGTACGACGGGTGACGTTTCGCGGTTTCGATGAGCGCCGAGGCCGCGTCGGCGTCGCGAAAGTTCGCCAGCGCCTCCGCTGCGGCGCGAACGACTTTTGGGTGCTCGTGCTGTAGCGCGCGAATCAGCGTCGTCCGGGCCCACGGCGCCTTGGTTGCGCCGATCGCATGGGCCGTTTCAGCGAGCACGCCCCAGAACGGCTCTCGCTCGAATGCCGCATCGATCGCGTCGCGCGCCGTGCGACCGCCGTCAGCCGCTAACTCCCGGGCAGCGCGAACGCGCCCGATGACGTTAGGATCCGCGCGTAACGCCGCTGCGGCGAAATCGGGACCGAGCGCATAGCCGACTTCCGCCAGCAAGAAGGCGCCGGGATCGAACCGCACGAGTTTCGGCTCGACGTCCAGCGGCACGGTAATCGTTTCGTGCGCGCGCTCCACGTGCGCACGAATTCGCCGCTCCTTGGATGCGTCTTCCGCTGGGGCCACTGCAAGCTCCACATCGAATTCATACGCAGGATGGTCGTCGTCGATTCGTTGCTTTTGGTCGATCGTAATCGTCGCGACGTTCCGGTCGGCGTCCCAGGTGGCACGGATCTCGAGTTTGGGATGGCCTTCGCGAAAAACCCACTGGTTAAAGAAGCCTCGGAGGTTGCGCCCGGTCTCGTTCTCGATGGCGCGAACGAAGTCGATCGTCTCGACCGAGCGCTGTGCGTTATCGCGGACGTAGCGCGCGACGGAGCGCCAGAATCGCTTCTCGCCGAGTTCGCCTCGCAGCATGTGCAGCACGGCGGCACCCTTTTGGTAGAGGTGACGATCGAAGATATCGATCGGCGTGACGTACACGTTGCATACAATCGGGCGGCTATACCGATGCTCGTCCTCCTTGAGGTACGCCGCGAATCCCGTAAAGATATCGTAGAGATACTCGTCGTAGCCAAGGTCGGCTTCGCGCCACACGGCCTCCATGAAGGTTGCAAATCCTTCGTTGAGCCATGCGTGCGACCAATCGCGGCACGTAAGGAGGTCGCCGAACCATTGGTGCGCGAGCTCGTGTGACACGAGCGGGTCGCTGGAAAAATCCAAGTGGGCGGTCTCGTCGTGCAGCGTGCGGTCGGTTTGCGTGGTGGCGGCCGTGTTTTCCATGCCGCCAAAGATAAAATCGGAGACCGCGATTTGCGAGTATCGCGCGTATGGGTACGGCGTTCCCAACCGCTCTTCGAAACAATCGATCATGGCCGGCGTCTTCGAGAACGCTCGCTCGCCGTCGCGCTCGCGTCCCGGTAGGACGTAATAGAAAACCGGAACGTCGTTGCGTCCGGCTTGCCCCTGAGCGACTTCGACGAAGGGGCCCGCAGCGAGCGTCACGAGGTACGTGCTGTGCGGCACGTCCTGCCGGTAACGAAACGTCGTCGTCTCGCCATTGTCTTTGCGTTCGACGAGAGCTCCGTTTCCAAGTGCGAACGTTCCTTTCGGAACGACGATCGTCGTCGAAGTGCGCTGCTTTTCGTGCGGATAATCGAGACAGGGGAACCAATATCGCGCGTATTCGTCTTGGCTTTGCGTCCAAACGTGCGCAATTTTTTCCGGATGGTCGGCGGTCGGTTTCACGAAAAAGAGCCCATGGCGCGGCTTTTCTGCACGATACGCGACGGAAAACGTTCGGCGCTCGCCCGGCGCGATCGCCGGCTCGAACTCCAGCTCCAGCTTGCCGTTACGTCGCGCGAACCGCGCGGCACCGTCAACGCGCTCGATATCGAGATCGACGGCATCGAGAACGAGCCGTGCGACCGGCTCGTCAAACGCGCGTACGGTCGTGGAGCAGACGCCTTCGAGCGACTCGGTATCGATATCCGGCGTGAGATGAAGGTCGATCTCCTCGACCGCGACGATTTTATCCGGCCCGTATCGCGGGCGTGCGCCGGGCAGCGCAAACGGGAGATGTTCGTTCGTATCGTCGCCCATCGTGTCTGCGGTGCTTACGAGCCGCAGAGCAGTCAGTCCTGTGCGGTCTGAAGCCCTCCGGTGACTTCCACTACGGTGCCGGTAATAAAATCGCGCTCCGGTGCGACCAAAAAGCGTACGGCGTCGGCAACGTCTTCATAGCTTCCCGCGCGGCCGCGCGGATTGCGCGCGGCGCGCGCTGCGGCATGTTCGCGCGCGAGCGTTTTTTCGCGGATGTCCCCGGGCGACACGACGTTGACGGTGATGCCGTATGGAGCCTCTTCGATCGCAAGCGATCGCGCGAACGCAACCAGTGCGCTCTTGACCGCCTGATACAGCGCTAAGCCGCGAAAGGGACGCGTCTCTTGCGATCCGAGCATTCCGAAGAAGACAATGCGGCCAAAGCGGCCCTCGCGCATTGCGGGAAGCGTCGCGCGCGCCGCCAGTACGGCGCTGCGCAGATTGCCGTCCACAAGTTCGCGATATTCTTCGAGCGTCGTGCGGGCAAAGCGTTTGGCGACCAGCGGGCCGACGGCGTGCACGAGGGTGTCGAACGGACCTTGGTCGCGCACGGCACTTTCGAGTGCAGCCTCGACGCTCTGCACGTCGTCGAGGAAATCGACGCGCACGGCACCTCCCGACGCGCCGGATTTTTCAATCGCTGCGACGGTCGCGTCGGGCGGTGTATTGCGATACGTGATCGTTACGTGGACGAATCCGTCGCGAGCGAGTGCGGGAGCGATGCCGGCCGCAAGACCGGCAGCAGCTCCCGTTACGAGCGCACGCCGATTCAGCGCGCGGCTCGCAGTTTTATCCTCGTACGAAATCCCACGACAGGTCGAACGGGACGCCGTCGTCGGTCATGCCGTTGACACGCACGTGATGCGGGCCACGGCTTAGCGGCCACGGAACGTCCACGAAGAACGTGCGGCCACTTTGGCTCAAGCCGGACGTCACCGAATTTCCGTCGACGCGGATGCGCAGCGCGGACGGACGCACGCCGCGATTGAACTGGAATCGAATCGTCTGGTTGGGATTGAAAACGGTTCCGGTCGGCGCCACGGTGACGAATCGAACGGCCGACGGCGGCGGCATGGGCACGGGAGCGCCACCGCCTCCGCTGATCGTAACCGTACTCGTCGAATCGTTCCAGTCGACCGATGCGCCGAGCGCCTGTGAAATGAAGCGAAGCGGGACGAACGTCGTCTCGCTCACGATGAACGGAGCAACGTCCATGGTTTGAGGTTGACCGTCCACCGTTGCCTGTTCCGATCCGATGTTGAGCGAGACGGTGCGGCCGCGGCCCGTCGCATTGATCTGCCCGCTCGAATAAACGACGCTCGCGCCAAGCTGCTCGAACACACCGCGCAGCGGCACGAATACGCGGCCTGCGCGCACGATCGGCGGCTGCGTGAAGTTCATCGTTTGACCGTTGACGATAACCGTGACGGATTGTGCCGCAACGACGCTCGGAGCGGCGAACGCGGCGAAGACGAAAAATATCGAAAGAAGCCTTTTCATGCGGGCTCATTACCCGCGCTTGCTCGCTCCCAAACGACGGTTAATGGTTCTCAAACGACGCCGACTTCGGCAGGCCCGGACCGCGTGAGCTCGGCAGTAACGGCACGCCGGTCGGCCCACCGCTCGAAGAAGCCCATCCACGTTGCGTAGACCATCGGCACGAGGAAGAGCGTCAAGATTAGCGAGCTGAGCAATCCGCCGATAATAACGGTGCCCATTGCTTGCCGCCACTCGCCACCTTCTGCGAAGCCGAGCGAGAGCGGCAGCATGCCGAAGATCATCGCGCACGTCGTCATCAAAATCGGCCGGAACCGGGTGGCGGATCCCTGCAGAACCGCGTCGTGCACGCGCATACCGCGCCGGCAGAGCGTATTGGAGTAGTCGACGAGGAGAATTCCGTTCTTCGCAACCAGGCCGAAGAGCATGATGATGCCGATCATCGAGATGATGTTGAGCGATTGACCGGCATTCGGCTCGATGCGGTGCATCAAGGAGAGCGCGACGAGTGCACCGATGATCGCCAGCGGCACGCACAACATGACGATCAGCGGTTCGAAGAATGACCCGTAGAGGATCACCATCAGCATGTAGACGAGCATGAACGAGGTGGCCAGCGCGATGCCCATGTTGGCCATCGTCTCGTTCATGTATTGCGTGTCGCCTTGCGCCGTCAGATGCACGCCCTCGGGCAGAAATCCTGGCTTGTGGAGCTGCTTCTCGAGTGGCCCCGTTACGGCGCCAAGCGAGTAGCCCGGAAGCGTGTCGCCGTAGACGTCGACGACGCGCTGGCGGTTGAGTCGCTTGATCTGCAACGGCGCCTTGGTCCATTGCAGGTTCGCAATGTCGGCCAGCGGGACGAGCGTTCCGTCTTCGGCGCGGACGCGCACGTCTTGAAGCTGATCGACGGTCTTACGATCCGACATGGGGAACTGAACGCGAACGTCCACCAAGCCGTTCTCGGCACGCACACGCGTCGCAACCGCGCCATCGATTGCCAAGCGCGCCGCATTTGCCGCTGTCGCAGGCGAAATCCCGAGCACTTCGGCCTTTTGCGAATCGATGTTCACGTTGAGCCGCGGCGCGGCCGCCTCATTACTCGTTTGCACGTTGACGCTGCCCGGCGTATTGCGCAGGAATTGCGCCACCTTCTCGGCGCCCGCAGCTATCTCGCTTTCGGGACCCGAAAGCGAGTAGAAAATCGTCGCTCCCGAGCCGCCGCCGTTGTCGCCCGAAACCTGGAACACGCCGCCCGGAACCAGATAGCTGAGCTTGCGAATCTGGTCGATGATCTTGTACGTATCGTGCCGCCGTTCGGGCAGCGTCTGCGCATCGAGCCGAGCGTAGTTGTCACCGATGGCCGAGCCCCAGCCTTGCGGCTTACGGCCGACGGTCGAACTGACCGACTTGATGCCGTCAAGCTTCATGATCCCGTCTTCCAACGCCGTGACGTACTTCGACGTCGTCTGCAAGGGCGTTCCCGGCGGATACGTGACCGTCATCGAAATCTCGCCGCTCTGAACCTGCGGGACGAAATCGAAGTCGATTGGACCGAGCGCGACGAGCACGACCGACAACGCGATCGGGAGCCCGAACGTCGCTAGCGTCAAGCGCTTTCCACCGCGTCCGGTCTGGTAGAACCAGCGGACGAGGACTTGGGGAATGTTCTTAATGGCGTCGACGCCACGGCGCGCCCACACTGCAGCGCCCGAATGGCCATTCGACGATGGCGTCCAGCGATATCCTAAGTTTTCCGGGAGCTTGCGGCGGCGCACGATATATCCTACGCCGTGCCACAAAGCCGCAAGTACAAGGAAGAATACGTTCACCGCGACAGTCGTCATCCCGGCGCCCATCGCAAGCGTGAGCGAGTTGATGACGAGCACCGCGCAGACCCAGACGACGAAGAGTCCGTGTCGGAGAGCAAACGGCAAGCCCTTCGTCCGATACCAGGTGAGAATTCGCTCGTACCGTATAACGACGAAGTTGAGTACGAGGAGCGCGCCGATCATGATCGGCAACACTTGACGCAGCTCCGCAAGCGGCCATGGGATGAAGTACGCAAGGACCGCGGCACCGGCGAGGGCGAGCGTCACCTTCAAAGAACCCAGTGCATCCATCCAGGCCGGCCGCGCTTTCGAGCGCTTCAGTACGCTCCACCTGGCGGCAAGCAGCGGCGTAAGCGTGAAGGAAACGAGCAGCGAGAAGAGCGTCGCGATGACGATCACGATGCCGAACTCACGCAGATAGGCGCCGACGATGCCCGGCAGGAAGGCAATCGGCAGGAAGACGACCACGTCAACCATGGTGATGGCGACGGCAGCGCCGCCGATCTCGCTGCGCCCGTTGATCGCGGCGTCGATCGGTTCTTCTCCCAAATCGCGATGGCGCGTGATATTTTCCAGCACGACGATCGAGTCGTCCACCAAGATACCGATGATCAGCGAGAGTCCCATCAGCGACATCGTGTCGAGGTGGAAGCCGAACACCTTCATGAGCACGAACGTCGCAAGAATCGACGACGGGATCGCGATCATGATCACGATCGCGTTACGCCATGCGTGCAGGAAGAGCAGCATCACGAGCATCGTCAGCACGATGCCCTCGATCAGCGACTGCCAGACGCCGTTGAGCGACTTCTGCGTGTAATCGGCGGGCGCGTCGATTTCGGTCAGCGACACCTCGGGGAATTGTGCGTTGATTTGTTTGATATGATCGCGCGCGATCTGGGTTGAAGTGATCTCGTCAGCGGCGATATTTCGCCCGAGCTCGACGTAGATGCGCGGCTGGCCGTTGAAGTGTGAAACCGACGTCGGCTCGACGTGGCTGTCGAAGGCGTAAGCGACGTCGCCGACCTTCATGTTCTTGTTGGTGCTGCCCGGCACCATCAACGGAATTCCGAGCAGATCTTGCGCCGTGTTGACTTCGGCGTGGACCGAAACGCTCGTTTCTTGCGTGCGCTGGCGCAGCATGCCGCCCGGAAGGTTCGCGTTGTTGCCCGCAATCGCGCTAAAAACGTCGCCGAGCGTCGCGTTCGCTCCGATCAGCCGCTCCGGAATCGGCTCGACGTGGAACTCGCGATCGGCAGCGCCGCGGATCTCGACCGTCTGCACATTGGGGATGGCCTTGAGGATGGGCTCCAGCTTGTTGTTTGCGAAGTCCGCGAGCTGCGTCTGCGTGAGGGACTTCGAACTAATCGCGAGATCGAGCAGCGGCTGTGACGCGCCATTCTTCTCCACCGTCGGAGGATCGAGGTCGGCCGGCAGATAGACGCGTGCTGTATCAACCGCACTCTGGACGTTGATCGCTGCTACGTCGAGATTCGTCCCGAGTTTGAACTGAACGATTACCGTCGCGACGCCTTCTTGTGCCGTCGCGTTGAGCTGATCGAGGTTGTCGATCCCGTCGAGCTGATCTTCGATCGGCTTGACGATCAGCCGTTCCATCTCTTGCGGCGAAGCGCCAGGGTACCCAGCGTAGACGACGACGATAGGGAAGTCGGTCCCCGGCGGGTCGGCGCTGCGTCCAATGGTCTTAAAGGCGATGATGCCAAAGATGGCGAGCGCGATGAACACCATCGCGGTGATCACCGGGCGGCTAATTGCGAAACGGGTCAACCACACGATAGAAATTCCATTGCTACTTTGCTCTACGCTGGGAGCCGCCGAACTGTTTCAGGCAACCTCCAACGCGAGGCCCCGGGCGGGCCAGGACCACTATACCCGAACCCCCGGCCGCATGTCACGAAGCCATGGCCCCGCTCGGTGCGACTCTGAGCTCACGCTGAGCACCTGGTTTGCTCTTGGTACTGCAAAGTAAACGCCGCAGCCATAGAGGCGGCGCTTCGTGTCACCCTGAGCGAGCCTGCCCTGAGCGGAGTCGAAGGGAAGGGCGACACGAAAAAGTCCGGGGCCGGCATAAGCCGGCCCCGTCCGTAGCTCCGAAGAGCACCCTTTCGTATGGCGAGACCATCATAGCACAGGGTCGTAACGTCCGAGCGCCGGCGCTTCGCTCAAGGACGTCATAAGAGGGTGGTGCGCAAGACTGGACTCGAACTAGAGCTTGTTTCAGGCACGTCGGCCGATATCTTCGGGCGCGGGGTTGGATTCCAAAGGAGCCAATCGTCCGAAACCGCCGAGTATAGCTCTTTCCGCTGAGAGAGTTGTGACCCAAAGCCGCGACCCAGAAAATCCACGATCACAAGGGGAACAAGAGCGCTGAAGTACGTCCATGGCCGGTGATAGTCGATACCGAACGGACGAAAGCCAAACGCAAGGTTTAAGCCGGCAAGAGCCGCTACGAGAATCGGTATCATAACGGCATACCCGATAAAGGCTCGCAAGAGGGGCGCGGCGTCGTTGATCCATGCCCTATATCGGAGAAGCCATAATGGCGGCCTATGGTTGAGTATGAGCGCCCCATAAAGAAATATCACGGGAACGCTCAGAAACGCGATGCCGACCAGCGTGTGAGGTGCTATCGCTCAACCTCCAACGCTGGACTTCTCAGTCGTACTCCAGAAAGCCCTTCGACGACCGTTGCGGCGTAAGCGAAAATGAAGAATGGCCTCGTTTTCGAAGCCACCAGCAAATCTGCGCAAGGCACAGCGTGTAAGTTCTGGACTCCGGCGTCGCTCTACTCAGTCCGCCCTCAAAAATGTGCAAGTCATGCTTCGACACGCTCAGCATGACACGTAGCGTGGTGCGCAAGACTGGACTCGAACCAGCACGAGATTGCTCCCGCTAGCCCCTCAAGCTAGTGCGTCTACCAATTCCGCCACTTGCGCACAGAGGGCTGGACCTTTTCGGCTACGGGCGGTTCGGGACCGCTCGCCGGACGGCCCTGCCTCGGCGCCCGCGCTTGGGGCAGGGCGAGGGCTCGAAGGCCGGGCTCTTACCCCATGTTGGGGTCTAAGGCGTCGCGCAGGCCGTCGCCGATGTAGTTGATTGCCAACACCGTGATCAGGATGCACAAGCCTGGAAAGACCGCCGCCCACCACGCGATCTCGAGATTGCTCTGCGCGTCGGACAGCATGTTGCCCCACGATGCGGTCGGGGGCTGAATACCGAGCCCAAGGAACGAGAGCGTCGACTCGACGATGATGACGTTCGCGACGTCCAGCGTCGCCTGGACCACGATCGGTGCGACCGCGTTGGGCAGCAGATGGCGAAAGATAATTCGGCCGTCGTTGTTGCCGACCGCGCGCGCGGCTTCGGCGAATTCGCGCTCACGCAAACTCAAGAACGATGCACGCACGAGTCGGGCTACGGTCGGCCACGAAAGTGCACCGATAATCAAGACGATCACGCCGAAGCTCAGTGCGGCCTTCGTCGAGCTTGCCGCCACGATCGCAGTCAGCACCAGGAGCAACGGCAGCAGTGGGATGGAAAGAAAGACGTCGGTAACGCGCATGAGCGCGTAGTCGACCCAGCCGCCGTAATAGCCCGCAAGTGCACCGAGAACCGTTCCGATCAATACCTCCATGATGACGGCGAAGAGCCCGACCGCCAGCGAAATGCGCGCGCCGAAGAGCAGTCGCGAGAGCAAATCGCGACCGACGTCATCGGTTCCGAGGGGATGCCCGCCGCACAGCGCCGAGTCTTGGAAACACGGCGGCAGCGGCGTTCCCTGCCAGTGAATGTTATCGATCGCGTTCGGATCGAACGGCGCAAGCCACTTCGCAAGTGCGGCGGCGAGAACCATCAGCGCAAGCACAACCAGCCCGGCTACGGCAAGTTTATGCCGGCGCAGCCGCGTCCAAAACGTGACTTTCGAGAAATGGACTTCTTCCTCGAGGAGTGGCGTGCCGACGGGAACCGATGCTGCCACGACGCGATTCCCTTAGTCGTACTTCACGCGTGGATCGAGCCACGCGTAGACGACGTCGGCTAACAAATTCGAAAAGACGACGAGGAAAGCGATCAAAACCAAGTATCCCATCAGCAGCGCGAGATCGCTTTGGTTGAGCGCCGTTAAAAAAAGCCGTCCCATTCCGGGCCATGCGAAAATCGTCTCGGTAATGATCGCGCCGCCGATGAGACTCGGCAGCGACAGCGCGATGATCGTCACCACAGGAATCAGCGCGTTCTTGAGCCCGTGCTTGAAGAGAATAGTCCGGAATGCTAGTCCTTTGGCCGCCGCGGTTCGCATGTAGTCCGTTCCGAGCACTTCGAGTAGCGACGAACGCATGAACCGGCTGAACGTTGCCAGACCGAGCAGTGACAGTACGGTTGCCGGCAAAATCAAATGAATGAGCCGGTCGCCCAAGTCGAACGTGTCGCTGCTCGAAATGCCCGCCGATGGCAGTTGGATCATGTAGCCGCCGGGTAGCGGAATGCCGTGTACCGCAAACGCGAGCTGCATCATCAGCGCGAACCAAAAGACCGGCATCGATTGTCCGAAGAATGCGAGCGTCGTAATAAAATAATCGACGAATGAATAGCGATAGACCGCCGAAACCATGCCGGCTGCGACTCCGAGACCGATCGAGATGACCAACGACGCGGCCATGAGCTCCAAGGTTGCCGGCAGCCGTTCGATCAGCGCCTGAAAAACCGGCTCCGAGTTGCTCGTCGAGTATCCCATGTCGCCGACGAGAATGTGGCCGAGCCACTTGAAATACTGAATCGGCACCGGCTGATCCATGCCGAGATTATGCTTGAGCCGCGCGATGTCGGCGGCGGTGATATGCGGGTTTTGGAGGTAGGGCGCGAGCGGGCCACCCGGCATGTTATACAGGATGGCGTAGAGGATCACCGAGATAGCCAGAAGCAGCGGAATCGCTTGAAGCGTCCGGCGTACGACGTAAGTGAACAATGTGGGCGCCGTTATTGGACGTTAAACGGCCGCTCTCCCCGCGGTCGGCAATGCCAGACCGAGAATCTTTCGCGCTTGGTCGGGTGTGGCGACCGTGCGGGCCGCCTCGCCCGCAATGCGCGCAACCCGCGCCACGAGTTCTTCGTTCCGCGCCAACCGGCCGCGGCTGTAGTGCAGATTGTCCTCCAAACCGACGCGTACGTGGCCGCCCATCGCTATCGCCGTCATCGCCATCGGCAGCTGCTGCCGCCCGATTCCAGCGACGGACCAGGTGCAGCCCTCGGGGAGGGCGTCCACGAGGTCGGCCAAGTTCGAAACCGTTGCCTCTAAGCCGCCCGGAACCCCGAGCACCAAGTCGACGTGTTGGGGAAAGCTCAGCAGCCGCTCGCGCGCGAGCTTGCGCGCGTTGGCGATGTGGCCCTTGTCGAAAATTTCGAGCTCCGGACGAACGCCGAACGCGTTCATCTTCTTCAGCAACGCGCGCATGATCGGAAAGCTGTTCTCGAAGATCTCGTCGCCGAAGTTGACGCTGCCGCAGGTCAGCGTCGCCATCTCGGGACGCAGCTCCAACACGCCCCCGCGTTCTTCGGGCGTCATACCGATCGCGCCACCGGTTGAAAACTGAACGATCAAATCGCTGTTTGCGCGAATCGCTTCGTACGCTTCGCGAAAACGCTCGACGCTGTGCGTATTCGTGCCGTCGTCGTTGCGGCAATGCACGTGAATGATCGACGCACCCGCTTCGCGAATCGCCCGAGCCGTTTCGCCAAGCAGTTGCGGCGTGTACGGCAGATACGGCGTCTGATCCGGCCGCACTTCGGCGCCGACCGGCGCGCAGGTAATAATGAGGGGATTCATGGCGCTAACGAGTGATACGCGGCAGCCACGAAAGCCTCATCCATGCCCAGCAGTGCCGTCAGCGCAATGGCGTCGGCGCGCGGCTCTTCGTCGCCGCGAACCTCCGCAATCGTGTAGTCCATGGCGCCGGCAAGCGCCGAGAGCGCGTCGGCGACGTCCGGCCTCGACGGCTGCGCCGGGATATCGCGCAGACCGCGTACCGCGAAATGGCGGACGGCGGCCGCCTCCGGGATTCCGGCCAAGTGGGTTGCGGCCATGCCGCAAGCGCCGCGTTCGCGCAGGCGCGCCAAAAGCGCGACCAAGAGCGCTCTGCCTTCGTGCGGCGTCGTCGTTCGCGCAAACTCGTCGGCGAGAATCAAAAGCCGCGGCGCCTTGCGCGCGAGAATCGCTTTGAGGTCCAAGACTTCCCGCGCGAACGATGAAAGCAGTCCCCCGGCCTGCGCCTCGCGCCCCAATCCAAGCCAGGCGATCTGATCGAATAACGACGTACGCGCGCTCGCAGCCGGCACCGGCAGACCAAAGGCCGCGCAGAGGGCGACGAATCCGCAGGTTTGCAGGCATACGCTTTTACCGCCCATGTTCGGCCCGGTGAGCACCGCCGTATCGTAAAGCTCCAGATCGAGCGGGACGAAACGCCGTCCGGCGGCCTCGAGGTCCGCCTCCAGCGGAAGGAAGCGCGCGCGGCTGAACGCCAGCGACCGCTCGGTGTCGATCGTCGCGGGCACGCAACGGTAGCGTTGCGCGAAACGCGCCGCGGCAAGCGTCACGTCGAGGCTACCGATCGCAGCAGCCGCGTCGTCGAGCGCGGCGGCGCGTTCGCGTACGATCTCGCCGAGTCGCGCGCGCACGCGTTCTTCGGCCTCGCCGGCGAGCGCTGCGGCCGCGTCGCGCCGCTCCAGCGCCGCAAGCGAAGCTTCGCCGTATTCCAGCGCGCAAAGGCGGTAGGTCGGCGATTCCCGCAGCACGCGAATACCAGCCGGCAACGCGCCCGCGACGTCGTCGCGCATGACGACGAACTCGTCGCCGGTGATTTCGTCACGCCGCAGCTCGTGCGCGGCGCGCTGGCGTTCGCGGCCGCGTGCCGAATCGAGTTCGGCTCGCGCGCGTTCTAAACGCTCGCGCGCGCGCTTCAGCTCGCCGTCGAATGCGTCAGCGAGATAGAATCCCAGCTGGTTGCGGCTGCCCGGAGCGAGCGCGGCCGCCACCGCGTGCACGCCCTCGTTCGCAAGCGGCTCGCGGTGCGTCCACGGTGCCAGCAAACTCTCGACGCGCTCGACCGTCGTGCAGAAACGCTGCAACTCGAGAAACTCCGGGTCGTCGAGCAGATCGCCCATCGAGGCGCGCGCAACCGCGCCCGCGGCATCGGGCAGCTGCGATAGGGCCGCACGGATGGCGTCGAGCCGCTCGGCATTGAGCGCGGCCGCAGCGACCGCGATTTGCTGCGCACGCTCGCGCGCCGCCGCTTCTTCACCGGCGTGAAACGGAAGCAATTGGGAAAACGCGCGTTCGCCGTACGGAGAGACGGGAGCGACGGCTTTGTCAAGCCACTCGAATCCGATCACCAGCGCAGTGGCGGCGTCGAGCAGATCTCCGGTCTTCATGCAGCTCGGGTGCTCGCGTAAACGTCGAACGTCGGTAGGCCCGTTGCGTCCGCGACGGCTCGAGCGAATGCGCGCGGCTCGAAGCTGCGGTCGGGCGCCATCGAGGCAATCGTTGCTGCGATGACGCGCAGCGGACGGCGGCAGCGCACGCGCAGCTGCGCGAGGGCGCGCGAAGCGGCTTTGCCGGAGAGCGCAATTTGCGTCGGGTCGCAAACGACGATCTGGCGGCTCTCGCGCGCAGCAATCAAGGCGGCGGCCGACGAGGCGGTGAGCGCACCGTCGAACTGGATTGACGGCTCGCGCGGATCAAACGGTGCGACGCTCAGACGCGCGACGAGCGAGGTAACTTCGTCCACCGCTTCGGACATCGTCTTTGCCGCGGCGGCGCCGCAGGCAACCACGATCGCGCCGTCGGCGCCCGCGAGTGCGGCAACGCGGTCAACCGCGCCGTCGATGATCGCCAACTCGCTCAATTCGCCTAAATCGTCAACGACTTTGCGAACGCCCGATGCGGTCGGCGGTCCGGCCAGCTCGTACTGCCCGGCGGCGACTACGCGCGCGTAGAGCAGCGTGCTGCCCGCAGTTCGCAACGGCGAAAGCCGCACGATCTCGGCCGCCGGCGTTCGCGGCAATGCGTCGCGCGCGGTCACGAAAACCGTTCGCGGCTTCAGCCAAAGCCGCGGCTTTCGACTCGACGCGATGCCGCAGGACGCCAAGCCGATCGATGTATCGGCGTCGTACGCGGCGTCGTAGATCGCGCGCAGCGCCGTCGTTTTGCCGACGTCTCGTCCGATGCCGACGACGAAGATCGAGCGTGCGTTTGCCCCACGGGCCAGCTCGAGCAATGCCGATCCTACGCGCATGCAGCCTCGTTCATTCAGCCAATCCGCAGTGCCTTGAGCACCCCAAAGAGCACGCCGGTGAGTGCGAGCAAGATGCCGCCGTAGAATGCGGCGTTCTGTTCCGACCATCGTCCGAGCATTTGGCCGACCGTGAGGCCTAACGTCGTCGCTCCGAGCGAAACGCACGCGATGACGATGAGCGAGACCGGCATCGGAACGCCGATGTAGAGAATCGAGAATCCGACTCCCAATGAGTCGAGGCTGACGGAAAGCGAAGCCAGGATGAGCCCTCGCCCGCTGGCGAGATTGAGACGCGAGGTTTCGGAGAACTCGCTCCGGCTCTCTTTGACCATGTAGAGTCCGACGCCGACCAGAGCGGCAAAACCGATATATCCGGCGTAATCGCCGATCAAATGCCCAGCAGCCGCACCGAGGCCCGCACCCAAGCAGATCATCGTGACTTCCGCCGCCGCGAATGCCAGTCCGATCCGCAGTTTTCGATAGCCGGGAATCGGACGCACTCCGACGCCGACGCTCACTGCAAAGACGTCGAGCGACAGCGCGAGCGCGATGATGAATACCTTGAGGATCACGGGCCCCATCGGCACGCTCTGCGCGATGGCCTGGTGAAGGCTCCTGCATGACGCGCCCCTGGCCCGGACCACTTTTTGCCGTTGCCGCACTGCTGCTCATCGCGACGCTCACGACGCCGGTAGCCGCGGTGCTCGTCGCAATGCGACCCGACGAGGCCATCGGAACGCTTGCGAGCAGCGGCGCTGCGGCGCTGCGGGTTTCGCTGATCGCTTCGGCGGGTGCAACGCTCGTCGCGACGCTTTTGGGCGTGCCGGCCGGATATTGGCTCGCGCAACTGCCGCTCCGGCTGCGCGCGGCGGCTATTTTTTTGCTGGCTCTGCCGCTTGCATTTCCCCCCGTTGCGTCCGGACTTATCTTAATCTATGTACTCGGCACGAATTCGCCGTTGGGAGGCTGGCTCGCGCTGCACGGCTTGACGGTTCCCGACTCGCTGCTGGGCGTCGCCGTGGCGGAGTTCTTCGTCTCCGGCTCGTTCGTGGCGATTGCGGCAACGGCGGCGTTCGGAATGCTCGATCCGATCTACACCGATACAGCGCGCACGCTGGGAGCGAGCGAATGGCGCATCTTTGCGCGTGTCGCCCTGCCGGCGGCTGCCGCAAGCATCGGTGCAGGCATCGCATTCGCGTGGCTGCGCGCCATCGGCGAATATGGGGCGACGAGCATCCTCGCCTTTCACCCGACGTCGCTTCCCGTCGCCCTCTACGTTGCGCTCTCCGCGTCGGGCGTGCGGGAAGCGCTCGCTCTGTGCTACGGTTTCATCATCCTCGCCGGAATCGTACTCGCTGCTGCCTGGATTCTGCGGCGAGGCGTCGTACAGTAGAGCGGTGCAGAGCGCCGTGCAGAAAAATTTTTACTTCCTCGCTCGGCGTTTCGTCGCCGGAGAGGACGTCGGTTCGGCGATTGCGGCGGTGCGTGCCCTCAATGAGGCGGGAATGTCTGCCACACTGGACTTCCTCGGCGAAGACGTGCTCGAGCGGGAAGCGGCGCTGCGCCAGCGCGACGTGTATCTCGAGATGCTCGATGCCATCGCGGCAAGCGGCGTCAACTCCAACGTTTCCGTAAAGCTAACCGCAATGGGCCTGCTCGTCGACGAACGATTCGCGGTGGAAAATCTGACCGCCGTCGTGGAGCGCGCAGCCCGCAATCCCGATCCGTTCGTCCGTATCGACATGGAAGGTTCCGCGGTGCTCGAGGCGACGCTGCGCGTTTTTCGGGCGATTTACGCCGGGCATAAGAACGTCGGGCCGGTGCTGCAAGCGTATTTGCGACGAACGGCCGGCGACGTTGCGGACGCCGTCGCACTCGGCGCGCGAGTTCGCCTCTGCAAAGGCGCGTACAACGAGCCGCCGCAGATCGCATTCGAAACCATGCCGCAGATCCGCGCGAACTATTTGCGGCTTGCGCAGGAATTGCTCGAACGCGGCAATTATCCCGGCATCGCGACCCACGATCGCCGGCTCATCGCCGCAGTGAAAGAGTTCGTATCACAACGCAACATCGGCACCGACCGTTTTGAGTTTCAAATGCTTTACGGCTGCCGGCCGCGCGTCCAGCGCGAAATCGTCGCGCAAGGATACCGGCTGCGCGTCTACGTGCCGTTCGGAACGCATTGGGCCGGTTATTTCTATCGTCGCGTTTTGGAACGGCGAGAGAATTTGTTTTTCGCGCTCTCGTCGATCTTCTCGTCCTGAGCGCAAAGATTGCGCGCGGTCGTTCAGCGGGTTTCGCGCGCGGCGGTTCGCGTTGAAGGGCGAACGGTCGGCGAGATCGACGCCGGGCTGCTGGTTTTCTTGAGCGTCGGCGTCGATGACGGTGAGAACGACGCACGCTCCCTGGCCGGCAAAGTGACGGGGCTACGCATTTTTGGCGACGAGCACGGTTTGATGAATCGATCGGTGATTGACGCGCACGGCGGCGTGCTGCTCGTCTCTCAGTTCACGCTCCACGGAGACGTCAGGCGGGGACGGCGTCCCTCTTTCGTCAACGCCGCGAAAGAACCGGAGTCGCGCCGCCTTTACGAGCTGGCCGGAACGCTCATCGCGGCCGCCGGCGTTCCGGTGTCGTATGGCGTTTTCGGCGCTACGATGGAGATCGAGTTGGTCAACGCCGGCCCCGTGACGATCCTTGTCGATACCAAGCGAGCCTTCTGAAAATGCGCTAGCCGTATGGTTACTTTCCTCACCGAGCTGGCCGCTTCTCATCTTGCACCAACCTAGGGGGCAAACTTTCGACCCCCCCCGTGCGTTGTAGTAGACGGAGAACCAAGGTTGCCGCCCTTTTTTAGCGGCATGCAGAACATAGGGTGAAACGAAACAAGATGATTAGCGAACCGAACCGGCGTAGCGGCGGCATGTCGGTCAGAGAAGCCGGCCAAAAAGGCGGCGAGACCGTCAAGAAAAAGTACGGCGCCGAGTTCTACGAAGAGATCGGCCGCAAGGGCGGCCTAGCAACGAAACAAGCTCACGGTCATGAGTTCTACGAGCAAATCGGCAAGAAGGGTGGCAAGAAAGGCGGCGAAGCCACGCGAGACCGCTATGGGCCGGACTTCTACGAACGCATCGGACAAAAGGGTGGGCAAAAAGTCAAGCAGCTCATCGAAGAGGGAAAGCGCGCCGCGTCTGACCGCAAACAGCGCGCGAGCTAAGTCTTCTTCACGGCTCGGGACGAGCCTGAGCCTCGTACTCTTAGCATTCGCGGCAGTCGGCGTGGGAACCGCCGGAGCATATCCAGTCTCTCCGACACCCATGCCGAAGCCGACTCCAAGCGAGTCGGCCCCGCCACCAGGAAACGTCCTGCCGTTTGACTCGACGCTGCTGTTCGTATTGGACGATCCGATTTCGTCGAAGTCTTCCAAGGGCGGCTCCCTGGTGCGAGCACATCTGAAAGCCCCGATCGTGATCGCCGGCCGTACGATTGCTGCGGCCGGTGCTCCCGTAGAAATTCGCATCCTCGATTCGTCGGCTGCCGACATCGCCGACACGTACGGTTTTGTCGACATCTACTTCGAGCCGCTCAAACTCGGCGACGGCCGTATGCTGCCGTTGCGCACGCCAATATCGCGTCTCTCCCCGAGCGTTTCGGCCGGACACGAGTCGACGGTCGCCGCGGAAGATACTGCGGGCGACATTTTCGTGCCGTACTATTCGCTCTGGCAGATCTTTCGGCACGGCAAGAACTTCGTGCTTGGCGCCGGTTCGGTGCTTCCCGCAAAAACGGAAGCCACCGTTACCGCCCGAGCCAACGGCGCAATCGCCATCGCGACGCCTCAACCGCTGATCCAAAGCTCGGAACCGCCGAACGCAACGTTTCCGGTTATGCCGTTAGCGACTCCGTACGGGCCGGCCGTTGCAACGCCGCGTCCGCGTACGACGCCCTCGCCAACGCCGTCGCCTTCGCCGGACGCCTCGCCCTCGCCGTAAAGCGCGATGCTTTCCGGCTCGCCTTCGCGAAGAGCGGCCGAGAAAGGGAGGTTCTGCTCGTGCTCCAGAGATTGACGTGCGTATTTTCATTGCTTGCGCTAGTCAGCGCTCCGGCCATCGCCGCCGCACCGGCGCCCAAAGCGACGCTCTCGCCGGTACCCCAGGGCTCTGAAGTCGCGTTTGTAAAAGCGATCCAAAAAGATCTTATGACGCGATTCCCCACTGCGGCTGATGCCGAAAAGGCCGGCTACTTCCGCTTCGGCAACGAAGACTCAACCGGCGCGATCAGCTATGCCAATCTTCAATGGCAGAGCGCCGATCCGCAACATCCGAGCCAGCTCTGGTACGACGTACACGGCAACCTGCTCGGCGCCGACTTTTCGGTGCTGCAAAGCTCTTCGCCCGAGCCGCCCA
Organism: Vulcanimicrobiia bacterium; assembly: GCA_024281075.1. Lineage (GTDB taxonomy): Bacteria > Vulcanimicrobiota > Vulcanimicrobiia > Vulcanimicrobiales > Vulcanimicrobiaceae > Cybelea. Next base: position 25,959 of record JAMXLK010000071.1, read on the forward strand.
AGCAGTGGGGCGTCAGCCCCGGCCGCTGGGTCTCGTTCCGCGAGCACATCCATTGGATTCTCGTCGGACCCAACAACACCGAAGTCTACGGTGCGACCAGCGCTAAGGCGTTCTCCGCGGCCGGCGGCAATGCCGACGATCCTCAGCCCGTCACCGTGGTGAAGATGGGCAAGGCCAAAAACGTCGCCGACGTCAAGCGCGTCTTTCTCTTCCCCTCCATTTGGGACTTGATCGTGTGGGTGAAACCGAATCCGAGCGGCGCTTTCGCCGACAAAAACCCGCTGGTAACTCCGTCAGCAAACGCGGAAAAAGACTCTATGTGATCGCCGTGTCGCCCTTCGACACGCTCAGGGTGACACGGCTACTTCGGCGTGCAGTAGTTGTCGGCGGCGGTGAGGGCAACGTCGGTCGCTTTGCCTTCGTTGATTGCGATGATGTCGCGCTGACCGTCGAAGCGTAGATAGCTCTTGATGTCGCGTGAGGCTTTGGGCGCCACCATGTCCTGCTCGTCGAAACCGCCGAGCGTGGGATGCAGCCGGTTCGGGTTGTAGCGCAGCAGCGTAATGTAGAGATTCTGCAGGTCGATCGCCAATTGGCGCTGCTTGTCGTAAGCCGCTTGCAAATCTTGCGCGGCATCGTGCATCTCCGTTTGAGCTTGCGGATCCGAACTTAAGCGCGACCCCTCCCGCAGCTGATTGATCTCTAGCTGAATTTCTGCGAGCGACCGATTGAGAACCGTTTCTTGCTTTCCAATCGTGTCGCGAATGTGCAAGAACTGTTGAACGTAGTTGGGCCCATCCAACATCACGTTCATATCATCCAGCTGCACGCTGACGCCGTCGAGCGTGCGATCGTTCGCCAGCATGGGAACGAGCGCATTGTTGAAATGCTCCGCGAGCGACCGGCAATATGGCGACGAAGTCACCGTGATGATCGTCTTCGGCGGATGCGGCGATGGCGACGGCGTGGGAACGGCAGCGAGCAAAACGGCGATGAGCTTTATAAAAAACATTGCTTTCGAGACCTCGGCGGATTATTCGTTACTCCAATAATCCTTCAGCGCCTTGCCGCGTGACGGATGACGTAATTTTCGGAGCGCCTTGGCCTCGATCTGCCGAATGCGCTCGCGGGTTACTCCGAACTCCTGGCCGACTTCTTCGAGCGTCCGCTGGTGACCGTCTTCTAGGCCGAAGCGCAGGACGAGCACTTTCCGTTCGCGCTCGGTGAGGTTCTGAAGAACGTCCTGCATCTTCTCTTTGAGCAGCATGACCGATGCCGCCTCGGCCGGCGCAACGGCCTCCTGATCCTCGATGAAGTCGCCGAGGTGAGAATCTTCTTCTTCGCCGATCGGGGTTTCGAGCGAGATCGGTTCTTGAGAGATCTTCATGACCTCGCGCACTTTTTCGGGCGTCAGCCCCATCGAGTCGGCAATTTCTTCAACCGTCGGCTCGCGGCCGAGCTCTTGCAAAAGCTGGCGGGAAACTTTGATCAGCCGATTGATCGTCTCCACCATGTGCACCGGGATGCGAATGGTGCGGGCCTGATCGGCCAGCGCGCGCGTGATCGCCTGGCGTATCCACCACGTCGCGTAGGTGGAAAACTTATAGCCCTTGCGATAGTCGAACTTTTCGACCGCACGAATCAAGCCCAGATTGCCCTCCTGAATCAAATCGAGAAAGAGCATCCCGCGTCCGACGTACTTCTTTGCGATCGAAACGACGAGACGCAGGTTTGCCTCGGTCAGCTGGCGCTTTGCCTCTTCACCCGAGTCCATGACGCGTTGATCGGCCGAACCGTCGCGGCGCGCTTCGAGCTCTCCCGCTTCAATGCGCATTGCCAGCGACTTTTCTTGCTCCATCGAGAGCAGCGGCACGCGTCCGATCTCTTTGAGGTACATGCGCACCGGATCGTCGAGCGAAAGCCCGTCGGCGATCGTCTCCTCGGCCTCTTCCTCGCGCTCTGTCTCGGGTTTTTCGTCCTTCTGCTCTTCGGCAAGCTCGATGCCCGCGGCAGCGAGCTCTTCAAAAAATTCCTCGAGCTGCTCGGGACTAATCTCCTCGAGCACGTCAAAGGCTGCGCTGATCTCTTCGTACGTCAGCGAACCTTGGCTCTTTCCGCGCGCGACCAGCTTCTTCTTGAGCTCCTCCAGCGTAACTGCCGGAACCGGCTCGGCGACTGCTGCCGCAGATTTCTTACGTGCCATTCGTTTGTGTTCTCACCTCCTTCCCGTTTTCGCGCTCACCGCTTCAGCTTCGCGACCAGCGCCTCGAACTCTCCGCGCAATTCCTCGGAGACCATTTTCCCGTCAGCAAGCCGCTCGTCAATGAGGTCCGAGAGCTCGCGATAACGCCGCCGTTCGTCTTCGAGCTGCAGTCGCTCGACAACCCGCTGCAAGTGCGCACGGCGCTCTTCCGTATCGCCGTATCGCACCGCCGAACTCCGATCGCGGCGCCCGATCTCCGCAAGAAGATCCAGCATCCCCTGATCTTCCGCAAAGAGTCCGAAGACGTCCGCGGTCGAGTTCAGCATGCCTGCCGCTTCGACGATCCGTTCGTAAACGCGACGGTAGACCTCGTTGCGAAAACGCGCCGCGCCGATGCGCTCACCGTACTCTTTGCCCAACGCAGGCTCTTCGAGCAGAATGCTCAACACCTCGCGCTCGAACGAGAGCGGCTCGACCGACGCCGCCACGTGGCGGCTCGGCGCGAACGCCGTTTTGGAATGCGGCGCAAAGTTCGCGCTGTCGGCGAGGAACCGGCTATTCCGAAGGTCATCCACGTTCACCTGCAGACGTCCAGCGACGTAAACGCGCCAGCGATCCCATTCCTCGCGCGGTGCAAGCCGGCGAATCAGCGATTCGGCTCGTTGATTGAGCCGCGACGGCGATTCGAACCCGGCGCGAAGCCGATCGATCTCGGCGTCGATTCGGAACTCCAGGGCAAGCTTTGCTTCATCCAGCAGCGTTTGGAACGCGGCTGAGCCTTTGCCTCTAATGAAACTATCAGGATCGTCGCCCGGCGGCAGCAGCACGATGCGGACGGAAGAGCCGGTGTGCTCGATCTCCTTAGACGCAACGTCGATCGCTTTGGTTGCAGCGGCGCTGCCGGCCGCGTCACCGTCGAAGCAGAGGAACACGTACTCGGCGTACTTGCGAAGCTCGGCCGCTTGCTCCGCGGTAAACGAGGTTCCCAGCGCCGCGACGGCGTTTTGAAAGCCGGCTTGATGGAGCGCTATGCAATCGAGGTAGCCCTCGACCACGATAAGCGTACGGTCGTTCTGAACCGCTTTACGTGCGAGGTTCAGCGCAAAGAGGTGATGGCCCTTAGTGTAAACCGGCGTGGTACTGGTGTTGAGATATTTCGGCTCGCCGTCACCGAGCGCGCGTCCGCCGAACGCGATCACTTCGCCCGTCGTCGAGTACGTGGGAACCATGAGACGATTCCGGTAAAAATCGTAGTAGCCGCGCTGCCCGGCTTTGACGAGGCCTGCCTTCGCCGCGATCGTCAAATCGATTCCGTTGCTCTGGAGCTCGGTAACGAGACCGCTCCACGAATCCGGCGCATAGCCGAAGCCGAATCGTTCCAGCGTTTCGTTCGAAAAGCCGCGCCGGCTGCAATAAGCACGGGCCCGCGCGCCCAGCTCGCCCGCAAGCATGCGCGCGAAATAGGCGGCGGCAACCCGGTTTGACTCATACATGGCTTCGCGCTCGCTGCGCACGCGTGCCGCGCGGGGGTTTTCAGGCTGCAGTTCGATGCCGGCTTTTGATGCCAGTGCGCGCACGGCTTCAGCGAAGTCGAGATTTTCGGATTTTTGCACGAACGTGATTGCGTCGCCGCCGGCACCGCAGCCGAAACATTTGAAGAATCCGCGGTCGGGATGGACGTGAAACGACGGTGTCTTCTCAGCGTGAAACGGACAGAGGCCGACCAAATCGTTGCCGCGCTTCTTGAGCGGCACGTAGCTGCCGATGAGGGCGGCGATGTCGACGCGCGCTCGGATTTCGCGTAAAACGCCTTGATCGTATCTCACGCTTCGCTACAAGACTTCTGCGCCCGGACGAAGGTTTCCGCGTCGACGATACGCGAAGCCGCTTGCACAGTGAAGCGAATCTTCGATCCGGTTCACCATTTCATCCAGCTTTCCACGGCGGAAGCGCGGCTGCTCGATTTACCCGTGATGCAGCGCCTGCGACGCCTGCGTCAGCTCGGACTCGCGTACCTCGCGTTTCCCTCGGCCGAGCATTCGCGCTTCACGCATGCGCTCGGTGCGCTCGCGATGGGAACCCGTGCTTTCGACGAGCTCGTCGGCAATGCACCCGAGCGATTTGGGGATGCCGGTGCGACCGCGTACCAGCGGCGTCTCCTGCGCGCGGCGCTCTTGCTGCACGACATCGGGCACGGGCCGTTCAGCCACTCGTGCGAGGCGGTGCTGGGAGCCCGTCACGAAGCGCGCACGGGCGATCTCATCGCGCTGCCGGACGTCGCGGCCGGCATTTCAGACCTCGAGGTCGACGCGGCCGACGTACTCGGCTTGATCGCCGGCGATCCGCAGAGCCGTTACCCCGCGTTGCGTGAACTCGTCAGCGGACCGAACCTCGATGCCGACCGCATGGACTATTTGCTGCGCGACGCGTATTTCACCGGAGTGTCCAATGGGCGATACGACGCCGAACAGCTGATCGGATCGCTGCGCGTATTGGAGCGCGAAGGCCGGCTCGTCGTGGGAATCGACCGGCGCGGCGTCGTGGCGCTGGAGTCCTTCGTGATGGCACGCTACATGATGTTTGCGTCGGTTTATTTTCACCATACCACGCGGATGTTCGAGCATATTCTGCACGACGTGCTGCACGATCTGTGGCCCGACCCGCGCGCGCTCGATCCAATTGAGGAGTATCTCGCCTGGGACGACTTTCGCGTGCTCAACGCGCTTGACGGCGCGCGCAGCGAGGCGGCGCGGGCGCTGCGCAATCGGATCCGGATCTATGCGCTGGCAGCTGAGTTCAACGCCGAACGCGACTTGCGGCTCTTCGAGGCGTGCGAGGCCGCACTGCGCGAGCGTTTTGGGCCGCAAAACGTGTGGGCCGATTCGCAGGCGCAGCTGATCCATCGGTTGCCGTTCGGCATCGGCGAGGAAAGCACGGTTTGGGTGGATAGTCCGAGCGGCGCCGTCGACGCGCGCGTGGTATCGGACCTTATCGCAAAGCTCAGCGGCAAAGCTTATTGGCGAAAGCTCTTCGTGCGCCGCGATGCGGTCGACGTGCACGAAGCCCGCAGTATTTGCGCCGCCTTCTCTTAGGATAGCGTGCCGATGGCGGATTGGGCGGCCGCCAATCGCGCGATCGGAACGCGATACGGCGAACACGAGACGTAGTCGAGTCCGAGACGATCGCAGAATGCCACGCTGCTCGGCTCGCCGCCATGCTCGCCGCAGATACCGATTTTCATACCGTCGCGCGCGCCGCGGCCAAGTTTGACGCCCTGCTCCATCAGTGCGCCGACGCCGCGCCGGTCGAGCACCTGAAACGGGTCGTCCTTGAGGATTCGCTTTTCGAGGTAGACCGGAATGAACGACGCCTCGGCGTCGTCGCGGCTGTAGCCGTACGTCGTCTGCGTGAGGTCATTGGTACCGAACGAGAAGAATTCCGCAGCGGCGGCAATCTCGTCGGCGACGACGCAGGCGCGCGGCAGCTCGATCATCGTGCCGATCCGGTATGCCAACGAAACGCCCTGCTCGGCAAGAACTGCATCGGCAACGCGTTTGACCGCGTCGCGCGTCGTCTGCATCTCCTCCTTCGTGCCAACGCCCGGAATCATCACGTCGGGACGCGCGTCGACGCCATTGCGTTTGAGCTCACAAGCCGCTTCGAAGATCGCACGGACTTGCATCTCATAGATCTCCGGAAAGACGATTCCGAGGCGGCAAACGCGCAATCCGAGCATCGGATTCTGTTCGTGAAGCTGCTGGACGCGTCGCAGCAGCGCTTCTTTGTACCCGTACTCCGTCGAATCGGTGCCCTTCGTCAAGCGCAGCTCCGTGGTCTCGACGAGCAGCTGCTCGAGTGAGGGAAGAAACTCATGCAGCGGAGGATCGAGCAGTCGAATCGTAACGGGCAATCCCTCCATCGCGCGTAAAATGCCGACGAAATCGGCACGCTGGAAGGGCAGCAGGCGCGACAGCGCCGCCGCGCGGTCCTGCGGCGAAGCCGCGAGGATCATTTCGTGCACGATGGGTAGGCGCTCGGGCTGCATGAACATGTGCTCGGTGCGGCACAGCCCGATGCCTTGCGCGCCGAGATCGCGCGCCTTTGCGGCGTCTTCCGGCGTATCGGCAT
>JAMXLK010000072.1 GCA_024281075.1 Vulcanimicrobiia bacterium
CTGCGCCGGCTCCAGTATCGTTGAACACGATCGCTTCACCACGAAATCCGCGGGCCGGCCGATTGGCGCCGGAGAGCAGCATCGTGCCTTCGAGATCCGCAATCGACGCATACCGGTCTAAGCCCAATCTGATAGTGCTGCGTCTCCCGGTCGCGATCCAATTGCCCGTGAACGATTGCCATTGACCGGGCGCAGCTTCGGAAGCTGGCGCCGCTGCGTGGCTGCACGCGGTGATGAGGGTCAGTCCGACACACGCAATCAAGCGCATACCATGAGCCTCCCGGCACGTGGAGACGCCGGCAATTCCAAGGCGTCAACGCGTGCTTATCTCGACTGACTTTCTCTTCCAAGCAGGCGAAGCCCGCTGGCAAGAGCTTGCTCCAAAAAAGCACTCCGAGGGTGCCCGGCAATGCTTTTTGAGCGTTAGCGGCCGATCGGCCGGTGCAACACTGACGTTCGTTTCGAGTAATACGCCTCGATGAAAATTTTGCGGTTGCTCTTCGCCGCGAAGGCGGCGATCTTTCGAACCGTGCCGCTGTTACGCGACGCACGGGTTCCAATCTCTTTGAAGCTGATTGCCGCGGCATTTGCGCTGCTGATTATATCTCCGGTCGACATCTTCGGCGACGTTCCGGTGCTGGGTGCGCTCGACGACGCGGCCCTTCTGACGCTGCTTTGCATGTGGTTCGTCAGCCGCGCAGCTCGACACGTCGAGCCGGCTCCAGTACTTTCGCTAGCGCGCCTTTCTTAGACCGCGAACTAATGCACGCGGCTACGGATTTCATAGCCGCTCCGCGCATCAAAAAATGCTCAAAGGTTGGCGCAGCGCGCCTTTGGGACAAGTGGCTTCCATACGACACGGTGAATGATCGTCTCTATAATGCACAGAGTCGCTCTTTTTCTTTGCGCGCTGCTGACGGCGCTGACGGTTCCGCTGCCCATGGAGGCGGCGGATGCCGTGCCGCTTCAACCGGCTCATCCGACCCAGATAGATTGGAACCTCACGCCCCAGCAGATTACATCGACGTGCACGGCGCAGATCGCGGCGTTTGATGCCGCCGTCAAACGCATCATGGCAACCCAAGGTCCGCGAACGTTCCAGAATACGCTGCTTCCGCTCGAAAACGCGGAATCCGACTTGAACGATCGCCTGGTCGCTGAAGGTTTCCTCTTCAATATGGCCATCGACAAGCCCGTGCGCGACGCTTCGGATCGCTGCAACATCGCTCAGAGCGATTACTTCGCGGCCTTCGGCGCGCGGCCGGACGTTTATCGGGCGTTGATGGAGGTCCAGCGCAGCGGTACTGCGCGGACCGATGCCGACAAGAAGCTTTTAGAGTACTACCTCGTCAGCGCGCGTCAGTCGGGCGCCGGGCTCTCGGCAGCGAAGCGTCAATCGTTCGTCGCGCTCTCCAACAAGTTGACCGCGCTGGGCAGCAAGTGGGAGGAAACGCTCAATAACGATGCCACCACGCTCAACGTCACGGCGGAACAAGCACAGAGCTTGCCGCCGGGTTTCGTAAAGGCGATGACCCACAATGCGGACGGCACGTATACCGTTAAAGTGGACGAAAGCACGGTCACTCCGTTTTTGCAAAACGAGCACGATGCCGCCGCGCGAAAGGCCTACTACGTCGCCTACAACAATCGTGCGCTGCCCAACGTCGCGGTACTGGAAAACGCGATCCGCGTTCGATATCAGCTAGCCCGTTTGCTCGGATACGACTCGTGGGCCGCGTATAAGTTAGCCGATCGCATGGCGAAAACGCCGGAACGCGTATTGTCGTTCGAACGTTCGCTCGATGCCAAGCTTATGCCGCAGGCCAAGCGCGATCTCGCCGGGTTGGCGCAGCTCAAAGCCCAGGATACGGGGAACGCTAATGCCACCATCGATCCGTGGGACGTCACGTATTACAACAATCAGTTAATCAAGACGAAATATTCCGTCGACAACGAGGAAGTACGGCAATACTTTCCGGTCAACGTCGTCGTCGACCGCATCATGAACTTGTACCACAACATTCTTGGTGTGACGTTCGTAAAAGTTCCCAATCCGAAGGCATGGGCGCCGGACGTCATTAGCTACAACGTTTTCGACACGAAGAGCGGCAAGTTCATCGGCACGACGTACTTCGATCTCTATCCGCGGCCTGGAAAGTTTTCGCACTTTGCGAACTGGCCGCTGCTGCCCGCGCGCAAGCTGCCCGACGGAATGTACCGGCCGCCGGTTACCGCCATTTTAGGCAACTGGCCGCGCCCTGCTCCGGGTTCGCCCGCGTTGCTTTCGCACGAAGACGTTATCACGTTCTTCCACGAATTCGGGCACAACTTGGCCGCGTTGCTGGGGACGGCACCATACGAAACGCTCAGCGGTGGATTCCGTCAGGATTTCGTTGAGGCGCCCTCGCAGATGCTGGAAAACTTTATGTGGCAGCCGTCGATCCTCAAGCAAGTCAGTTCCAACGTGACGACCGGCGCACCGCTGCCCGACGACCTGATCGCAAAAATGGTGGCGGCACGTTACGTGGACGAGGCATACTTTACGACGGGCCAAATCAAGCTCGGCATGGTCGACATGACGTATCACTCGAGCGGACCGAAGGTCGATACGACGGCCGTGTGGGCTCAAATCTCTTCGCAGTATACGCCGCTCGCGATGGTCCCCGGCACGCATCCGCAAGCGTCGTTCGGTCATCTCTTCGGCTACGATGCGGGTTACTACAGTTACTTGTGGGCGCTGGTCTACGCGCAAGATATGTTTACCGCGTTTGAGGACGGCGGCTTGGAAAATCCGGCCGTCGGTCTACGATATCGCCGGACAATTTTGGAGCCGGCGCGCACGTACGAACCCGATACCGAAGTGCGCGAGTTTCTGGGCAGGCCGATGAACACCGATGCCTTTTACAAGCAATTCGAAACGGCCCCCGATCCGAAAGCCACGCCGAACGGCTGACCTCGCACGACCCGTTTGTGCGATCCGGGTATATACCAGGGAAGTCAGTTATCAGGAGGCCGAATCGTGTCAGCACCCGTTCCTGCGCCCGACGACCCAACGCCGATCGATCCAGTAGAGAATCCGCCGCTCGATGCGCCCGGTGACGACGAGATGAGTGAACGCGATTCATCACAGGAAGGGCCGTGGCGGCCAGGGGAGCCGCTTCCGTGAACCTTGAGCCGCATTGCCCGCTACCGGCACCGCCGATATCGAGCAACACGGCTCAGATCATTCGGCTAAGAGAAGAGCGGGTTTAAGACCGCCCGGGGCGTATCTCGCCCGCGTAGTCCACATCGCGGTCGGCATTGCTATAGGCCGTGTCGCCGGACGCGAGTGCCTTGCGCACCTTTTCCCGATGTTCTTTCGTTTTAGGACGGACTGCGACGAGAATTCCGCCCTCACGCAAACCTTTCTCGTACTCCTTGGCGCGCTTCTCGCCAATCCCAACGCCGATCAGCCCGCCAACAATGCCGCCTCCCGCTGCGCCGGCTCCTAGCCCGGCTAAAGCCGCTGCCAAAGGGCCGACGACGAGTGGCGTCGCGAGTCCACCCGTACCGGCAATGGCGGCGACACTTCCCGTAGCGGTAAGGCCCGCAACGATCGCGCCCAACACGCCTCCCACCGTGGCGCCGGCGGCCATACCTTCGCTGCCTTTTGCCTTGACGGTGGCGGAGAATGCTTTTTCGCGCGTTTTATCGTCCATCATCACGCTGATGTCGTCGCGACCGTAGCCGAGTTCGTGCAAACGGTCAACCGCCGCGCTGGCCGGTTCACGGTCGAAGTAAATCTCTGATTCAAATGCGTCGTCCGTATCGTACATAAGTCCTCGCTTTCCGGCGCTTTCTACCCCTCGCGTTGAATAATCAAAACAAACGGGGTGTATACTGGCAGAACGATCGCAAGTGTGTCCGTGAAGCAAAGGAGGGCGCGCATGAAAGCCTACGGATCGATTTCCACGATACTGATTTCAGCGCTAATTTTACTGATTGCGCTTGCGGCGCGGCCGCTGTCGTCGAGCGCGCAGTATACCCCGTGCGAGAATACAAGTTCGAGCGCGAGCCCAACGGTGAATATGCCCCCGCCTGCGCTTCCGACGTATGAGCAGCCGCCCGCTCCCGCACCAAACTATCAGTGGACCCCCGGCTATTGGGGATACGGCAACTACGGCTACTACTGGGTTCCCGGCGCGTGGGTAGCTGCGCCCGCCGTAGGCCTTTATTGGACGCCGGGTTACTGGAGTTACGCGCCGACCGGATATGTGTGGATCGCAGGTTACTGGGGCCCCAGCGTCGGGTTCTATGGCGGCATCAATTACGGTTACGGCTACTACGGCGCCGGCTTTGTCGGCGGTTTTTGGTCGGGGAGCACCTTCAACTACAACGTCGCCGTCACGAACGTCAATAAAACCGTCATCCATAACGTGTACTCGAATAGAGGAACGATCAGCGGGCACACCGTGACCCACAGCCGCGTCAGCTTTAACGGCGGCCACGGCGGAATATCCGCAAAACCAACGAGCGGACAACTTTCTGCCGCGCGCGCAAGGCGTTCTGGAGCGACTCCTGCGCAGATGCGGCACGTCGCAAACGCGCGCGCCAATAGCAACAACCTCGTCGCATTTAATCACGGTAAGCCGGCAGCCGCGACAAGACACGGAACGAGTGGTACCGTACGCGGTCACGCTGCCGTCAGTCACGCTGCCTTCAGTCACGCGCACGTCGCGAGCCATGGAACGCTTAGCAGCGGATCGCATTGGTCACACCAATCGTCGAGCGGCTTTCGCGGTTCGCGCAGCGGTTTCTCGAGTGGATATCGCGGGTCGTCCCGCGGCTTCCGCGGTTACCAAGGCGCTTTCCGTGGTTACCAAGGCGCTTTCCGTGGTTACCAAGGCGGCTTCCGCAGCTATCAGGGCAGCTTTCGAGGCTATGCCGGCGGATTCCACGGATACGCTGGTGGATTCCGAGGTTCGCCGGGTGGATTCCGAGGTTCGCCGGGTGGATTCCGCGGAGGCGGTCGTCCACGGTGAATTCGTCGGGTCTCCTTAAGGGCGCAGCGAGAAAGTAGTTAATCCGGCTCCGATTCTTGTGGCGTGACTGCGCCTTCGGGCGTTGGCAAGCCGACGGTCTTAGCGGACCGAAGTTGCTGGGTTATTGACTTTTTGGTGACCGCTTTCGCGTCGCTCAGAAGCTCCGCGACGGCTGACGGCTCCTTGCTTTTCATATGACGATCCTACCCAATCACATCGGTACTTCCACGCCCAGCTTAGCATGGGCGTCGGCCGGTATGCCGAGACTGTCGGTTACCGAGCGAGCATTTCGCTTCAACAACACGAACAGATTCCGGCGCCACGCATGCCACAAGTCGCATTTCATCGGCACGATCTGCGGGTCGGCGCTGTAGTACGTTACATCGTCTCCGCCTATGTGGAGGCCCCAAGCGGCGCAATCGCGCGCGACGCGGTGGATGTCGAGCTTTTCCATAAAACCGAATCGGGCCGTGACGCGGAATAACCCTTCGGAGAGCGATTCGACCTCAACCCGGGATGGTTCTGGTACGTAAGGATCGTTGGCGGGTATGAGCGTCAGCAGCACGATTCTTCCATCGATGCTATGCGTGCGCGCCAACTGGTGACGCAAAACGAATGGAACTCCCTCGGGATCCGGCGTGAGGAAAACGGCCGTTCCGTGCAACGGAACGCGCAGACGTCCTTTGACTTCCCTTAGAAAGTCTTCGACTGGTTGAGATTGGTCGACTTGACTCTGCGCGATTCGCCGCCGTCCGGTGCGCCATGTGCTTGCGATCATGAAGACGATTCCGCTAACGACCAGTGGAATCCAGCCGCCTTCCAATATCTTCGGCAGATTTCCCAGCACGAAAAGCATTTCGAGGACGATAAACGGCACGCTGGCGCAGAGTGTCGCTAGTACGCTCCATCCCAACTTTCCGCGCACGACCTCGAAATAGGCGATCGACGTCACCACCATAGTGACCGCAACCGCCAAACCGTAGGCATTCGCGAGTCGCGCAGAACTGTGGAAGCCGATCACGAGCCCGATGCAGATCACGGCGAGGAGGCGGTTCACGAAAGGTACGTAGATTTGGCCGCGGTGCGCGATCGACGTATAGATCACGCGCACGCGTGGGACGAATCCAAGGCTAATCGCTTGTTTCGTCAACGTAAATACGCCGGAGATGAGAGCTTGGGATGCAATGATCGTCGCGACGGTGGCCAACACGACGACCGGGTAGAGGACCAAAGGCGGCGTGAGCCGGTAAAACGGGTTGTCCAGTGTGCGCGGATCGGCAAGCACGACTGCGCCCTGTCCCGCATAGTTGAGTGCCAGGGCCGGGAAAACGACGAACGTCCAGGCCACCGCAATGGGGCTGCGCCCAAAATGCGACATGTCGGCATAGAGCGCTTCCACCCCCGACACGCAAAGCACGATCGCGCCGAAGATTGCAATGCCGGCGAATCCATGATGTGCAAAAAAGCGGACGATGTGGTACGGATCGATCGACCACAGCACGGCGGGGTCGCGAGCAATACCGAAAAGACCGAGTATCGCAATCATCCCGAACCATAGAAGCATGACCGGGCCAAAAATAGAGCCGATGCGCTGAGTGCCCCGGCTTTGCAGCGCGAACAGCCCCAGCAAAATAGCGATTGCAATCGGCACGATAAACGGCCGGGCATCGGGCGTTGCGACTTCGAGTCCTTCAACTGATGACAGGACCGATACCGCGGGCGTAATGACTCCGTCGCCGAACAGCATTCCGGCGCCCAGAATCACGAGAAACGTCAGCCAGGTCGCCTTCGGCAGAATGCCGCGTTTTACGGGCGGCAACACGAAGGCGAGCAGTGCCAAGATGCCGCCTTCGCCATCGTGGGCCACCCTCATGATCATGCCGATGTATCGGACGAATACGATCAAAATCAGCGACCAAAAAATCAAGCTGACAATTCCCAGCACGTTTTCATGAGTTGGCGAAATTTTCAGCAGGCTGACAAAGCACTGTCGAAACGCATACAGTGGACTCGTGCCAATATCGCCGAAGACGATTCCGAGTGCCGCGAGGGCCAGCGCGGCGCGCACGGCGCTCCGATTCGCGACTCCAGCGGCCGTATCCATAAATCGGCAATACCCCCGTAGCGCCCGGTTTTTATCTCCGTTTATCCATGAAGGTTGCATTAGAAACCGCAAGAAGACGATGAGATTACGTGGGCGCTCCGGGTAAGCCGAAGCAGGAGTGTTCGCCGCACAAATAGCGTTGGAGCTAGGTCGGAGGAAATCGACCTCGACGGACACTCTTTTGGCGGCGCGACGCCTTTAGCCGCAGGCTACGTTTCTTAGTCAGCGTAACAGAAATCAGTCATGTGGCAATCGGTTTCTAAGGCCATCGGCGCGCTGACTGTTGGAGGCGACGCTGCGCGGCAATACGACATTGCCGCCGAGCGGATACAAAGCGCGCTTTTGAACGTGAACCTTCCGAAGCTTGACGGACTAGATCTCGGCGTTCATGCCGAGCCGGCGCGTCTCGTCGGCGGGGACTACATCGATGTATTCGCCCGCGATCGGCACCTGCTTTTCGGTTTAGGTGACGCGTCGGGCAAGTCGCTGGGCGCGGCCATCAACGCACTCATGCTTCGTTACCTGCTTCGGGGATTGATTCAAGTGCTCGGTCACGATCAGCTGGCTGCGATCGCAAGACACGTCAACCAGGTCGTTTGCGAAGACTTCGATGACACCGATTACTTCATAACGCTTGCGGTCGGTACCGTACACGTTGAGTCTGGGCGCCTGAACATCGTCAATGCCGGCCACGAACCCCCACTGATCTTGCGAAACGGCGCTTCGGGCGTCGAGGTTTTGGGCCGGCATGGCATCGTGCTCGGGGTCGACCCGAACGCTCGCTACGAACCCCAGGAGACGACGCTGCACAACGGCGACCGGGCCGTCATTTATACCGACGGCCTGACGGAGGCTTCAAATGAGTCAGGCGAGTTGTTCACCGCCGAACGTCTGAAAGAAACGTTTCTCGAACATCGTTATCTGGACGCGCAAGAATTGGCAGACGCCCTGTTCGACGCCGTAAAGACCTATGCGGGCGATAACATGCGCGACGACGCTACGATCCTAGTCATCCGCTCCGTCGGATCTTGAGTTTTGCCGGTTTAGCAAGAACCGGGCGAATAGCGATTCGCCCGGTTCTCGTTGTCTGACGTAGTTAACTAGATAAAGTTGGTAATGTGCAGCACGGCTTGGCCGATTTTCGTGCCGCTGCTGTTCTTTAGGATGAAGAGGGCTTTACACGACCCTGTTTGCGGTCCGGCCGTCACCGTCCATTGGTCGGTTGTGCCTACCTCTGCGACCGTCGCGATACCGCTCGCGCCGCCGCAGGTGTCCTGCTCGGAGATCGTGCCTTGCTTGTTCGCCGTGACGGTCACGGTAAACGGACCGGGATTCGAGGGCGTAAAGAACACGCGGTGGGGCTTCACGGTAACGTTTTTGCACTGGCCGCCTTCGCCGCCGCCGTCGTTATTGTGGATACCGTTTACGCCGTGCAGCACGTCGCCACCGTCGCCGCCGCAGCCGCCGCAGCCGTCCGTTTGTTGAATTCCGCCTTTCGTATCGCCTCCGCAACCGCCGCCATCGGCCGGCAGAACGGAGTGTTGCGACGAGGGCGCGCCGCCGGCTAGCGGGGTCGTACCGACCGAGCTACCGGACATCTGCGAGCCCCCGCAGGCGGCGAGCATGGCTCCCGCCAGCGTGCAGCTAACCGCAAGCCGCATTAAATTGAAAGGTGTCGCCATATGAGTCAATTCTCCTCAAGTCGTTCGGGAAAGTGAAGAATGGGGTTCTTGTTCATAACCTATACCGCGCCCATTATGAGCTAAACGTGCCTCCGCAACTGTGTGAGTCGCAACCGGGTAGCGGCTCGGCTACCCGCTACGCGACGATTCTGCCCTTTGGATAGCCGCTAATCTGCAAAATCACGTTTCCAGAATCCATCGAAGCATTGACGGTATGCTCTCCGTCAGAAAACGAGATCGCCGATTCGCTCTTCGTGTACGTGCCCGTCAGGGTTCGTCCGCCGTTGGTTACCGAACACGGTCCGGACGTCGCCGCCGGATTCCGGTCGGTCAGCTTTAAGTTAATGCTGAAGCTTCCGCTCCGTCCCATCACGTCGTAAGACCCCGATGCCGCGAATTCAAATTGCTCGTTGATGGTAATCGTGCAAGAACCGACGCGATGCCATCCTAGAAGACTGACCTGAAGGTCGTGCTGCCCGAGTTTTAGCCCGCCAAAAATCGAGTCTAATGTCGCCATAACGGCTATTAGATGGTCAGGCGTCTGCGCCGGCTCCTCCCGAACGCATATCGGCGTCGGTCCCCGCGCGAGGTTGCTCACCCAGGAAGGCGCTTGGCGCCGCCGACTGCTACACTCGCTGATACATTCTCTCCACAGTTTCACTGTGGGGTTTTTGCTGGCCCTGGGTTTGGTATAACCGCGTAAGCAGTCACGCACCTCGTTGTTCTTAGCTTCAATATAGAGGAGAAAAACAGTGTCGACATTGAGCTTCCTAGGCCGGCCGCTCGTCGCCGGCATTGCGCTACTGGGCGCAACCGCGATGCTCGGCGGCTGTGCCGGGTCGCAGTCAGGCGTTACGCCTCAGACCTCGGCGCAGGCGCCGCTTCAGGCGCGATCCCCGATTATGCCGGACAAAAACTGCACCTCGCAGGGTCATATCAAGGTCAAGCCCTGCTCCGTTACTCTTACGGTTTCCATGCCTACCGCAACCGTAACGACCAAAACCCAAAAACATGACACGGTCTCGGAACAGGATAATTGTGGCGGCGCAAGCGGCATCGCAACCGTTGCGCAGGGCACGTCGAACACTTGGATCGTAACGGCAGGCGCGACGACCGGATCCTGCACCGCGACGTTCACCGCTACGAACAAGCACGGTAAAGTGAAAGGCACGGCTGACCTCAGCATCACCAACACCGTTTAATTCGGGCGATCAAATCATCGATTAAGCGCCCCGCTTTGCATTGGAAAGCATGCGAAGCGGGGCGATATACCCAGGTGCGGCCGCCGCGTTCTTGGAACGAATCCTCAGAGTGTCACGCATTGCGCAGATTTCAGGCGCGAGCCTTATGCTTTCCGCGATCGCCTGCTTGGCAGGCTGCATGGCAGGCGCTCCTGCGGTTGCCCCGCAGCGCGCCATTGACAGCTTGCGCTTCCATGAAGCGATTCGGCGAGACGCGCAGCACTATGAGGACGACGTCGTGTACTCCTCGCAGCCCTACAACAACGATGCGACGGTCTATAAGCGCAAGGGGCATTCCATTACGCTATTTCAGACGCTCACGGGGTTAGCCGCGCCGCAGGGAGCGGTGGCGACCCCACAAGGCCTCTGGTACCTGACAAACAGCGGCAAGTCGAACGTGCTGATCTATAGGACGACGAAAAAAGGGCCGCGGTACGTCCGCAGCCTCACGGATAGCGGTGAGATCCCTGTCAACGTCGACGTTACTTCAGATCAGAAACTCGTTGCAGTCTCAAACGGGACGAGTCCCACGAGCGGAACCGGAAGCGTAAGCGTTTACCTCAACCGCGCGTCCGAGCCGTCCCGTGTTCTGACCTACGGCCACGACTTGCTCCAAGGCCAAGGTGTTGCAATCGATGCTCAGGGTAACTGCTTCTGGAGTTTCAATGACTTAACCCAGCCGAGCGCCGGCGGGTCAATTGTAAAGTTCGACCAGTGCAGTGGGACAGGGACGTTGTTGAAGTCAGGCCTTACGAGCGCCGGCGGAATTGTCTTCGATCGGCTCGGCGCCCTCTATTACATCGATGAAGGGCGCGGTATTTACAAGTGCGATAAGTTGGCGCATTGCTCGCTCTTTGCGACAGGCTTTGGCCTGCCGGTCAACATGAACTTCGATGCTCAAGACAAGAACTTATGGGTCGCCGACGCTACCGGTTATATCGATGCCGTCGATCCAAAGTCAGGCCAAATCAAAAGCGAAACCATCTCCATCGACGGCGATCCTTACGGAATAGCGCCAGCGCCCGGGGATTAATGGACGCGGCCACGGGCGCCGATCTCGCCAGCCTGCTCAAACGCTTCCGAATGCAGGCAGGGCTTTCGCAGCAGATGCTTGCGGATCGCGCGCTGATCAGTCCCCAGGCGGTGTCGGCACTGGAATGCGGCAGCCGCAAAGTCCCATACCGGTATACCCTCGATCGTATTGCGGCGGCTCTGGAGCTCTCTGAAGAAGCTCGCGGCGAGCTTGAACGTTCGGCGGCCCGTGCACGTGGATCACGCTTGGAAGACACCGTCGCGATCCCCGCGCACAATCTGCCGCGCCAACTCACCGGTTTCTTTGGTCGCGAGGACGTGGTCAACGAAATCGTCGGACTGCTGGAACAAACGCCGCTGGTCAGCATCGTTGGGACCGGCGGCGCCGGCAAAACGCGCGTGGCCGCCGCAGTCGGAACCGCCTTGCTGAACAGGTTTGCCGATGGGGTTTGGTTCGTCGAGGTAGACCGTCTCAGCGACCCTAACTTAGTAGCGCAGGCTTTGGCAACGGCGCTTCGCGTGCAAGAATCAGCGAACCAGCCGCTCTTAGAGACACTGGTCGCGTACCTTGCGCAAAAGCAAGCCTTGATCATATTCGACAATTGCGAACACGTCATTTCGGGCGCGCGAGCAGTTATCGGGTCATTGCTGCGCGACTGTTCCAATCTCGCATTGCTCGCCACGAGCCGCGAGGCATTGAGCTTGAGCGGCGAGCGTGTCTATCGTATCCCGCCGCTTGCGGTACCTCGCGGAGAAATTCCTCGACCCGAAGACGCGCTGCAGTATGCTGCCATCGAGCTCTTCGTCGATCGTATGCGGGCGGTCGACGTGCGGGCCGCTATAACATCCGATAACGTCGGTTCCATAGTTGAGATTTGCCGCCGACTCGATGGGTTGCCACTGGCGTTGGAGCTTGCCGCCGCACGTACCGCGGTGCTTTCGCCGCGTCAGATTTGCGAGCGTCTCGATCGCGTCTTCGATATTCTCGCTGACAACGACGCCGTAACGATCCCTCGACATCAGACGATGCGAGCCGTCATCGACTGGAGTTACGAGCTCCTATCCCCGCGAGCGAGGATTCTCTTCGAACGACTTGCGATCTTCACTGGCGGATTCTCGTTGGAATCGGCGAGCGTCGTTTGTTGCGACGAAGAGTTTTCCGCTTTGGAAGCGTTAGAGTTACTGTCGTCGCTCGTCGGGCAATCATTGGTATTGGTCGATTTCGAACCCGGCGGTGCGCGTTACCATCTGCTGGAATCGACGCGGCAGTATGCATCCGAAAAGTTGGAACAGCACGGGAGCGCACCGATCGCAGAGCGACACGCTCGCGCGTTCTTGCAACTCGCCGAACGGCTCGATCGCGACTGGTATCACGCTCCGGAACGCCCATGGTTTCGCGAAGCACAGGCCGAGGTGGACAATTTTCGTAGGGCGCTGGTCTGGTCGCTCGCGGAGCGGCGGGATTTGGCTTTGGGTCGGGCGCTCGCGGCTGCGTTAGTGCGCGTCTGGTATGCGATTGCACCGGTAGAGGGACGCCGATGGGTTCGCCTTGCCGCAAACTCGTGCGACGATCGATCAGAGGGCGGTGCACTGGCGCGCCTGCTCGTTGCGGACGCGCTGCTTTGCGGGTCCCTCGGTGAGTACAAAGCATCGCTTACGTCGGCTCGGCAAGCGTTGCAGCGTAGCGAAGAACTCGATGAACTGCAGCGAGCTCGCGCAAAGCAGGCCGCAGGCAGAGCACTTGGTGCCCTCGGCCGCGCCGACGAAGGTCAGGGACTGCTGGAGGAAGCGCTAGCGATTTCGCAACGACTCGATAACCGTCGAATGCAAGCGCTGGTACTCGGCGATCTCGGCACCGCGCGTTCCCGATCTGGGGACGTCGCGGGTGCGAGGAGGTACTACGCCGACGCGTTAGCTTATTACGAGGCTCTCAACCTGGAACGGCCCGCGGCGTCGATCGCAGGAAACCTCGCCGAAGTTGAATTCGCCGCCGGCGACGCTGCGGCCGCTCTGCGCCTGGCGGAGGCGGCGCGGGCGGGACACGAGGCCACGCAGAACCGGCGCTCGGCCGGAAACGACCTTTGCAATATGACCGCCTATCTCATCGCTCTCAACTGCTTCGACGACGCCCGCGCGTACGGAGTTCAAGCGCTCTCCGTTCTCCGCGAAGTCAAGCAGACGGTTCTAATTGCCTATGCGCTCCAGCATTTGGCGGCAGCGGCCGCGCTAAGACCCGACGCCGACGGACAAGACGCCGGTGCCGTTCGCAAACGAGCGGCAATGCTGGTCGGGTTCGTGGATGCGTGGCTTACGGCACTTGGAGCGAACCGTGAGTATACCGAGCGTCAAGAGTACGATCGGGTCATGGCCGCGCTGCGCGAGACATTGGGTGAGCGTCTGAAAAGCACCATGGCCCTCGGCGCACAGTGGTCTGAAGAAATCGCAATCGGCGTCGCCCTCGAGCTTGCGGTCACAACGCCGGATTCTCGTGCGTTCCGTCACACAATAGCCGACTCGTGAGGTTTCGCTATGACAACTCTTCGCGTTTGCGCACTTTTGGCCGGCGCCTTTGCCCTTGCGGGAGCTGCCGGCAGCCGGACGATGCGGCCGGTCTCGCAGTATTTGATGAGCCCCGACGCGGAAATCGCCCTTGCACGCAGCGCCGCTCCCGCTTCAATTTCGAACCACGCGACCATCATGACCCTCACCCCGCACGGTTATACCGTGGCGGTGAAAGGCGGCAATGGGTTCACGTGTTTGGTCGAGCGGGGATGGATGCACCTCAATATACCGGCGTCCTGGAATCTCAAAATCCAGAATCCGGTCTGCTATAATGCGGCCGCGTCCCGAACCGTCCTTTTGTATGTGTTCAAACGAACGGCGCTGACGCTGAGCGGAGCGACTGAAGCGCAGATCGAGCAGACGATGTCGAGCGACGTTGCGAACAAAACGCTGCCGCCGGCGGCGCCGGATTCAATTGCCTACATGATGTCGAAAGAGCAGTACATCAGCGACGACGCTAAGTCGTGGTATCCGCACCTCATGTTTTTCATGCCGCAAGCAGATGGGGCGAACGTGGGCGAAAGCTGGGGGGCCGATCGTCCGCGCTCGCCCGTCGTGTACGACCCCCACAGCGGCGTATTTCACGAACCGTGGGCGCGGTTCTTCATTCCGGTGACGCACTGGTCCGACGGATCGACAGCACCGCTATACTCGGGAACGTAGGTCGCAAGGACGGCGACGTGCGGTCGTCGGAGTACCAGGTGTGAAGCTGATCTTTTACTACGATGTTTGTTCGCAGTGGTCGTATTTCGGCGACTTGACGTTGGATAGGCTGCGCGAGAAGCATGGTGCCGAGCTCGACGTCGATTGGCGGATCGCTATGGTGAAGGACGGCGAGACGATTGGGTACACGCAGGAAGATCTCGGTTGGATGTACCGCCGGTCTGAGTCGATCACCGGTATCGCGGTTACGCCGGAGTGGATTGCGGGCAACGATCGCACGCTCTATGCTAACCTTGCGGTGGCCGCGGCGCACGATCTGGGTCACGACGTGCGGCGTCAGGTTGCCGAAGCGATCCTGCTGCGCGGCGAACCGATGGGATCGCAAACGGGCGCCGTTGGTGCGGTCTCGCGGTTGATCGGTGTCTCTCCCGCTGCGCTGGAGACGGCGATGCAGAAAGTCGAGCCGGAGGTTCGCTCGAGCACGAAGGAGTTTCGTGCGCTGCCGGTCACCGTCGTTCCGACGTTCCTGATTCGCAACGAGATCGGCGACACGGCTCTGCTCTCGGGCCTTTACGAGTTTGAAACGCTCGATCGGGTGGTCGCGGAAATGCTTCGCGCGGAGCGAGGATACGCAGAATTCGGCGCGGCCAACGCACCGGTTCCCACGTAAACCTCGCCCTTCGCAGGTTGCGTTTACCGGCCTTTCACCGCGTCGCATGACGCGTTGCCGGTGTTGGAGCTGCTCATCGTGAACTCGATCGATGGGTAGCGTAACACCGGCGGATTTTGGGGTGCCTTTACGAAAAACAAATTGTTCGTTTCGCCCGTCGTGCCGCTGTCCGAAAGACAGGTCGGTTTCGTTGTTAGTCCGGTGTCCGTCTCAAGACTCACGGTGATCGTCGACCCCTTATTGAAATCCGCGACGTCGCCGCCGGCGTCGCCGACGACGTTAAACTCTGCGCCGTCCCAGTTCGCACTGAGATCGACGATGCCGTCGCTTTGAATCTTCCGCATGCCGTATTCGGTGGTGCCCACGGAAAGGTAGATGCTGTCACCGTTCGGGGACGCAGCGCCGGTTTCAATCAGCTGGCCCAGATCCTTGATGGAAACGTTGGGGACTCTCACTGCCTGGCTATTCTGCACGCATCCAATGCCGACGAACTGCCAACCAGCGCTCGGCGGACAGCCGCTCAAGCTTCCTCTTCCAATAGGCATCGGAACGAGCCAATCCTCGATGAAGAGGAACCCCTGTCTTCCGTGCGGTGGATTTTCAAAAACGAACTGTTCCCAACCGCCGCAATACGGAATGCTGCCGCACGCAGACGTCGGAAAGAAGTCCGAGTTCAGCTGCAGCGTATAACTGTTTGGCCCTTGCACGCCACAGCAGCCGACGCTACGCACTCTTTTTACGCCTTCAACTTGAGGAAACGCGCCAATGGCCTTGGAGATGATATTCGGGTCCGTGGCGGCGGTATAATCGAAGCCGCGACCGACAACTTGCCCTAACGGCGCACGCAAGGAGCGAGCAACCGGGTACCAGTGATGCGGCGGAGCGGAGCAATCGATGCGATCCCACTGCGTGGATGGATACACGGCCTTAAAGCATCCCGCCGTCGGTAGCGGGCTTTGCGTCAACGCAAAATGCCAGGAATCCATCGATTGGACTCTCGCGTTGGGAGAGTTTCCGCCGCTTCCAGGCGGCGCGAACGGTTGCGTGGAACTAGAACACGCCGCTAGCGCAGCAGAAAAGGCCCCGATCAGAGCTAGTCGTGAAGAGTTCATTTCCTTCACCTTTCAAATGACAGCTTTTTGGGGGATCGCCCGAGCTGCGACGAAGCTGGAGTGCCTACCTTTCAATTACTTCTCAATTATTTCTCAACCGCGCTCGGTTGCGACGTTACGAGCGCGTGGTATCGCTCGAGTGCGGCCAAATGATGTTCCTCGCACCGCATGCCGATGTATCCGTCGGGACGCACAACGAGCAGCGTGCTGCCGGCACGACCGTCGAGCGCGCGGCTCGCATCAAGCGAGACGATCGTTTCGAAGACGCGGGAACGGTCCACAATCTTTTGCACGGCTTCGCGCAGGCGTGCAGCGTCGGGGTCTGCGGCGACCGGATCTGGGACGAGTACGACGGTGTGGCCGGCCGCCCCAGCCGGGATCTTGTTGGGCATGCGTTGGCCCGCTGCAAGAACGCCGGCGCCGCCACCCAAGACGATGGGCGACGCGGCGTAGTCCACGTTCAGCTCGGTTTCCGCAACTATTTCGTTATGGCGCGATGACGACTCGGTAAACGTCGTCCGTATCGCCGCATCGCGGCTCCGCCGGTCTGCCGGATCGGTGAGCAGTTCGCCCGCTTCGACGATATCGCCCGAATGCGCGACCATTTCGGCGACCGGCCGCCGCTCGGCCTCATAGCTGTCGAGCAGCGAAGAGTCTGCGATCCCTTTGCAGACGAGAGCGAGCTTCCAAGCCAAATTGAAGGCGTCTTGCAGCCCGGTGTTCATCCCGTGTCCCTGTGCCGGCGAACATAAGTGAGCTGCATCGCCGGCGAGCAGCACTCGTCCCGAACGAAATCGATTGGCAACTTTGCTGGCACAATGAAACCGCGTGGGATTGGCGACATCGACGAACGACGCGCCTCCTGCATACCGTCGCACCGTCGAAGCGGCGTCGTCGACGAGATCGGACTCCGGCGAACTCGGCCGCAAGTAAACACGCCATCGCCTCCCGGGCAGCGCGGTCAAAATGACGGGCACCGCATCGAGATAACCGACGTTGAGCTCGAAGTGATCGGTCCAGCCCGCGATCGCGGCGTCGAAGACTGCCCACGGGGCGTCAATGTCGTGGCCCTCGAGAACGATGCCGCTCGATTCGCGCGTTCGACTGTGGAGCCCATCGCATCCCACGATCCATTCGGCGTGAACGCGGTAACGCGAACCATTCTCTTCGATTTCGGCCACCACGGCATCACTCTGAACGCGTACTCCTGTGAGGCGAGACGCTCGGTGCACGACGCCGCCCAATGCGGTCAAGTAATCGGTGAGAATCGATTCGGTAACTTCTTCGGACAATCCAAGATTGAACCCGTACGAACTCCCGCACTCCGATAAGTCAAGCGCGCCGAGCAACTCACCCGCCGAGTAAATCTTGACGGCGCACTGTTTCGTGCCGGCTTCGAGAAAGCGATCGATGAGGCCGAGCGATTCAAAGACCTCGAGCGAGCGAGGATGAATTACGGTAGCGCGGTCCCAGCGCAAAGGTTCCGGGAGCGCGTCGATCAGTTTGCACGAAACGCCTCGCCTTTGGAGCTCTGCGGCAAGGAGTAGGCCCGTTGGCCCCGCACCCGCGACGAGCACTGAGACCCGTTCTGCACCGTCACCGCGACCGATCACCCTGCCGCCTTCGACAGCTCGGCGGCTTTTTTTGCCCGCGCAGCGAGATTCGGAGCCTCGATGCGCTCGCAGAACGAAGCAAATTCGGCGGACGGTCCGTGCCACTGGAGCTCGTTGACGTCGGCGAAGAGCGGCGCGTCCGTTCGCAGCGTTGCAAGGTCTTTGAACTTGAGCGCGAGCGGCTTACGGTCGCCCAAAACTTCCGGCGGAAAATCCTCAATTCGGCCGTGGCGCGCGATAAGGAGCGCCGCGTTCTTCGCACCGATGCCCGCAATGCCCGGGTAGCCGTCGGCGGCATCTCCAACCAGCGCGAGGTAATCCGGGACGAATCGAGGGTCTACGCCGAACTTCGCGCGGACGCCGGCGGCGTCGCGAACCAGCTTGCTCCTTCGGTCCACTTGCACGACCCGATCCTCGCGCACGCATTGAGCAAGGTCTTTATCGGGCGTCCAGATACAGATTTGTTCCGCGCGGGAATCCTTCGACGCAATTGCCGCAGCAGAGGCAAGCGCATCGTCAGCTTCGAGTTCTACCATGGCCCACACAACGACGCCCATCGCGCGTAATGCATCCTCGAGCGGTTCGAATTGCGCGCGGAGCGCCGGCTCGATACCGGCCCCGGTTTTGTAGCCGCTCCAGAGTCCGTTGCGGAACGACTCGATAACGTGGTCGGTCGCCACTCCAATGTGCGTCGCGCCTTCGCCGATCATCTGCAGAACCGTATTCGCGACGCCGACGACGGCCCCGAATCGCCGGTCCTTACCGTTGTTGAAGCGGCGCAGGCCATAAAAATGGCGGAAGAGCTCGTAGGTTCCGTCAACGAGATGAACGATCACAGGGCACCGTTCTCCACTGGGCCGGCCGCATCCAGCAGGCAGCCACACGGCAGTGTGGTCGTAAGCGCTCTTCGATCACATCAGCGTGCCTGCCATCGTACAGAGTGGTACAATGCCGGCGTAGTTTTTACGAGGGGAGGACTTGGGTCCATGAAGCGATTTCCTTTTCTGAGCGGTGTGGTCGCTGCGACGGCCGTCATTTTCGCAATTCCAGCCTACAATGCCGGCGCGCAGATGATGGGTACGCCCAATCTCACCGGCACTTACAATATCCAAGCAACGGGCGACACTCTTCTTGTCGGAACCGTCCGTCTAACGCAGCAGGGCTCGACCGTCGTCGGTTCCGGTCGCACAAAAAGCGGCGGAACGTTGCAGTTCAGTGGAAATTTGACCAACAACAAACTGGACGGGACGTGGCGTGCACCGAACAACGAAACAGGTTGGCTGACGATCAACTTCCAGCAGAATGGACGCGGCTTCAGCGGTGAGTGGGGCTATCACGGCAGGAAGGCAAACGGCAACATCGTCGGCACGCGCCGGATGTAGAGTCGACCGGAACCAAAAGACCCGCGGCAGCGCGCGGGTCTTTTTCTTTTTCCGGGTTCGTGCTAAGGCGCTAACTGCCGATCGAAAGCGTCTTTGTCGCGAATGGCTGCGTATTAACGTACGCGGTGACTTCGGCGCCTAACGGACGCTCCTCGAAGTCGGGTCGTTCCCATCGTTGCTTCTTCATTGTACCTCCAAAAGAAGTTTTTAAAGAAAATGTGCGTGCTAGCGGTCGGGGGGCCATGTCGCGGGCGAGGAATTTACGCGCTGGACAACGGTCGCGTGCAAGATGCCGGAAGCGTCGTACGTTCCCCTCGCGTTGTACGGTCGGCCGACGACCAACACGTTGGTTCGCTCGTTCCGAATGGCCACGGATTGATCGACCTTAATCAGTTTTCCGCTACGCGTGCGTAACGCAAACTGCGACCCGTGAATCGCGACGAGTATCCCCGTCACCTCGTGCGGCGCGCCGAAGGCGTACGACTGAGCTTTTGCCGCAATTGGTTGTGCGAACTTTTCGTTCCCATGAACGAGCCCGAAGATGTCCAGCTGCTGGAAGCTTGCAACGTAGACTTGGCCGTTTGCGACCACCGGAACGAGATTTGCGTTTCCGCCCGGCGACGCCCACGAGCCCGCGGGCGCCTGGAACAGCGTTTGCAGCGGTCCGCTGCCCGAAGGCTCCGACTTAAACGCCAAAAGCGTAATGTTTCCGGGAACAGTTTGCGGCCGCGCGACCGCCCAAATGATGGCACCGGCCTTGGATCCATCTGAAGATATCGCGGTGAAGAAACCTGGATCTTGCCCACTCGGCAAAGTGGGCGAAAGTGCCGCCAGCGACAATTTTTCGGCGGTGCTCAGGACTTTCCACACCGTCATTTGGAAGCCGCCGCTGGCAACGATTCGGGGCGCCGAGTCACTGGTCGCGTTGAAATACGAGAGCCCGCACCAGCACCGGCCGATGTTCTGCTGATCGAGAACTTGATTGCGTCCCCTTGAATTGAAGCCGCCCAACGAGTTGGCATTCATGAAGAACATCGTGCCTTGTTTGCCGGCCGCAGCAGCGAACGGCACCGGCCCCACCGACGGAGGAAGCAGCAACAGCCCGCCTCCCCCAAAGTCGTCATCCGTCTTTTCGAGCTCGGCGACGTCATAGGGTGTAAAGAAACTGAGCAGTTGCGTGAGATCCGGGCTCATCTTGGCCGCGGACTCCGATATGTTTGTCACGCTGTTGTACGAGTTTCCGGCCGGATCGGAGTTTCCGGTGACAAAGTACACGTTACCGTTTGGATCTGCCGAAATACCGTAGCCCGACATCCAGATTGCGTTCAAGAAGTAGTTGTTCTGCGACGTCGCGAGCTGATCGGTGAGCTCGTTTGCCGCAAGCGGCGTTAACGAACCCGCTTGCCAGCCGAGTAGCCACCCACGCGACAGCGATGTGGCAAAGTCGCAAAAACTGCCGAAGCCGGCGTAGACGTTCCCATTCGAAAGAAGCAGAGCCGGCCGTTGCCTTTGGACGGTTGCGTTGAACGTGTACGTAGTCCCGTCCGTTAACAGATGTGAAGCAGTCACCATGACGGGTGTAGTAACGTCGGACAGGTTGGAAAGACTGAGTTCGTGGATGATATACTCCGGCGTACTCCCTTGCAGCGTGTAGGCAATGACGTACATCACGTTGGCATTTTGATCAATGACCGGCGTCCCGTCGATCCCGACATTTGGGCCATTGTTAAGGCAGCCTTCCGGTAACGGCACCGGGGTTCCCAGATTCTGCTGGAACAGCACCGTCCCGCTCGACGCGTCGATCGCATAAACCGTATTGTGCTCCGTCGCAACGTACGTCACGTCGTGGAGACCCGGGTTAACACCGCGAGTCGTCGTTTCATTAGAAACGACCAACGGCTGCGTATCGACCTGATCGTCAAGCGCTACGGCATGCAGCAAACCGAACTTCTTACCGCCGACGCTCTGATACGTGAGCGACGACTCGCTACTGTCCCATCCGGTTCGCAGATTATCGTAGTGGTACGTCGTGACAGAGATTTTGCTATTCCGAGCTTGGCTGAGTGCTATGGACTCTGGTCCGCCGGCATCGGCGATCATCACCGTGGGCCGATCGCCGGCCGGGTAGCGATACAGCGTAACGGACGCACCTGCGTTCGAGGCGCCGGCTACGACGATTTGCGCGCCGTGAATGACGAACTGCACGGTTTTTCCAGCACCCGTGAGCGTGGCACGGCCCACGTCCGTCGCAAAGCCGAGACTCACTCTGTATCTGATCAGCGTCAGGCTTGCCGAGCCTTCCCGGCTCTCTGCTGCGAGGAACTTGCCGTCCCATTGGATCGCATCAACCTGCGCCGAACGCATCCGGCCCAATGCGATCTCTCTGAGTCGGGTGTCACCCTTGCCGAGCTCTAATAGCTGCGTCGTCCTGCGTACGTCCGCTGCGGTGAACGCGACGAAGAGGTTTCCACGGCTGTCGTACGTGCAAGAGCCGTACGTGCCGTTGGGGCCGGCATACATTTGCGGGCTGCCCTTGGCGTTCGCGTAGATCGTGAGGCCGCTCTCTTTGCGATCACCGCCGGAAACCGCGAGGTTGCCCGTGGTGGGATCGACCGCACAAAATTCGGAGCTGCCGCCTAGCGGATTGCGCAGCACCGCAATTGGACGTACCCCGCCGTGGGCGTATTCTCGGATAGTGTTAGCTTGGGATAGAAAAACGTTGCCGCCGGAATCCGTGCAAAGAGCACCAGCGCTGACGTTCGGGATCTGGCCCTTGAGCTTTCCTTGAGGATACGAGTAGATGTCGACACCGTTATTGTTGCGGTTCGACACGTAGAGCAGGTCTTGACCCTTGGCCTCGCCGAGCATCGATGAGGCCTCGACGTTGAGCGGACCACCCGCTCCGGGAACCCTGGGGCTCGGCCCCAAGAGAGTACCGCCATTCGGGCCGCACGCGCTAAGTGCGAGCGCGCCAATCAAAAACAGCAGTAATCGTGTTGCATGCAACCTCATGTGTGCACACCTCTAAAAGCTAATAGCAAAACCTACCGAGCTCGAGATAGTTCGTGCTAGCTTAATGCCGTGCGCACCCCGTAAGTGCAATTCCGCATGCGACAAAGAAGAGACAAGTAAGGCGGCGCAGTTCACAGGATTTCGCAACGAGACTCATCGATGATCCCCTTCGCACGTAAAACGCCACGGTGTGCCGGCGACAATGCATTACATCGAATCCTCCCGAGAGTCGGAAGGCGGGGGTTTGTTATTATGAACTGCAGTTATGAAGAAAGTCTGAACTATGAAAGCAGACGGGCAGAATCCGGCTGCTTCGGCAATGTCAGAGTCAGCCGGTCACTCACTATCGGGAATTCGATAGTCGTCCGGGAACTGATGCATGAAGAACTTCGGCGGATATTTGGCCTTGATCGGAACGAACTTGGCCGGCGGTTGCGAAAAATCGAAGCAGTCCGCCGCGGGCGACGTCGCGCGTCTGTCGGCTGCCGCCAGCTGACCGAGACCGAAGAGATCCTCGGCGAAGCGAAGCACGCTGGCCGTTTCGTATGGAACGTGCGAGACGTGATCGTGAACGACATACGGCGATAGCATAATTAACGGTACGCGGAAGCCCAAGCTGTCGCGATCAAGGTACTTCGGCGCCACCGGGTCGTACAGGCCGCCCCAATCGTCCCACTGGATGAAGATGGCGGTGGAATCCCAGAACTTGCTCTTGCCGACGGTGTTCACGAGCGCAGATACCCAGGAGGGTCCGTAGTCGTCGGGACAGTTGGTGTGATCGGAGTCGTCGCAGACGGGTGTGATCCACGTAAAGTTTGCGAGTTGTCCATGCCGCACGTCGGTTATGAACTTCCAATTCGGTGAGATGACGTCTTTCTTCCAGTCCGGGCCGTTATAAATGTGCTTAACGGCTTGATAGCTGGACCAGGTTCCACCGACGCCGCTCGAAGCGCTGCCGTATCGACTTGCATAAAAACGCCACGATAGTTTCGCCTTATCGAGCTCGTCGCCCAGCGTTTGGTAGTCGAAGCACGCTTTCTCGTATCCGGTGACGACGCGCTCTTTGGTGATCATCGGAACGCTGGCTTGCTCGTGGTTCTCGCAACCCCAATCCCCTAAGGGAAGATCGGCGCTCCAGGCTGCCTGCGCGGCAATGATGTATTGATGGCCGACGAAGCTCTCATCGAGCTGCGACTGAAACATTCTATCGGCCAGTGCGCCTTCGTGTGCCATATCGAAGTACGGCTTCGATTGATTGTGCGGCACATAGACGTACTGCGGGTTTTTAAAGTAGCCGTCGGTCTGCTCCAGATCGAATCCGTTCATTTGACAATCCGTACCCGGCAGTTTGCCGGTTCCGTTGCATGCCGCGACCATAGCCGCCACCGAGTGATCGATGTCATAAAAGGCGCCGAGCTTCGACGCCTTCAGCTTGATCGTTTCGCCCTTCGAGTTCTTACCTTCTTTGACCGTATACGCGCCCGGATAACCATAGAAGAGGTTGTTGAAGCTGCGATTCTCTTGAACGATGTAGACAATGTGCTGGATCTTGCCGGCTCCCGTCGCATTGAGCGCCCGCAATGCGTTGCCGCTCTGCATGTAAGGCGCCGAAGACGGCAACGCCGCTGAGCCCAGCGAGCAACCCGCGAGGAGGGCTCCGCCGCAAATGGCGGCGGCGAAGCGATGGAAAGCTAAGATTCTCATCGATGACACCCTTCGTTTGCAGGACGGCGCAGTTCTACCTGGCCGTCATCCGAATTGGCCGCCGTGAAAGGCCGAGGCTCGAGAGCTCGATCGCGCCGTACTTCAAGCGTTCCTCGTTCATGGTAAGCCGCAAACTTTCCGACAACGATATTAGGTTAGAACGCGCGCGGGGGCAATCTCCGTTTTGCCTATTTCCCGGGCGCACTTTGGACAGTGGAAACCGAGCTCGATTCCGTCGCCGCAAGCCTTGTGGACGATGCGGCTCGCGTCGGCTCCTTTGGTAAACCGCCTACCCCAGGATCGTAGCGCGAGCACGACGGGCGCGAGCGCGGAGCCCTTTTCGGTAAGAAGGTACTCGTAACGATCCGGGCGCGTCTGATACCGCCGGCGCTTTAGGATGCCGGCTTCGGTGAGTTTCTTCAAACGGGCAGAAAGAATATTGTCGGCGATGCCCGTCGCCTTGAAGTCCTCGAACCGCCGAGCACCGAGAACGGCGTCGCGTACGATCAGCAACGTCCACCACTCTCCTATGATGTCAAGCGTTCGGGCCACCGGGCACGGTTGACCGGCCAAGCTAGCATGCCGCATGCTCCGAGTATAGATACTTGCATGATGCAAGTCAATATGCTATATAGTCACTTGTGTCACGCAAGTAACAGTTCGAGAAAGTGAGAAACCCCATGCTCGAAATCGTTCGAACCTTGACCATTGGTGCCACAGCCGGGGCGCTGTTTACCGCAGTTCTTACCTCGTTGCCCATCCGTCCGGGTTCGCGCCTCGCACTCGGCGCGGGCATCGGCACCTGGATCGCGCTGGTTGTCGCGATCACGCTCTCCGGCGCGACGGCCAACATGCCGTTCGCCGTCCCCGTACTCTTCATGTTGCCGCTCGCCGTGGTGGGCCTCGCCGCAACGTCGTCGGCGGCGCGCTCGGCAATGATGGCGATTCCGATGACGCTCATCATCGCGCTCAATGGAATGCGCGTCCTCGGCGTTCTCATGCTGATCGCCGCCATCTCCGGTCAGATGAGCGGACCTTTTCCCTACTCTGCCGGCATCGGCGACATCATCACCGGCATTTTTGCCCTGCCCGTCGCACGTTTAGCCGCGCGAAATCCCGGTAGCGCGCGCGTTCTGGGATGGAATATCTTCGGCACGCTCGATCTCGTCGTGGCCGTGTCGCTGGGAGTGATTTATGCCAGAACAGGTGAGACAACCGCGATGACGACGCTTCCCTGGTCAATGATTCCGTTAGTGCTCGTCCCGACATTCCTGATTGGTCACGCGCTCGTCTTCGCGCATCTACGCGAAGCAGCGACCGCCGGAGGCACTATTGCTCGTTTGGCGCGAGCATAGCCGCTTGTCGTTTAAGAAATGTTAATGGGGGAGGACGATGCGTTCGCAATGAAACGCATTGACTCGTTATGGCGAGCAGCACGAGTCCGATAAAAACCGTCGTGATTATCGTGAAGGAAAATCACACGTTCGATAATTACTTCGGAACGTTTCCGGGTGCGAATGGCGATCCTACCCTGCCTCAGGCACCGAATCCGCCGAAGAGCGATCCAAGTCACACGCACGAAGCGTGGTTGCGCCGCAAGACCGGGGCTGCTCGGTTAGGTTATAAAGAATCCGACATTCCTGCGTATTTTGCATACGCGCGGCAGTTCACGCTTTGCGACAATTATTTCACCGCGGTGGCGGGCCCGTCGACGCCCAATCATCTTATGCTCATTACGGCGGACTCGCCGCTGATCGATAATCCGCGAACGTATCGAGGGCAGCCCGACCAAACCTACGATCTGCCGTCGTTGCCCGATCAGCTCGATGCGGTGGGTCTCACGTGGGGCAGCTACACGAGCGGTTATCCGTTCACGTTGATAACGAAGCTCGGCACTCGCAACATGAAGCCGCAAAGTGCCTTCGTGGGCGACGCTGCAGCCGGGCGGCTTCCAAACGTTTCGTGGATCTACGGGCCGTCAGGACTCGACGAGCATCCAGTCGCCAACGTGACCGATGGAGCGAACTGGACGGCCGGGCTCGTGGAAGCGGTTGCGGGCGGACCGCAGTGGGCAGAGTCGGCGATCTTTATAACGTGGGATGATTGGGGAGGTTGGGTCGATCACGTCGATCCGCCGCTGCTCGAGACCTGGACCGACGGTACGCAGTTCTATCCCGGCGGCCGAGTCGGCTGCCTCGTCATTAGTCCATATGCGCGTCACGGCTATGTGTCTTCCGCTCAACACACCCATGTCAGCCTTGTGAAATTTTGCGAAGTCACATTCGGCCTCGGCGCGCTCAATCAGCGCGACGCCGCCTCCGATGGTATGGAAGATTGCTTCGATTTCACGAAGCCGCCAGATCTCACGCCGCCTCAGGCGCGCTGACCGCGATAGGTGGCGATCTGCCAAACGTTACCACCCGGGTCTTCGATCATGGCACGACGGTCGCCGTAGAACATATCGGCCGGCTCTTCGATAGACGTTGCTCCCGACGCAAGCGCGCGCCGATACGTTGCATCCGCGTCCTCGACGTAAAGATAGAGAAAACTCGTCGTCGCTTCCCGCGGTCCTGCGCCGCTCACCATAACGATCGAATCGCCGATTTGAATCTCTGAAGGCCGCTCGCCGGCGAAGTCTCCGCTTGCGTCAAAGACGTCCTTCAGAAACTGCACGAGGCTCGCGGGATCGCGAGCTACCAGCCGCGGCGTAATGCTATGCCAACCTTCCGGCTTCCATTCAGGCATTTGATTTCACCTCATGCGCTGCCGATTGACGGCGCGCCGGCTTGGGGAACGTGTCCGTATGCCTAAGAAACATCGATATACCGAAAAAGAACATCGCCAAGTCGAGCATATCAAAGAAAGCGAAGAGTCGCGAGGGCACTCGCCCGAGGAGGCTGAGGCCATCGGCTATGCCACGGTCAACAAGCAGAATCCGGCGCGACATCGCTACACTGCAAAAGAGAAGCGGCAGGCCGAGCACATTATGGAATCCGAGGAGGCCCGCGGAAAATCTGAAGACGAGGCCAAACGCATCGCGTACGCTACAGTGAACAAACGCTCTTAATGGGTGGTAATGAACGCGAGCGTGACGCGCCTCACGTTAAGCCTTCCTTTAAGTAAGTAACGTTTTCCGTAACACAATTGGGAGCGCGAGCTCTCGCGACGGTTTCGTTCACAGAATGCTAAGGCGTATTTACATAGCCTTAATGCGTTGTGTTCTATAGTTACTGGCATAGCGATTCGTCCTTGGAGGTACGCCATGCACGCACAACGTCTTATTCCAGTCGCGTTTGCGATCGCGACTGCCGCATGCTCGCAGCAGCAGAGCACCTTACCCGGATCGAGCGCGTCGTTCCCGTCAGCGGGAACGCAGGCGCCTATGGGAAGCTACACAAAGAGCGTCTTCGTACGCGGCACCGACAGGCGCTATAATCCCGACCCTATCGTTTGGGTTAACGGTTTTCTCTTCGTCGCCTACCAAAATGCTACCGGAGCGGACGGGAGCGGCGGAGACAGTACGATCGTGCAATACAGTCGCAAAGGCAAAGCCATTGCGGCGATTAAAGTGCCCGGCCGCTGCGACGGAATGCGCTGGAACCCTTACACGAATATCATGTGGATTACCGTTAACGAGGACGCGAACAGCTCGATGTTCACCTGGGATCCGACGTCGGGCTCGGTCGCGCATTACACATTTTCGTCGGCCAAGCACGGCGGCGGTTATGACGATCTCGCGTTCAGTAACGGGATGGCCTTTATCGCGGCATCGAATCCGAAGCTGTCAAAAAAGGGGATCAACAAGCATCCGGCGATCGTAAGCGTCGCCTTGAACGGCAGCGTCGCTCAAGTCACGCCCGTGCTCATGGGAGATGCGAAGGCCACCGATATTACCAGCGGGCAGACGGTGACGCTGAATTTGACCGACCCTGATTCCATGACGGTCGCACCGAACGGCGATGTGGTCCTCGTATCCCAAGCCGACTCGGAGATCGTCTGGGTTCACTCCGCGGGTTCACCGTCACAAACAGTCTCAAGACTGCTCGTCGGTACGCAGCTCGACGATACGGTGTATGCGACGCAGAGCCATGGTCTGCTGTACGTCGCCGACGCTAAGCGCAACATCATCTACACGGTTTCGGGCCGGTACCAGTCAGGCGCTCTCTACACCGAAGCGCCGAAGGATTCGGGAGTCCGCGCCTTCGTCGGTAAAGTCGACCCAATCTATGGAAGTATCACGCCCATTATGAGCGGTTTCGGAAGTCCGACCGGGCTGTTATTCGTGCCCACCAGGTAACGCATCCAACGTTTCCGTCTGCAGGTGAGGACAAACGGGGTTCAGAGTTTCTTCACACTTGCATCTTACTTTGGCCTCCTGAAGGAGACACCATGAAAAAGCGCTTTCTCGGCATAGCGACCGTCAGCGCCATGCTGGCCCTCGCTCTATCTGCCTGTAACAGCGGTTCGCAGATGGGCGGTACCGGCATGACGCCGTCAACGTCGACGGTCTACAATAGCAACGGCCAAGGCGGCAACGGCCAAGGCGGAAACGGTCAAGGCGGCAACGGCCAAGGCGGCAACGGCCAAGGCGGCGGCTGCCAAAACGAACAAGGCAACGGTGGTTTTCCCCGTCGCGGAGACATGACGATCTCGGACCAATTCAATAACCGCGTGATCGAGATCAATCCGCCTTCGCACAAAGTCGTGTGGAGCTTCGGCGGTTCCTCGACCGCCGGTCCCGACACGGTCGTCGGCGTGAACGACGCCCAGGCCGTCGGCTGCTTCATCTTAATGGCCGGCACCGGAGTGCCGGCGAACAGTCCGCCGTTTGAGCCCGGATGCGGCAACGGATG
Organism: Vulcanimicrobiia bacterium; assembly: GCA_024281075.1. Taxonomy (GTDB): domain Bacteria; phylum Vulcanimicrobiota; class Vulcanimicrobiia; order Vulcanimicrobiales; family Vulcanimicrobiaceae; genus Cybelea. The sequence goes on from JAMXLK010000072.1 coordinate 28,652, forward strand.
TCCGGACAACCGCGTCATGCTCGTCAACGAGCATAAGAAAATCGTCTGGCAATACGGTCAGGCGGGCGTATCCGGAAGCGGCCCAGACCAGCTGAACACGCCGGTTCAAAACACGTTCTTGCCGAACGGCCACGTTTTGATCACGGATCAGGCGAACGAACGCGTGATCGAGGTAACGCGCCACAAGAAGATCGTTTGGCAATATGGTACGACCGGCGTCAGCGGCAACGGCGCGGACCAATTGAACAACCCGAACAGCGCGGAACTGCTCAAGAACGGCCATATCCTGATCGCCGACGAGAGCAACAACCGCGTGATCGAAGTCGACCGGGGCAAGAACATCGTATGGCAGTACCCCGTGACGACCAATACGAGCTTATTGAACGGTGCGGCATTTGCCAGCCGCCTATCTAACGGCAACACGTTGATCACCGACTCCGGGAACAATCGTATCATTGAGATCGACAGCAATAGTAACGTCGTCTGGACGTATTCTACGATTCAATCGGGTGGCGTCAGCAATCCGCTGCCCACGCGGGCAGTGCGCTTACGTAACGGCGACACGCTGATCAGCAATCAATTCAACGACGTCGTGATTCAGGTTCGCAAGTCGGGCTCGACCGGCGGAACGATCGTCTTTACCCAAGGCACCCTCGCGGTGCCCGGCAACGGATTCAATCAGCTCAACGCGCCGTACGATGCCAAGATCGTCGGCGATTGGACGGGCTTGACGAATCCCGGTCGCGGCGAAGGCGGCGACGCCGGCGGTATCCCGATCAAAGACTAGTCACCTCGCAGATCCGATCCAAGCACGGCTTCGCATTCGCGAGGCCGTGCATTTTATTTTCGATTGATGTCGATGAGAGGCTCGAGGCGGCGATCGGGGACGAACCAGATGATCGCGACCGTGATGATGATCACGTCGGAAACGAGCGTTGAAAAGAACGCCGCGCCGATCGCGACGACGTAGAGCAACATCGAAACGTTCCCTTTGACGTCCCGCGCCAGCGCCTTAGCAAAGGCCGAGTCGGGCCCGTTGACGGCGATCAGCGCGCGCTGCAGTATCGCATAAGCGACGCCATCCATGAGAAAGACGGCGGCATAGAGTGCCGTCGGACCGACGGCGCTCGGGTTTCTTCCCAGCCACGCCGTCGAAAACGGAACCAGCGATAGCCAAAACAGGAGATTGAAGTTGGCCCACATCGCGCGGCCGTCGACGCCGCGGCTCGCGCGCAGCATGTGGTGGTGGTTATTCCAATAAATCGCGATGAAAACAAAGCTCACGGCGTACGTCGCGATCGACGGCAGCGCACCGGTGAGCGAGCGAAGGTCCGTCCCGAGCGGTGGCCGCAGTTCGAGCACCATGATGGTGATAATCACCGCGAAGACACCGTCGCTGAAGGCTTCGAGCCGATTCGTTTCGGCGGCAAATCTCATAACGGGAGCGTAACACGTTCGGCTTCAGAAAGTCTTCATGAGCGGCTCTTAGAATGCGGTAGCCGCATCTGCTGAAACGGAGATTTCCGCATGTCGAAGCTCAATACGATCCCGGCGCTGTTGGTGCCGTTCGCGCTTACTGTGATTCTGGCTGCCTGTTCCTCGTCGTCGACCACGCAAATCACACCGTCGGCCCCCGGCGCGCCGATGCGACAAACGATCTCGCCGCTCTCGGGCACGCTGGGACCGATCGTCCAGCCGAAGATGCCCGGTGAGATCCTCGGCTTCGACATCGATCAGCACGGCAACGACGGTTTGCTCGCGAACTATCGCGATCTCCAGGGAGGCGTTACCGAAGCCACCGTCGAGCGATTCGATCAGCGCAGCGGGAAGATCACCAAAATGGTCGTCAAGACCAAAAGCCCGAGTGCAAGTTACGCGATTTTCGGCATCGTGGGGCACGACGTCGGTTTTATCGACGAAGGCGCCGGGACGTACGAGCTCATGAATCCCGTTAGCGCCGGAAAGATTACGGGCACGTGGACTCCGCCGATTCCCTTTATCGTTAGTCAGATTGCGGAAAATCAAAGCTCTTCAACGTCGGTGATGCTGGGCTACGACAAGCGCTACGGATCGTTTCCGACCGCGATCGTCGTCGCCGACGTGTTGAAAGCGTCCGGCGACACCGTGATCGGGCTCGATCAAAACCTTTTTGGAACCGGCAACGTCCCCACCATCGCACAAGACGTCGCGACGAATCAGGCGGTCGTCACCGGCGGAAACAGCGCGCCTTTCACCCATCCCTCGATCGGGATCGTGGATCTTGCGAAAGGGAAGGTGAGTTCGTTTACGGCGCTCGGTGAGGGTTCCATCAACTCCGTCGCCGTGGATCCGAAGACCGGTACGGCGTGCACCGTTACCAACTTGGATGAAGGGCTCGAGTTCTACAAGATTAAGTCGCAGTCGGGTTTCGAGGTCTTCATTCCAAACAACGGCAGTCAGCTCCAAAGCGGCTCGCAAGTCGCGATGGATCCCATTCACGGGCTCTGCATCGTGACGCAGCCGGTATCAACCGGTCAAGGCACGCAGCAGAGTGCGATCTGGGTCTACGACGAGAAGGGCAATCTGCAGGAAGGAATCTCGGGATTCAACTTCTGGTTTGGTGCGGGCCTTGCGATCGATCCCGCGAAGCGCCGGGGCTACGTGCTCAATCCGCGGCCCGGGTATCTTACGCTGACGGGCTTTACCTACTGAAGACTTCGCATTAACTTCGGGCGGCAGCGGCCGCGCTGGTACCCGGTGCTATTTCGCCGCGGCTCGTCGACGTTCGCATCGATCCGTAGCGGCGCGCGTACACGTGCGTGAATTCGGCTCCGAGTAACATAATTTGCGCGGAATAATTGACCCAAATGAGAAAGACGACGATGCCGCCGAAGCTGCCGTAACCCGATGAGACGCCGGCGCGACCGAGATACCATCCCAGCAAAAACTGACCGATAACGAAAAGCAGCGCCGAGACCGCGGCGCCGGCCCAAACGTCGCGCCACGCGATGCGGCATTCCGGCAGAAACTCGAACATCAAGGCGAACAACGCCGTAACGAGTGCCAACGATACCACAAAATCAAGGACTTTGAGCAACAGGGGAAACCCGACGAAAACGTGAGCGAGCGCGGTGCCCGCTACCGTCAGCAAGGAATTGATCCCGAGCAAAACCAGCAGCATAAATGCGATCACGAGCACGGTTCCAAACGAGAGCAACCGCTCTTTCACCGTTTCCATCAACGTACGTTTCTGTGGAGTAACGTCCCAGACGGTGTTGAGCGCTTCTTGCACGGCTGAGAATAGGCCGACTGCGGCGACGACGAAGAGCGCCCAGCCGATGATTTGCGATAGTAGACCGGCCTTGCGCTGTGCGAACGTTGCCGACACGATGGATTGGATTCCGTGGGCCGCCGACGGTCCCGCCGTGGTGCCCATATAGTTATAAAGCTCGTTGAGCAGCGCCTGATGGCGGCCTAGGAAGAAACCGGCAATTTCAACGACGATGATGATCAACGGCGCAACGGCGAACAGCGTGAAATACGCGATCGCCGCCGCGAGCCATTGCGCCTTGTGCCGCTGGAATTCCGAAAAGGTTTCTTTCGCGAGCGGGACTACGTTCGAGACTGCTTGGCGCGCCGGCGTGCCCATTCCATGTCCTCCTTCACGTTCGCGATCGTCTGCTCCGGAACGAAAGGGCTCGCGTCTTGCACCTTCCGTTTGCCGATCAGTGCAAGGACGGCCGTCGTCGCACCCCAGAGGAGCGTGACAATCAGGACCGCCAGCCACGCGGGCAGCAAGAGCGAGAGCGCTACCGCGACGAGCGCCGTGAGGCAAGTCAGCGTGATGAGGCCGCTGACTGCCGAAGCGCTCAGCATGCCCGCACCGACACCCGCGGATTTGAGTTTTTCGCCGAGCTCCGCTTTTGCCAGATCGACTTCGTGGCGGATCAGCGTGGCGAGATCGCCGGCAAGCTCTTTGAGCGAGGCGGCCGATTCACCGCGCTCGGGCATTTCGTTCTTAGCACTCATCGCACAATCTCCGATTCGTAGCAGCTTACCCATCGGCGGGAGTATGCGAACGCAACAACCGAGCGTTTCGCTTTCGGCACTGTTGGGAACCGTTGAGCGAAAGACGCAAAGGAGTAGTGGAGATGGCTGTAAAGAGGGCCGCGAAAAAAACGGCAAAGCGACCGGCGGGTGGGATGAAGCGTAAGTCCGCTTCAACGACCAAAACGGTTCGTAGCGCTGCGAAAAAAACGGTGCGCAAGGCGGCGAAAAGCATGAAGAGTGTCTCGAAGGCTGCCGGCGGAGCCGCCAAGCGTGCTAAAAAAGCGGTGTCGAATCCGCGACGCACCGTTCGCCGGGCCGCGGAGAACGTGCATCAGAGCGCAACACGCGCGCGAGACTTCGGCGATTCCGTCGTAAGCGCCGGCGAATTGATAAAGGAAACCGCCGACTTCGTCGACGCGGTGTCGCAACGCGCCAAGCGGCGCGTCGGGCAAACCACCTCGCGGTCCCGAAAGGCCCGGTAGCGGGGCGGGAACGCATGGGATTCCTCTTGCGTTACTAAGTCGAGAGGAAAATCCATGCGTCTGTTTGCTATCACTACGGCCGTCTTTGCGCTGACGGCGTGCGCGCAATCCATGAACGCGTTGCCGCCCGCTGCGGCCAACGCGCCGCAAAATGCCGTACGCCGGCCCACCGCTGCCGAGTTAGGGCTTTGGCCGCGTCAAGGGCCGGCCGTGCGCGTTTGCGGCGAGGTCGGCTATGGATATGCTCGCTGCCTGTCGTGGCTTCGCACCGACATCGCGGGGACGATCCGGCCCGATACGCCCGGAGGCTATGCGCCGAGCGACCTTCAGCGCGCCTACGCGCTGACGATGGACAGCGCTACGAAGGGCGATGGTGAAACCGTTGCAATCGTCGACGCCTACGACAATCCGAACGTCGCTAAAGACCTCAACGTGTATCGCAAGCAGTACGGCTTGCCGCCGTGCACCGTCTCCAACGGATGTTTTACCAAACAAAAATTTACGGTGCATACGAACATCGGTTGGGCCGGCGAGGAGGCGCTCGACGTCGAAATGGTTTCCGCAATCTGTCCGAACTGCAAGATCCTCTTGGTCGAAGCTGCGTCAGCGCGCATTGCCGATCTCAGCGCCGCCGAGAGGTACGCGACCGCACACGCACGGTACGTGAGCAACAGTTGGGGTGGCGCCGAGGGCAACAGATCGTACGATGCCGACTATAACGTCAGCGGCGCAATCGTGACCGCCTCTACCGGCGACTACGGCCACAACGCTACGGCGCAGTGGCCGGCGATTCTTCCGAGTGTCGTCGCCGTCGGCGGCACCGTTTTAAACTCCATCAGTCCTCACGCCGAAGTCGCGTGGCGCGGAGCGGGAAGCGGCTGCAGCAAAATTTACGCTAAGCCGAAATTCCAGACCGGTTTCGCGACCGGTTGTTCGATGCGCGCGCAGGCCGACGTTTCGGCCGACGCCGATCCCTATACCGGCGTCGCGGTCTACGACACGTTTGCGCAGTCGGGCTGGGTCGTTTTCGGGGGCACGTCGGTCGCGTCGCCGATCGTGGCTTCGGTCTTCGCGCTCAGCGGCAATGCGAACGGCAATTATCCGGCCGAGCTTTATGCGAACGCTTCGGGTTTGCGCGACATCCGGCGCGGGAGCAACGGCACCTGCGGCGCGCCGCTCTGCGTCGCGGGTTCGGACTGGGACGGTCCGACCGGCCTGGGCACCCCCAACGGTATTACGGCGTTCTAAGAAAATTGTCGCGGAGCCAACTGGTCGGCCGGAATAACGCCGAGCCGGCCACGCTGAAAATCCTCGACCGTCGCAATGATCTCGGCGCGCGTATTCATGACGAAGGGTCCGTAGTGCGCGATCGGTTCGCGAATCGGAATGCCGCCCAGTAGCAGCACATCAAGCGCGGACGCACCGTTTGCCGGCACGTCGGCCGCGCGGAGCACGATGTGATCGCCGCCTCCGTATACAACCAGCTCGTGCTCGACGATCGGGCGTTCGTCCGTTCCGGCGTAACCGCTGCCGGTTAATACATAGGCGAACGCGTTAAAAGCCGGATTCCACGGAATCTTTGCTTGCGCACCGGGACTGATCGTGGCGTGCACGTACGCAATCGGCGTGTGCGTCACACCCGGGCCTTCAAACGGCCCGACGTTTCCAGCAATAATCCGCAGCAGCGAAGCGCCGTCGGGCGTCGTGATGAGCGCAAGCTTCTTGGCCGTGATCGACTGATAGCGCGGCGGCGTGAACTTCAGCGATGACGGCAGGTTCACCCAAAGCTGAACGATATGCATGGCGCCCCCGCGGCGGAACATCGCTTCCGTCGGCAGTTCGTCGTGCAGAATTCCACTGCCGGCGGTCATCCACTGGGTGTCGCCTTCGCGAATGACGCCGCCGCCGCCGTTGGTATCGTGATGCGAGATCTCGCCGTCGAGGACGTAGGTGACCGTTTCGAAACCGCGGTGGGGGTGCCACGGCGCCCCGACCGCTTCGTCCGGTCCGTACTCGGTTGGACCGCCTTGATCGAGCAGCAAGAACGGGTCGGCCTCCTGCATCGAGAGCTCGCCCGGAAACGGGCGCCAGATTTCGAACCCGGCGCCTTCGAGCTGATGGTGCGCGGTAACGACGCGCCGGACGGGGCGCGCGGCTGCTTCGCCCCCAATCGGTGCGAGGCGGCGGAGGACCAGCGGATTATCAACGGTTACGGCAGGCATGATGATAGTATTCTCCACTCCCTACAACCCGGCGAGGGTTGCAGCGCCGAGGTCACAGCGGGCGGGTAGCCGCGTTACGCTTACATGAAGCCCGCTATCGGGGCGCGGTTGCTCTTTGGCGCCTCCGCCATACTCTTCGGCGTCATCACGCTGATGTGGCACGATCCCGAAACCTGGCAGGGTCTGCCGATCATGAAGCTTCCGTTCGGCGCGTTCATTGGAGACGGTCTGGCGATTGCCCAAATCGCTGGTGGAATCGGCTTGATGTTTTCGCGAACGTTGCGTGCCGCCGCAATCGTACTCGGCGTCGTTTATGCGCTTTTCTGTCTGGCATGCATCCCGGGCATCATTGCGCAACCGAAGGCGTACGTGTACTACGGCGGCTTCTTCGAGTGGTTTTCGCTGGTGAGCGGCGCACTCGCCGCGTACGGGTTCGCAAATGCCGCGCGCCTGGGGCTCGGGCTCTCGACGGTTTCATTCACGCTGGCGCAGATTTTCTATTTTCGCTTCACCGCCAGTCTCGTACCGATGTGGATTTTACCGAACCAGCAATTTTGGGCGATACTGACGACGGTCGCATTCGGACTTGCGGCAATCGCTATGCTCACCAATCGTTCTGCGGTGCTCGCGATCCGTTTGATGACGCTGATGCTGGCACTCTTCGGCTTGTTGGTTTGGGTTCCGGCGGTTATGGGGCATCCGGACGCACACGGTAATTGGTCCGAATTCGCTCTGAACTTTCTGATCACGGGAGCCGCATGGACGATCGGAACGGCGATCGAGCGGAATGCCTAGCAGGCTTCGGTTACTGTGCGAGCACTTGATGAACGAATGAAATGGCGATCGAACCTTCGCCGACGGCCGATGCGACCCGCTTGATGCTGCCGCTGCGCGCATCTCCAACGGCAAACACGCCCGGCAGACTCGTCTCGAGCAGATACGGCGACCGTGCGAGTGGCCAATGCGCGCGCGAGAGGTCTTCGGGGCTCAGATCGGGACCGGCTTTTACAAAGCCCTGAGCGTCGCGCGCGACGCATCCTTCGAGCCAGTCGGTATTTGGCGCCGCGCCGGTCATCATGAACACGTGCGCGATCGCACGTTCTTCGACTGCACCGGTTTGATTGTTCTTCCAGCGAACCGCTCGCAACCGGGTGTCACCGGTCAGCTCCACGATCTCGGTGTGCGTCAACAGCTCGATCTCCGGCGTCTCCTCGATGCGCCGGCTTAGGTAGCGCGACATGCTCTCGGAGAGGCTGCCGGATCGAACCAGTACGTAGACGTGAGCGCCGCTGGCGGCTAAATACACCGCCGCTTGACCCGCCGAGTTGCCGCCGCCCACAACGATCACGTCGTCGCCCTTGCAGAGCTTTGCTTCGATCGCGGTCGCGCCGTAGTAAACGCCGTCACCCTCGAGCCGCGATAGATTATCTAACGACGGCTTTCGGTAGCGCGCGCCGCTCGCGATGATGATGGAGCGCGTCGCAATCGCGTCACCGTCTTCGAGGTAGACGCGGTAGGGCGCGCGGTCGCAATCGAGCCGCACGGCGCGATCGGTCAAGAGTTGCGCACCGAATTTTTCGGCTTGCGAATAGGCGCGCGCCGCCAGCTCGCCGCCGGAGACGCCGGTGGGAAATCCGAGGTAATTTTCGATGCGCGAGCTCGATCCGGCTTGTCCCCCTGGAGCGTTCGCCTCGATGACGAGCACGTCGAGTCCTTCGGAAGCTCCGTACACCGCGGCCGCCAAACCCGACGGTCCAGCACCGATGACCACGACGTCGCGTACGTGCGTCCGGTCGATCGACTCGTTGAACCCAAGGCACTGCGCCAAGTCGTGGTTGGACGGATTGCGTAATGCGGTATCGCCGCGACAAATGACGACTGGGATGTCGCCCACATCGACCCGGAACGTCGTCATCAGCTGCTCGGATTCGGCGTCGCGCTCCAGCTCGAGATACGAATATGGATGGCCGTTACGCAGCAAGAATTCTTTGAGCCGCCACGTGTCGGCAGAATGCGCGGATCCGATCAAGACGACGTCGCCGATCTCACCCTTTACCAGGCCGGCGCGGCGCAAGATGAAGGCGCGCATGACGATTTCGCCGATTTCTTCATCGCCTTGTACCAGCGCCATCATCGCGTCCCGGCGAAGTTCGACGACCTCACCCGGCTTCGAGACTTGGACGCGGAACATCGTCGCGCGGCCGGAGAGCGTATTGAGCTCCCCGCTGAATTGCCCCCGCCCGCTCAACGTAATGATTCGCCTGCCGAACTCCGCGGGCCGCACCGCTTCGAGCTCGCCGGAGAGCAGCACGAAAAACGGAATCGCCGCGTCGCCTTGTTCGACGAGAATCTCGCCGGCCGCAACGGCGCGCACGCGGCCGCGGGCTTTGACACGCTCGATCTGCGCTTCCGACAGCGTCGGAAAGACCTTTTCGCGCGGCGCGACGAGCGGAATTTCGGTGAAGCTCACGTTTCCGGCGAAGCTATTCTTTTGATCGCGGGTTGTATGCGGCGCCGAAAACGCCTGCGCTCACGGAGAGTCCGTTGTTGAAGCTGTACTGGTACGTCATGTTGGTGGGCGAGTATTTATAAATGTCGACTTGGCTGTATTGGTAATCGGCTGCGACGAACTCTGTCGAATCCTTGTTTAAGTGGCCGTACTCAGTACCGCCTTGCGCCGTAAAGGGACCGCCGACGAGCGTGCAGTCAGGGCGACAATTTTTGTAGACCCAAATTTGCGCATTTTCCGCGTCAATCGATACGAGATTTCCGTGTTTATCGACGTCCAGTCCGCCGGCGTACTTATTTTTAAACCCGGTTGCAACTTTGCCCGAGCCGGAGCACCCTTTGAAGTAGACCAGCACGGTCGAGCTGAACCCGACGGCTGACGCCCAGCAATCGCCATTTTTTGCAAGCGCAACTCCAAGGACGGCTTCGATACTGGAGTTCGTAAGCGTGGTCGGGCATCCGCCTGACAATGTGCAGACGACGACATTACCCAAACCGGTGGAGTTCCCGTAAACGT
>JAMXLK010000073.1 GCA_024281075.1 Vulcanimicrobiia bacterium
GCGCGCTGATCGGCTCGCCCCGTCAAAACGACGAAGCGAGTTTCGACGTCATAGACGGTCGCATCGGGCACGTGCGCGTCAACGGCGATGCATCCCAAGCATGGAGCCCAACGTCGCTGGTGCGATCTTCGGCGCTTTCCGATCTTTTTTCGCGCGGCGGTCCGACGCCCGCGTGGATATTGCTGACCGTGCTCGCTGCTTTTGGGCTTGGCGCGCTCCACGGACTCGAGCCCGGCCACGGGAAGGCATTGCTCGCCTTCACGCTCGTCGGCTCGCGCGCGACGTTCAAACAAGCTGCGATTCTGGCGGGCGCATTGACCGTTGCGCACACGATCGCCGTGCTGCTACTGGGTCTGCTGCTGTTCGTCGCCGCGGGCTTTGCGACCGAAAGCCTTTTTACGTGGATCACGTTGATCTCCGGCGTCGCAGTGACTGCCATCGGTGCGCGTAGCCTCGCAGTTGCGGCCTTACATCGGTACCAGCACGCGCACGCCCACGCCCATCACCACGCGCGCGAGCACTCCCATTCGCATGCGCTTCCAGGCTCGGCGTCGCTGCATTTTCCCAGCGCCGTCGTCGCGGCGATGAGCGGCGGTATCGCGCCCTGCCCAGCGGCCATCGTCGTGTTGCTCACCGCGCTGCACTTGCACCGCGTCGGCTACGGATTGACGCTGATCGTCATCTTCAGTCTCGGCTTAGCAACAACTCTCACTGCATTGGGCATGGCCGTCGTGCGCGGCGCCGCTTGGCTATCGCGGCGCTCCCTATTCGAGCGCGCCTCGCGCTACGCGCCGTTCGTTTCGGCGACTGTCATCTCGATCATCGGCGCCGGCATGCTCGCGCAAGGGCTGATCGGCCAAGGACTACACGTCCACGCTCCCACGCTCGTTACGCTGACCCTGGCCGGCGTCGCAATCGCCGTTATTCTTCTCACGCTCATCACGACCCGTTCAACACACCCCTCTCTCGCGATAAAGGAGACCACATGAAAATCCTTCGTTCCGTTGGGACGATGGCGGCGGTCTTCGTGCTCGCTTTCTCGATCTCGCTCTACTCGTTTAGAGCGGCCCGTGGATCCGATCACCAAGACTCACCGACCGTCGTTGCCAACCCGCTCGCAGATATCACCGACGTTTTCGCGTTCCCGAACCCAAACGATGCCTCGCGCGTCGCCCTGGTGATGGACGTGCGTCCGCTGATTCCGGCCGGCATGTACGGCGGAATCGGCCTCGATCCGAACGTGCTTTACCAGTTCAAGATCGCCAATACCGGCGTCACTTCAAACTCATTCAAAGAAAATCTCGTTTTGCAGTTCACCGCCGACACGACCGGCTCGTCGCAAAAGATAACGCTCTACGGGCCGGCCATTCCCAATGAAGTGGGAACCGCAAACACGCTCGTTTCAAAGACCGGCAGCTTCGCGTTCGGTAAAGTCTCCTCGCTCAAGCACGGGATTAAAGTGTTTGTAGGGCCGCGCCGCGACCCGTTCTACTTCGACCTCGCGCAGTTCTTCAAAATCATTCCCGACCGCAACTACATGAATCATCCGCACGTGCCGCCGGCGACCGCCGATTCGTTCCGCTTTGCTTCGCGCAAACAAGAGATCATTCTCAACGGCGTCGATTACGGCACGGCCGGTTCCAACAAATGCAAGATTGCAAAGCCTCAGGATTATCTCGCCGACTACGACGTTCTCTCGATCGTCATAGAGATGCCGAAGTCAATGCTCGCGCCGGCGAGCGGATCGGCGGGGATCATCGCACTCTGGGCGACCACCGGCACGCCCGACGGCCACGCGGAGTAGGAGTTTCAATCATGACGACACGCTATAAACTATCGTTGCTCGGTCTCGCGTTGGTAGGCGCGCTGATCGGCGGCTGCAGCTCGAACGCGGCAGTCACCCCCGCTTTGCGCGAGACGCCCAGCTACATCCATTCATCGCAGACGGTCTACAAACAGATCGAGCTGCTCTCTCGGCCCGCGGTGAAAGAGGCGTTCGAGATGTTCAAAGACCACAACCGGACCAACCGTTCCGAACCCTACGACGACCGGGTGCTTGCGCACCAGATCAAATCGTTCACGTTGGCATTTCGAAGCAAGGATAACGCCGACACGTTGCAGGCCGTGCTCTATCCGAACGTGATGAAGGTCGACCTGTCGCAAAATACCACAACCGCTGCTTACCTTGGAGTCGAGACGGGCGGAGCCACGGGAAGCAAATATGGTGGACGCGCTCTGAGCGACGACATTATTGACATCTCGCTCGGGGCGATCTTCGGCAACACGCTTTCCGCGCTGGGCCTCATTCCCGACGACCACAAAGAAGCTCCGTGCTTGACGACCGACAACATCGCGTACGATAAGTCGAACACGACCACGTTCCCTTACATCCAGGCACCGCTCTAACCCATGAAAGCGCCACAGGCGATTGTCGTCCTTGCGACGGCAATCGCCCTCGGGGCCGTCTGGCCGTGGTTCGCTGGGCGCAACGCGCGGGCGAGTTTGGTGCCGCTCGCGCCGATCCAGACTGATTACCTGCAACGTAATGCGCTCATCGCTTTTTACGAAAAACAAGCCCGCCGCGATACCACCGATCAGATCACGCGTCGCATGCTGGGGGGTCAGTACCTACAAAGATTTCGCGAAACCGGCGACCTCAACGACGTCTCACGCGCGCTCGCCGTCGCGAAAGACTCGCTGCGACTGCAACCGCACGGCAACGTTCAGGCCCTCGGAGTCATCGCTTCCGGCGACATCGCGCTGCACCGCTTCACCGCCGCACTCGCCGCGGAAGAATCTGCCGTTGAAGCTGAACCGTCCGACGATAACTCGCGCGCGCAAGTAGTATCGATTCTCATGGAGATCGGCCGCTACGAGCGCGCCGCGCACATTCTTGCCCGGGCGCAGCAAACCGATCCGAACCCGACGTGGATGTCGATCCGCGCGCGATACGACGAAATTACCGGCGATTTGTTGGGAGCTCGCGTACAAATGGAGCGGGCCGCGGCGATCGTCGACCGCATCGTCGTCATCCCCGCTTACACGCGTTCGTGGTATCACATGCGTGAAGGGCAGCTCGCCTTCGAAGCGGGCGACACCGGAAGCGCCGTCACGCAGTTGGATGAAGCGCTGCGTATCTTTCCCGACAACGCCATGGCGCTGCTGGTCGAAGCAAAACTCTACCGCGCGCACCGCGATTGGCCACGCGCGCTTGCTGCGGCGACCCGCAGCGCCGAACTCTATCCGCTGCCGCAAGCGCTCGGCTACGAGGCGGACGCCCAGCGCGCGCTCGGCGATGGCGCCGGCGCGCGCCGAACCGACGCGCTCATTCGTGCCGAACAGCGCCTCTTGAACGCGCGCGGCGTTAACGATCGGCTGCTCGCAATGTACTACGCGGAGCATCACGAGCATTTACAAGACGCACTCGTCGCGGCACGATCCGATCTAGTCAAGCGCGGCGACGAGATTTATGCCGACGATACTATGGCGTGGGTGCTTGCCGCGCTGGGGCGCTGGAACGCGGCGCGTGTCTACGCACTCCGGGCTACGCGATACGACACGGCGGATCCGGAGCTGCAGTATCATGCCGCCGTCATCGCGTGGCATACCGGACACGTAGCTGAAGCGCGGCGGCGGCTTCGCACGGCGCTGGCCGCGGACCCGCAGTTCCATCCGGTTTATGCCGACGATGCTCGACGGCTTCTTGCGGTGGCGGGCAAATGACAATGCGCGCGAATCTGATTCGCCTGTACGGATTCCTGATCGGGCTAAACCTCACGGCGTGGGCGCTCGCATTATGGGCGTTTTGGTCGCATCCGATTCTGCTCGGAACGGCACTGCTTGCGTACACTTTTGGTCTTCGGCACGCGATCGACGCCGACCACATCTCCGCGATCGACAACGCGACGCGCAAGCTCATGCAGGACCGCAAGAGTCCTCTCGGTGTCGGGCTCTTCTTTTCGTTGGGACATTCGACCGTCGTCGTGGCGCTCACCGTCGCCGTTGCGATTGGTGCTGCGGTGATCAAGGATCGGCTACCCGCACTACAGCAAGCCGGCACGCTGATCGGCACGTCGGTCTCGGCGGGCTTCTTATTGTTGATCGGGGCGATCAACCTCACGGTCTTATTCGACATTTGCGGAGCATTCGGGCGCGCGCGTCGCGGCGAGACCGATGAAGGTTCGAAGCTCGACACAACATTGAACCGCCGTGGTTTGCTGGGGCGCCTTTTTGCGCCGCTTCTGCAGATCGTCGATCAGAGCTGGAAGATGTATCCGATCGGCGTGCTGTTCGGACTGGGCTTTGACACCGCTACCGAGGTCGCGTTGCTTGGAATTGCGGCGGTCGAGGCCGGCAAAGGCCTTCCGGTCGTCGACATTTTGCTGTTTCCGCTGCTCTTTACCGCCGGAATGTCGCTGATCGACACCACCGACGGCATCCTCATGCTCGGCGCGTACGGCTGGGCTTTCGTGAAACCCGTGCGTAAGTTGTACTATAACGCCGTGATCACGATGATCTCGGTCGTCGTGGCACTCGCCGTCGGCGGCATCGAAGCGATCGGCGTCGTTGCCGATCAGTTCCGGCTCAACGGCGGCATTTGGGATGCAGTGAGGCTGCTCAACGAAAACTTCGGACTCCTCGGCTTCATCATCGTTGCGCTCTTCATGGCGAGCTGGCTCATTTCAGCGGCAATGTATAAGGTACTCAGGTACGACGAACTGGAGCCGCGGCTTGGCTCATGAAGCGCAATCCGCGCAGTGCCCTTCGAACGTGACTCGCTCGGTGTCGATCGTAAAACCGTGCTCGAGCGCGAGCGCCTTCAGGGTGCGTGACGGAACCGCGTAAGGAACGTCCTCGATTTCGCCGCATTCACTGCAGCGGAAATGCGCGTGCTTCGGGCCGACGGGTTCGTACGTCGCGGCTTCGGCGCCGGGAACGTGCAGCTCCGATACCAAACCGAGATCGCGCAAGCGTTCGAGGCCACGGTAGACTGTCGAGAATCCGATGCCGGGCCGGCGCTTGAGTGCTTTTGTATAGATCTCCGCGGGTGTAAGATGACGCCCGAGGCCACTCTGCTCCACGATGTCGTAGATAAGCTGGTAGTTCTTCGGAAGCTTCGGCTCGGCAGGATTGCGCCGACTGAGAGTGAAAGTCACTTTCACGCGTTTCGTTAAGCAAACGCCTTAATCTTTCCACCGGATCGGAGAAATAGCGCCACATGGAAAATACGATTGCCGAACTGTCGGATGCCGACCGCGGCTGTCCCGTCAAGCACGTCCCGCAACGGCCCCGAATCAACGTCGATTGGTTCCCGGAGCTGTTGGACTTATCGGTGCTGCACCGGCCGTCCGCACTCGCCGATCCGATGGGGCCGGACTTCAATTACGTGCGCGAGTTCAAGAGCCTCGATCTCAATGCGGTGAAAAAGGACATCGGCACGCTGATGACCACGTCGCAGGACTGGTGGCCCGCCGATTATGGTCACTACGGGCCGCTCTTCATTCGCATGGCGTGGCATAGCGCCGGCACATACCGCATCCACGACGGCCGCGGCGGCGCCGGTTCGGGCTTGCAGCGTTTCGAGCCGCTCAACAGCTGGCCGGACAACGCGAACCACGATAAAGCACGACATCTGCTCTGGCCGATTAAACAGAAGTACGGGCGCAAAATCTCATGGGCCGACCTCATGGTCCTCGCCGGAAACTGTGCGCTCGAGTCGATGGGCTTCAAAACGTTCGGCTTCGGGGGCGGACGCGCAGATGCGTGGGAGCCTGACGATGCGACCAATTGGGGCCCGGAAGACACCTGGCTCGGCGACAAGCGCTACAGTGGCGAACGCGATCTTCAAAATCCGCTCGCAGCCGTGCAGATGGGTCTGATTTACGTCAACCCGGAAGGCCCGAACGGAAACCCCGATCCGCTCGCCGCGGCGCACGACATTCGCGAGACGTTCGCGCGCATGGCGATGAACGATGAAGAGACCGTCGCGCTCATCGCCGGCGGACACACCTTCGGTAAAACACATGGCGCCGCCGATCCCGCACAATACGTCGGCTTGGCGCCGGCCGGTGCACCGATCACGGAGCAAAATCTCGGTTGGCACAACTCGTTCGGCAGCGGCAACGGCGACAACACGATTACGAGCGGTCTGGAAGGTGCTTGGACGCAGACGCCGACGCGCTGGAGCAACTTGTATTTCGATAATCTGTTCAAATACGATTGGGAGCTCACGAAGAGCCCCGCCGGCGCGTTCCAGTGGAAGCCAAAGAACGGCGCAGCGAACGGCAGCGTTCCGGACGCGCACGATCCATCGAAGCGTCACGCGCCCACGATGCTGACGACCGATCTCTCATTGAAGCTCGATCCGGTTTACGGTCCGATCTCGAAGCGTTTCTACGAAAATCCGCAAGAGTTCGCGGACGCCTTTGCCAAGGCGTGGTACAAACTGACGCATCGCGATATGGGCCCGATCGCGCGCTATCTCGGTCCAGAGGTCCCAGCCGAGTCGCAAATCTGGCAAGATCCAGTGCCTGCGGTCGATCACCCGCTCATCAACGAGCAAGACGTCGCCGAACTCAAACGCCGCATTCTTGCGTCGGGTCTCACCATAGTGCAGCTCGTCACCACCGCGTGGGCGTCGGCATCGACGTTCCGCGGTACGGACAAGCGCGGCGGCGCCAACGGAGCACGGATTCGGCTTGCGCCACAAAAGAACTGGGCCGTCAACAATCCGGCCGAATTGGCAAAGGTGCTGGAAACGCTCGAGAAGCTGCAGAGTGATTTCAATGCATCGCTCTCCGGCGGCAAGAAGGTTTCGCTCGCGGACGTCATCGTACTCGCCGGCGGCGCCGCGATCGAAGCGGCTGCGAAGAACGCCGGTTACGACGTCAAGGTCAACTTCGCGCCCGGTCGGACCGACGCGACCCAAGAGAATACCGACGAACATTCCTTTGCAGTGCTGGAACCGGAGGCCGACGGCTTCCGCAACTATCTGGGCGCCAATCACCAACGTTCGCCGCAACAGCGGCTCGTCGATCGCGCGGAGCTGCTCACGCTCACCGCTCCCCAAATGACGGCTCTGCTCGGCGGTCTGCGCGTTCTCGGCGCAAATGCCGACGGCTCGAAGCATGGTATGCTCACGAAACGCGCCGGCACGCTGACGAACGACTTCTTCGTGAACCTACTCGATAACACGACGAAGTGGCAGCCGACAAGCAACGAGTACTTTTACGAAGGGCGCGACCGGCGCACCGGTGACGTGAGGTGGACCGGCACGAACTGCGACCTCATCTTCGGCTCGAACTCGCAGTTGCGCGCAATCGCGGAGGTCTATGCGACTGAGCCGGACCACTTCGTGCGCGATTTCGTCGCCGCGTGGGAGAAGGTCATGAATCTCGATCGCTTCGATCTTTCCGTAGCGGCCTAGCGACTAACGCGCCGGGAACGCGCGCTTCGGAGAGCGTATGCAAGTGAACGTCATGCGTATCATAGCATTACTTGCATCCGCTCTCTTGCTGTCGGCGTGCGCGCACTTTTCGCAATCGCCGCTTCCAAGCACGCTCTCGAACGGCGCGTCGTCGCTGCGTCCGGCGAATGGGCCCTGGCTCTGCGGATCGCCGCCATCGCTTCAATCTCAGTCAAGCGCGATCGAATCGAACGCCGGAAGCGGCTACAAGAACATCTACAAATTCAAAGCGACGCCCGACGGCGGCTCACCATACGCCGGATTGCTGGCGCTCAACGGCAAGCTTTACGGCACGACGTATGCCGGCGGCAAAAACGGCTTTGGGGCAGTCTTCGAAACCAGTCCCACCGGCCAAGAACGCGTCGTCTACAGCTTCAAAGGTGGAGCGGACGGTGCGTATCCTTGCGCGGGCCTCATTGACGTCAACGGCAAGCTCTATGGTACCGCTGCGCAAGGCGGCGCACAAAACTGGGGCACGATCTACGAAGTCACCACGTCGGGGCAAGAGCGCACGCTCTATGCATTCAAGGCGCAGCCCGACGGTGCCGCGCCCTACGGGGCGCTGCTCGCGCTCAACGGAAAACTTTACGGCACGACGGTTGAAGGCGGAAAGTACGGTTACGGCGCGGTCTTCACAAGCACGACGTCAGGTTCGAAGCACCTGATTTACAGCTTCCACGGCGGAAAGGACGGCGCGTACCCCTACTGTACGTTGATCGCAGTCAAAGACACGCTGTACGGCACCACCATGCAGGGCGGAGCTAACAACTGGGGCACGGCCTTTAGTCTGAGCACGGCGGGCCAAGAGCGCGTGCTCCATAGCTTCAAAGCACAGCCGGATGGTGCGTATCCGTTCGACGGTCTTACCGCGGTCGGCACCAAGTTATATGGCACCGCAAAGGAGGGCGGTTCGGCCGGTTACGGGGTCATCTTCTACGTGACGGCGAGCGCTCAAGAGCACGTCGTTTATTCATTCAAAGGCGGAGCGGACGGCGCATATCCGTATGCAGGTCTCCTTGCGCTCAACGGCGTGCTGTACGGCACCACCTATCAAGGCGGAAAGCCCAATTGGGGAACGGTCTTTCAGCTTGCGTCCGGCAAAGAGACGGTGCTGCACGCGTTCCAAGCGCAGAACAACGGCGCCACCGACGGCGCGTATCCGTTCGCAGCGCTGACCGCGGTGAGCGGCAAGGTGTACGGTACCGCCGAGGGCGGCGGTATCAACAGCGGCTGGGGAACGGTCTACACGTTTACGCCGTAGGCGTTACCGTCGCCGCGGACTACTCTTCGACTTGCTGCAGCCGGCCGGTCAGAAGTTGATACACCATCATGAAGTCACCGCAGAACGACAGTGCCGGATGCTCCAGCGTTTTGGGCTGGTTCTTTTCGAAGACCCAGTGCGACACGAACGCGGGAAGATAACCCAGCGCTAATCCGCCTAAGAGCCAGGCGGGACGCCGCATGGCGACGGCGCTCAATCCGACGGCCAGGCCACTGAGAAGGCCCGCTGCGTGCACGAGCTTCGTGCGGCGGTCCCGATGCGCGGCCAGATACTCGGGATAGAACTCTTCAAACGTCATGGTAGACGAATGATAACCGCTATCCGCCGTTGATGTCGATAAAGAGCTCGGTGGCGAGTGCGACGAGAAAGCCCACGCACATCGTCGCAGTAACTGCGCCCGTAAGGCCCGTGCGCCGCAGCACGCTCCAGAGCTCGCCGATGACGAAGACCAGCGCGCCGACCGCGATGGCGAGGAAGAACACCGCAAGCGTCGGCGAGTAAAACGTGTAGCCGATTATCGTTCCGATGAACGTCGGCCCACCGGCGACGAGCCCGGCCAATCCGATCTGCGCCCAGCTTGGAACGACGCGTCCGACGAGCGGCGCGGCGACGCCGAAGCCTTCGGTCGCGTTATGCAAGCCGAAGCCGATGATGAGCGCCAAGGCGACTGCCGTGGCACCGGCGGCGGCCGATGCGCCGATGGCGAGGCCTTCGCCGAAGTTGTGCGCGCCGATTCCGACGGCAATCAAGGCGGCGAGCACGATGGGGTTTTCGGCGTGCATCGCGGCCTTGCGGGTAACATGCGTTGCGGCGCTGCCCAGGCCGACCAATCCGATCATCAAGCCGATCACGAAGACGGCGATCGGCGCAATCGGAAACGCGGCCGCACCGGCGTGCCAGGCGTTCAGTCCGCGCGAGATCGGTGCGATCGCGTTTTGCGCAATCTCGACGACGAGATAGAGCAGAATCCCGATGGCGAGCGCGTTGAGCAACGCGACGGTCTGCGGCGTCAGGCGTCGCGCCCGAGCGATCGGCAGACCGAGAAAGATCGTGAAGCCCGCGACCGCGCCGAGCAGCACCGTCTCGCCGAAGCTCAATGCGCGCGTCGTTGATCCGGCGGTCGGCAACATCGCGCGATACATCGAGGCGAGCGTATTCGGCGTCCCGGCGTAATGAATAGCGGCGATGAGTCCGGCCGGCATTCCGCTGGAATCTTCGATATGATCCATCACGTGGCAGTGAATCAGCCACGTCCCGGGCTTTGCATCGGCCTTCACGACCACGTCGACGCGCTGTCCCGGCGAGATCAGCACCGTGTCCTCGACGTCGTGGTAATCGACCGGCGCCGCATCGCGCGCAACGATCTGCTGGTAGTGCCCGTGCGTGTGCATGGTGTGGAACTCTTCGCCCGAGATGTTGATCCAGCGAATGCGAAAGCGTTCGCCTCTGTGCACCTCGAGCGCGCGCGTCGCCGGATACTCTTTGCCGTTGAGCGTGAAATGATTCTCCGCGCCGCTTTGAATTTGCCACGACGAGATCATCTGCAGAAAATCGTGCGTTACGCCGCGTTCGACCGGCCGCGGATTCGACGGTTCGACGACGATTGCGCCGTACAATCCGGAGTCGAGCATCGCTTGATCGTCGTGCGTGTGATAGATAAACGTCCCCGGCTGATCGGCCACGAAGCGATAGACGAAGTGACCGCCGCGCGGAACGAGCGGTTGTGAGATGCCGCCGACGCCATCCATTGAGACGGGGATGTCGTGCACGCCGTGCAGATGAATCGAGTCTTCCGTCGGGATGTCGTTGGTGAAGTCGATCGTGACCGTGTCGCCTTGCTTGACCTCGAGCACCGGCCCCGGCACGACGCCGTTATACGTATTGGCCATGACGGTTAAGCCCGGTTTGAGCGTCCACGGAGCGGCGCGTTCGACGATGTGAAAAATGCGTTCGCGACCGCGTGACGCCGGAACCGCTTGGTACGCACCATCCGGACGGGCCACGAGCGGCGATTCGCCCGGAGCGGCCGTCGCAACGGGAATTGCCCCGCGAAGCGGCTGCAATCCGAGCGCGGTCGAGTTGGGCGAACCGCCTTCGTCCCCGTCGGCGAACGCTCGCACGGGGAGTAGGAGAAGCAGTAAAAACCCGGCGACTAGGCCGGCGGACCGAAGCCGGAAGCGACCCATTTAGGTATGCCTAAGATTATTCGTAGGCGCACCTGTGTCCTGGAAAGACACGTAATTTTGCCGCTCATCGACCCCGCTCGGGGGGACGAGAACTCTGCGTGGGGTGACAGAGCGCGGGTTAGCTGGTTTGAGTTTATTTGGCGGTGTAAAAAATTCGATCGAAGCCGACGATGCGAAAGACGCGGGATATATGAGCGTTTGCTCCCGCTAATGTAATTGAGCGTTGCTCGCTTTGACGCCGCAGCGTCGCGAGCTCGTCGAGGATGGTCGAATCGAGATACGTCACGTCGGTAAGATCGATGATGAGATCGTCCTCGCCGTCGAGCGTTCGAAATAGCGTCGCGATCTCGGCCTTACGCGTGAGATCGTATTCGCCTTCCAGCAAAACGCGCCGCGTTGCGGACGCAGGCTGCATCGGAGTCCTCCGCTCCCTTTGTTATGAAGAGGGAATCCCACCATACTGCCGCGCACTGCCGGCGTCAAGGGCGGGAGAACGTCGCGCCTTAGAAAAGCGAGGAGGGGTGCCCGAGGTACGACTCACGCGCACGCTGCGCGTTCCCGCCGATCCGGCGGGCGACGCAATCGGCGAGTTGCTTACGGCGATCGCCCATCAAGAGGGTCCGTGGCGCGGATTTGCGCTCCACGTTAGCCTTGGCGATCTGCACCTTCCCGACGTCGGCTACGTGGCCGTACCGATCGACCTGACCGTCGAACGGCATCGCGAACAGCCGCATGCCTTTGAGATCTCCTTCGTTTCAGCGAATCTTCCGGCTGCTTTCCCGGCATACAAAGGGACCATCGCTGTCGAGGAAGCCGGCCTGGGAGAATGCACGCTGCATTTGCGCGGCGCGTACGAGCTGCCGATGCAGCTCTTCGGGAGACTGCTCGACGCGGCATTTACGCCCGGCGTTGCGGAACGATCGCTCGAAAACTTCATCGACGAAATCGGCGCAGCGTGTGAGGCACGCGTCAATCAGCGCGAGGCCGAGTTTATTCGCTACCGTTTTTACGCGCGCGCGCCTCGGTGACGGAAGTGCGCGCCGGCTGCTGCATCGTCGGCGGTGGTCCGGCAGGAATGATGGCGGCGCTGCTCTTTGCGCGCGCCGGCGTTCATACGGTGCTGCTCGAAAAGCACGCGGACTTTTTGCGCGACTTTCGCGGCGACACGATTCATCCGTCGACGCTTCAAGTGATGGAAGAGCTCGGCGTTCTCGAAGACTTTTTGACACGGCCGCATCAAGAAGTAACGAAGCTCGCCGGAAACCTCGGCGACACGCTCGTGACCGTTGCGGATTTTTCTCATCTCCCGACGAGTTGCAAGTTTCTCGCGTTCATGCCGCAATGGGACTTTCTCGATTTCCTAGCCGACCAGGCACGGCGCTATCCCGGATTCGATTTACGCATGCAGGCGCGTGCCGACGATCTCTTATGGGATGGTTCGCGGGTAGCCGGCGTGCGCGCGCAGACGCCTGCCGGCCCACTGGAAGTCCGTGCCGCACTGACGATTGCCGCTGACGGGCGCGAATCGGTTCTGCGTGAGCGAGCGGGCCTGGAGGTCGTCGAGCTCGGCGCGCCCATGGACGTGCTATGGCTGCGCTTGACGAAACATGCCGGCGATCCACACCAGACATTCGGCTACATTCGCGGAGGCCGTATTATGGCGCTGATCGATCGCGGTGTCTATTGGCAATGCGCTTACGTCATTCCGAAGGGAACGCTTGCGCAGCTGCGCGAGCGAGGCCTCAGCGAGTTCCGCACGCAGATCAGTGAGATCGTGCCGTTTCTGGCCGACCGCGTCAACGAGCTTGCAACCTGGGATGACGTGAAGCTGCTCACCGTACGCGTGAACCGTTTACGCCAATGGTACCGTCCGGGATTGCTCTGCATCGGCGATGCCGCACACGCAATGTCGCCGATCGGCGGCGTGGGCATTAACCTTGCGATTCAAGATGCCGTTGCGGCGGCCAACATGCTGACGCCAAAAGTACTGGACGGCAATGTGACGGCCGCGGACCTCTCGGCGGTGCAGCGCCGCCGTGAGACGGCCGCGCGTCGCACGCAGGCGCTGCAGCTCTTCATTCAGCGCAATTTTATCGGGCGCGCACTTACGCACGGGCAGCCGCGATTTCTTCACCGGCTGCCGGCGCTGCTGCGATTCCTGCCGTTCTTGCCGCGAATTCCGGGACACTTGGTCGGACTCGGTTTTCGCCCCGAGCATCTCTACGAAAAAACGATGCCGGCGTCTTGAACTTCGCGGTACGGTAGCAGCCAAACCATCGATTCGTCGTGCAAGTCGACCACCTGCACGCGATTACCGAACGGATCGAAGAAGTCGCAGCGAAACGGCGGTATAAGTTCGATGCCGTATTTTTTCGTGAGCTTCTCCCGCACTTCGTTCACCTGCGCTTGATCGCGGACCATCAGACCGAAATGGCGTGTGCGAACCGGCTGAACTTTGGGTACTTCGAACATAGCCAAGAATTGATGCTCGCCCACCTTGAAGAACGCGTCGCCCTCGCCTTCGTCGAGCTTCACTAAATCGAAGACGTCTTGGTAGAAAGCGACGGCTTTTTCGATGTCGTCAACCTCGATCGCGAGATGATTGATGCCGTAGACTTTAACGCTCATGACTCAATCCGACCACCGTGGAATCGAAATGGTTACCCGCGTGCCCGATCCGGGCCGGCTCTCGAGCGCAATGGTGCCGTTTGCTCGTTCGATGCCGCGCTTTGCGATGGCCAAGCCTAATCCGGAGCCTTCGCCGCTGCGCCCGCCGCCGCGGTAGAAGCGATCGAAGGCATGCTCGACGTCGACCGCTTCCATGCCGGGGCCTCGATCCTCAATTGTGATGACGGCGTGAGCGTCCTCGCAGACGAGCTCGGCGCGAACCGGCGACTCGGTTGCGTAACGCAGCGCGTTTTCGATGACGTTTTTGATCGCTTCAACCAGCTCGCTCTCATCGGCGGCGATAAAACACGGTGTCGCGGGCAATATCACGGCGATGTGCTCGGCACCCGCCAGCGGCGCGAGCGCGTCCGCCGCGCGCCGTAGAATAGCCGCAACGTCGGCGCGTTCGGCGGGAACTCCGCTGGGACGCTCGAGGCGCGCGAGTAAGATGAGCTTTTCGATTGCCGCCCGCATCCGCCGGCTCTGCGTCAGCATCGTTTCGTAAACGTGCTCGATGCCCGATTCCCCGATGGCGCCCCGCTGCAGCATTTCGAGGTAGCCCATCACGATCGTCAGCGGCGTTCGCAGCTCGTGCCCGGCATCGGCGACGAACTGGCGCATTTGGAGCTCGTTACGCTCCCGCTCGACCGCCGCGGCCGTGAGCCGGTGCGCGACGTCGTTATACGCGGCGGTCAACCCGCGCAAAGCGTTCTCATCCGATGGCAACGGCGCGGGCATTAAGTCGCCGCCGGCGATGCCGCGCAGTGCCGTCGCGACGGCTTGAAGCGGCGCGATCGCGCGCCGCGTAATCGCGCGGCCGAAGAGCCACGCAACCAGCACTGCGATTGCGCCGATCGGTAAAACGATCGCTAAATACGTGCCGAGCAGCCGGGCGAAACCCGCAAGCTCGGGAAAGACGACGATCGTTCCGCCATTGACGCGTACGACGGCGGAATGCAATCCCGCAAGCGCGACCAGGGTGCGCGTGAAACGCCCGGCCGCAGCGGGACTCGCGCGGCTTGTCGCAAGAAGCCGGTGTTGCGTATCGTAAACGCGCACGCCGACGCGGCGGCTGGCGATCTCGTCGACCAGTGCGCCGGCGTAGCGCTGCAGCGGTTGGTTCAGCCGAGCATACGCTGCGGCGCGCGCGGCGGCACGCTGTGCGTCGTTTGCAATGCCGGCATCGAGCGTGCCGGTGTAGAGAACGAATGCGATCGCGCTCGTCGTAACGACGACGAGCGCGATCAGCGCGACTGCCAATAAGACGTAGCTGCGCGTCAGCCGCCGTCGAAAGGCGGCAAACGAATCATGCACGCAGCGTGTATCCGGCGCCGCGCACGGTTTGAATTAATGGTCGTTCGAAACCGTCGTCGACCTTTCCGCGAAGATACGAAATGTACCGCTCGACGGCGCCGGTTCCCACCTCGGCATCGCTCCAGACCGCGTCGAGCAGTTCTTCGCGCGTGAAGACTCGCCGCGGCCGGCGCATGAGCGTGACGAGCAGATCGTATTCGAGCGGCGAGAGATCGAGACGCCGTCCGTCGCGTTCGACGACGTGCTGCTCGAGATCGATGCTCAAGCCGGCATATTCGAGCGTCGCACGCTCCTCGAGATGCGGACGCCGTAACTTCGCGTCGACCCGCGCCAGCAGTTCGGAAATCGCGAACGGTTTGCTGAGATAGTCGTCCGCACCGTGTGCAAGGCCTTCGACTTTATCCTCGACCTCGCCGCGCGCGCTTAACACGATGACGGGTGCGTCGGTAGCGCGTCGAAGCGCGGGCAGCATTTCGATACCGCTGGTCTTCGGCATCATCACGTCGAGCACGACGAGATCGGGCTCCCACTCGCGCACCAGCTCGAGACCCGACGCCGCATCGAATGCAGCGCGCACCGAGTATCCGGCGTGTCCCAGCGCCAGCGCGAGCAGATCGCGAATGTGCGGTTCGTCGTCGATGACCGCGATGCGGGCGGTCATTCGAACCGTAACGCCTCGATCGGATTGAGCTGCGCAGCCTGTCGTGCGGGATAGTATCCGAAGAAGATTCCGACCATTGCCGAAAAGCCGACCGACGCAACGATCCATTGCGGCGGAATCGTCGTGGGCCAATGCGTGAGCGCCGCAACTGCCAGCGTGCCGGTTCCTCCCACGACGACTCCGATCAATCCGCCGATCGTCGCGAGCACCACCGATTCGGCAAGAAACTGCCGGAGAATAGAGCCGCCGCGCGCACCGACCGCCATACGCAAGCCGATCTCGCGAGTGCGTTCGGTTACGGAAACCAGCATGATGTTCATGATTCCAATGCCGCCGACGACAAGCGACACGGCTGCCACTCCCGCGAGGAGGAGCTCCATGATCGTGCCGGTCTGCGACGCCGTCTGCGCGATCGCTTGCAGGTTGCGCACCTGAAAGTCATCGGTCTGCGGCGGAACGATGCGATGGCGCTGTTCTAGTAACGCGGTCACGCGCTCGGTAACCGGATCGATGGCATCCGCGCTGGCCGCGGAGATCATCAGCACGTTGACCGTCGTCAAACCCGTCAGGCGCTGCATCGCCGAGGTATACGGAATCAGCACGGTGTCATCCTGATCCTGACCGAGCCCGCTTTGTCCGAGTGCCTGCAGCGTGCCGACGACCGTAAAGGGCGCGCCTTTGACGATGATCGTCTGTCCGATCGGCGAGTCGCCGCTGGGGAAAAGCTGCGATACGACCGTCTGGCCGAGCACGGCTACTTTTGCGGCCGAAGCGACGTCGTTTTCATTGAAGAAGCGCCCCGCCGCCAGCGGCCACGAACGAATGAACGTGTACGTCGGCGCGACGCCGTTCACGCTGGTCTGCCAGTTATTATCGCCGGCGACGGCTTGCGTCCGAAATGATGCGATCGGCGAAACGGCCGCGACGCCGGGAAGCTTTGCGATTGCCAAACCATCGTCTGGCGTCAGCGTCGAAGCGCCGCCCAGCCCGGTGCGCGCCCCGGTCATGGTGACGCTGCCGGGTTGGACGACGATCAAATTCGATCCAAGGCTGTTGATGCTCTGCTGCACCGAGGTGCGTGCGCCCACGCCGATGGCAACGGTAACGAGAACGGCCGCGACGCCGATGACGATACCGAGCATCGTGAGCATGGAGCGAGTCTTATTCCGAATCAGCGCGGCGAGCGCCAGACGGAGAGTTGCTGCCGCCGTCATGCCGCTCTTCGATCGTTGGTAGCGTCGCCGGTAATCACGCCGTCGCGAAACGTCACGATTCGACGCGCGTAGGCGGCGACGTCCGGCTCGTGCGTCACCAGCATGATCGTCATGCCTTGTTCTTCGTTCAAACGCGCAAAGAGCCGCATCACGTCCTGCGAGCTCTTGGTATCGAGCGCGCCGGTCGGCTCGTCTGCCAGGATGAGCCCGGGGTTGTTGACGAGGGCGCGCGCGATCGCGACGCGCTGCTGCTGTCCGCCCGACATTTGATTGGGATGGTGTGCCGCCAGTTGCGGCACACCGACGAGCGCGAGTTTTTCGAGCGCGAGCGCCCGTCGCTCGGCCTCGATAACGCCGGCGTAGACCATCGGCAGCTCGACGTTTTCCAGCGCGCTGGTGCGCGGCAGCAAGTTATAAGCTTGAAAGACGAATCCAAGCCTGCGTCCACGGATATCGGCTCGCGCGTCGGTGCTCAAGTTCGAGACTTCCTGCCCTTCGAGACGATACGTTCCTTCCGTCGGCGTATCGAGCAGGCCGATCAGGTGCATGAACGTCGACTTTCCGGAACCCGACGGCCCCATGACCGCGACGAACTCGCCGCATTCCACCGTAAGGTCGACGCCGCGCAACGCATACACGCGGTCGTTGCCGAGGGCGTACTCCTTGCGAAGTCCAGCGACTTCCACAACGGCTGCCATTAATGGATGCCTCGCATCGCGCCCATGGCGCTCATCGGCGAGCGACCGTTGCCGTTGCTCGCGCTTCGGCGCGGCGAATTCGTGCCGATCACGACGCGATCGGCGGTCGTCAGCGTGCCCGGAGTCAATGGTTCGACCGCGGCTTGGGAGCCGTTGGTCAGACGCACGTAGACGGGCACGTGTACGGGTTTGCCGTTGCGATCTACCAGAAGATGCGCCGTCGACCCGGCCGTAATCGCGCTGTTCGCGACGGAGCCGCTCACCGCGCCCCACGGAGTTGCCGCTGCGCTCGAGCCGCGTGCGTGCAGCGCCGTGAGCGGTACCGTCAACGCGTTCGGTACGCTGGCGACGTCGATCGTTGCGTTTGCGGTCATGCCCGGCAGCAGCCTTCCACCGGCGTTTTCGGCATAGACGACGACGTCGTACGTTACCACGTTATTGAGGGTCTGTGGATTGATGCGCACCTGCGCGACCGTTCCGCGGAAGGTTTGGTTCGGATAGGCCAGCACGGTAAACGAGACTCGGTCGCCGCGTTTTACGCCGCCGATATCGGGCTCGCCGACGTTGATATCGACTTCCATCTTGCCAAGATTCTGCGCGATGGAGAAGAGCGTCGGCGTCTGAAGCGACGCGGCGACGGTTTGCCCCACCGAAACCTCGCGCGCGACGACGGTGCCGTCGACCGGAGATGTAATAACGGTATGCCCAAGATTGATTTCGTCTTGGCGGACGATGGCTTGCGCCGCGGCAATGTTTGCTTCGGCGGCTTGCGTTGCGGCGGCTTGGCTCTGCGCCGTCGAGGAGCTCTGGTTTACGGTCGCACTGCCCGCCAGGGCCTGTGCCTGAGCCTGCGCAACGGCGGCCTGGGCGGCTGCAACGTCGCTTTCGCCTTGCGCCACCGCCGCGCGATCGGCATCCACCGAGCTCTGCGCGATATAGCCTTGAGCGAGCAACGCTGCGTCGCGGGATTCCGTTTTTTGCGCAAGCCCTAGAGCGGCTTGCGTTTTGTTGACGTTGGCCTTCGCGGACGCGATCGCGGCCGCTTGTGCCGCTGCGTTTGCGCTCGCAACGTCGATACCGGACGATGCGCCGTTCGCGCTTGCCGATGACTGCGCGGCCTGCGCGCGCGCTTGTGCGAGCGTCGCCTGCGCCTGCTCGAGCTGCGCCTCCAACGTGCTAGGATCGAGTCGCGCGAGAACTTGGCCTCGCTTGACCTTACTATTGTAATCGACGTCGATTGCGGCGATCGTTCCCGAGATCTGCGTGCCGACGGAGATCAAATTTTGCGGATTGACCGTGCCCGACGCCGTGACCGTGGAGACGAGCGTTCCTTGCGTAACCGGTGCGGTATCGAATTGATCGGCGGCGTGCGATCGCGTCAAAAAATAAGCAAGGATGCCGCCGGCAAAAAGCAGCGCGAGCGCGGCCCAGAACACCCGCGGAATCTTAGCAAGGGCGGCCCCGGCCGCGACACGCGGGCCGGGAGCGGGAATGGTAGCAGTTGACATGACGCTCCTACCGTACCGTGCCGACCTGACAACGAGTGGAGAGTTTGCCGGACGGCGGTTAAGCCCGCATTAGCGTCGAAGGCGGCGCGATGGCTCGAGGCATCGTCATTGGAATACTCGCAACCCTTGTCGTCATCGTCGTGCTCGGATACGCCGCAGTCGAGCTCGGATTCATGCCTGCGAACGCCGATGGAAAGGCGTCGAAGATCGAGCGTTGGGCGGCGCGAACTTCGCTGCGCGCGACCATTGCGCGCCAGGCGCCCCGTACGCCGAATCCCGTCGCCCTAACCGATGAAAACCTCATTTCGGGCATTAAGCTGTACGCCGCCAACTGCGCGATTTGCCACGGAGCGTCCGACGCGAACCGCTCGAACATTGCCGCGGGGCTCTATCAAAGCCCGCCGCAACTCGCCAAAGACGGCGTTGAGGACGATCCGGAGGGTGTAACGTTCTGGAAGATCGATCACGGCATCCGCTTTACCGGTATGCCGGCCTTCGGACATACACTTAACGATACACAGATTTGGCAACTTGCGCTATTTCTCAAACATATGGATTCGTTGCCGCCCGGCCCGGACCGCGCGTGGAAGGCGGTGAAGAGCGTCGGCCGATGAAGACGCCGGCGGTCGCAATCGCACTCGAGACCAACGCGCGTTCGAGCGCGAGCATGGCGAGCATCGGCATCGTCCAGCCGGGAACGTAACCGGGTCCGATCGCCGCGGCGATGTACCATCCGAGGGTTGCCTCCAGTGCGGCAGCGATGATGACCGCGAATAATCCGGACCAACCGAACTTTCGCCCCGCGAGCACGCCCATAAAGAAGAAGAGCACCCACGCGAGCACGAGAAATGAGTCGTACGAGATGCCGACCACTTTAGCGATCGCCGCGGTCAGCGCATCGTATGCAATCAGGATCGCCGTAAAGAAGAGCGCGAGCGGCAGCATCGCGCCTAATCCTTATGGCGCAGTGGTTGCTTCGGCGTGCGCGGGAGTTGCCGCAAAGATATACTGATCGTTCGAGTTCTGCGACACCGGCGGCGGCGGCGAGAGCTGATATTGCATCGCGAGTCCCGAGAGCACGGCTGCGGTTTCGGGATAGACTTGACCGCGGAACGAACCGTCACCATTCATCGAGGCGACCACGTGCAGCTTTCCCTCCGGCCCGGCGCCGAGACCGAGGTCGATGCTCGACGGACCGATGTCGAACCAAATGTAATTTCCGTCGCGGCCGCCGATCACCGGAACGTAGAGCTTGTAATACGTCGTGTGGTAATGCCCGCGCAGCGTACCGTCCGGAAAAATCTCGAGATCGAGTTTCCCGGTCAGCGGATACTGCGATCCGTAGACTTCCGTGATCGCCGTGTCGTAGTAGCTCGAGGTCGGCTGGGCAGAGGCCGCGCTTGCTAGGACTGCCGTTGCCACGCATCCGAGCGCAACGCCCCTGACCAACTTTTTAACCCAAGTTACTACCATTCTGTCTCCTCTCGACACTCGTTCCATCTAAGGGAGTAGAGCGCTTGGCCCGGCGAGAACGTGACGAGAGTGGTACAACCGTCCGAAATCGACCTTCGGGGTCTTCCCGTTTGGGAGCGTCCCGATCTCGTCCGTAAAGCGCTTGACCGTCTTCCATCCGGAGGGTCGCTCACCCTTATAACCGACGCCGAGCCACGAGCGCTTTCGTCCCGAGTTACCCAAGATCGTCCCGATCGCTTCGTCGTCGAGACGCGCCGCGTCGGCAGCCGCGTTTGGCAGTTGCGTTTAACGCACCGGCCCGGCGAGCTCGCCGATCGCAATTCCGCGGCACAGCATCTGAGCCGTTGTCCCGCATTTGCCACACTCGACGCCGGCGTTCGCTCCGAGCTTGCGGCCGCCGCGGTCTGGCAAACGGGGCGTCGCGGGCAGACGCTCGTCGCCGAAAATAGCGACTGGCCGTTCATCGGAATGGTGACCGAAGGCATCGTTGCACGCGCCAACGGCGGTGGGCGCGAACGCGAGCGGATCCTTTACGAAATCTTTCCATACGAGCTCTTCGGCGTTGCGGAATATTTCGATCGCGGCTTCAAAATGGCGCGAATCGCGGTCTTCTCCAAGTCGGCCCACGTGCTGAAAATTCCATGGGAAGTCGTTTCACGCATTGCCGAGCGCTATCCGCAGCTTACCAACGCGCTGGGAATCGTCATGGCGCAGCGTATCCGGCTTTTGGCCGATGCGCTCGCAGTGCAAGGCTCCTTGCCGATCCTCGGACGAATTGCGCGCGTGTTGCTTCCCTATGCAATGCCGGAACGCGGGCTCGTGCAGGCTTCGGCGGCGCTCTCAACGATTACACAATCGCAGATCGCTGCTGCCGGTGGAACGGTGAAAGAAGTTGCCGCCCGCGCCATTGCGGAACTCGAATCGCGCAACGCGCTGCGACGCGAGCACGGCCACATCCGTTATCTCGATCGCGAAGTCTTGCTGGAGCTTATCCAGGACGTAAGCTAGCAAACCCGGCGTAGGGATGGAGGACCGGCGGCAGCTCGACGGAGCCGTCCTCGCGCTGAAAGTTTTCGAGAATTGCGATCAGCGTTCGGCCGATCGCGAGACCCGAGCCGTTGAGCGTGTGGACGAACTCCGGTTTGCCGGCGCCCTCGCGACGGAAGCGAATCGCTCCGCGACGCGCTTGAAAGTCGGTGCAGTTCGAGCACGAACTGATCTCACGGTATGACGCGCTGCTCGGCACCCAGACTTCGATGTCGTACGTCTTTGAGGAATTGAAGCTCGTATCGCCTGCGCACAGCGCCACGACGCGATATGGCAGCCCAAGTTCGCGCAGCAGGGATTCCGCGTCGCCGGTGAGCGTTTCGAGCGTTTCGAAGGAATGTTCCGGTGCCGTCAGCCAGACTAGTTCGACCTTTTCGAATTGATGCTGGCGCATCAACCCTCGCGTGTCTTTACCCGCGGCGCCCGCTTCTTTGCGGAAACACGCGGTAGCGGCGACGTACTTCAGCGGAAGCTCCGTCAAGTCGAGAATCTCGCCGCCGCGCAGCGCGGTGAGCGGAACCTCCGCCGTCGGGATCATGAACAAGTCGGCGCTCGGATCCGCGAACATCGCGTCCGAGAATTTACTCAGCTGCCCGGTCGACCACATCGTGTCGCGCGAAACCAGCAGCGGTGGGGCGATCTCAACGTAGCCGCGCGCTGCGGCCCGATCGAGAAAAAATGTCTGGAGCGCTCGCGCGAGTCGCGCACCGTCGCCCCACAGAACCGAAAAGCGGCTTCCCGAGAGTTTTGCCGCGCGTCCGAAATCGAGTATGCCGAGACGTTCTCCGAGCTCCCAGTGCGGCTTGGGCTCAAAACCAAGCGTGGGCGGCTCGCCCCACCGGCGCAACTCGACGTTCGCGCTTTCATCGGTGCCGTCCGGCACGGAATCGTCGAGGAGGTTCGGCATCTGCTCGAGCAGCGCGCGCAGCGGCGATGCCGGATCGGATACGGAGATGGAGCGCGCAGTTTCTTCGAGCGTTCCGATGCGTTGTGCGAGCTCTTCAAGCTGCGGCTTTATGTCGCGTGCTGCGGCCGCTTTATCGGCGGCTTGCGCAATCGCTGCGGTAAGGCGGTTCTTCTCGGCTTTCGCTCGCTCGACCGCGGTGAGCGCTGAGCGGTACTCTTCGTCGTAGCGCAGAACCTCGCCGACCGGCGCAGGGTCGAGCCCGCGTCGGCGCAGTGAGCGTCGCACGCGGTCGGGATCGCGCCGAATCAAAGCTATGTCGAGCATGGAGAAACGCGCCCTTATGCAGTCCGTAAATCCAGTCCTACCGGGCGAAGGATTTGCGGTGGATCGATTGTTGCCGCCGCGTCAAGCCATCGTGGCATTCCTTTCACGCGTTACAATCGCGACGATGCCGGCCGAACACGTCTCGCTTGACGCTGCAGCGGGGCGCGTGCTCGCCGAATCGATCGCCGCAGACCAGGATTATCCGGCTGCGCCGCGGTCGCTGATGGACGGCTATGCGGTGCGCGCCGATGCGACTCCCGGCGAGTTCGAGATCGTCGACGACGTTCGCATGGGCTCGCCGTCCGACGTTTCGCTCTCCGCCGCAACGGCGTCACGCATTCCGACCGGCGGCGTGCTTCCCAGCGGCGCCGATGCCGTCGTGCCGGTAGAAGATGCACGCAGTGACGGCACGCACGTGACGGTCCGCAACGTCGTCACCGCCGGAGAAAACGTTGCCGAGGCGGGCGGCGACATGCGCCAAGGCGACGTCGTCCTGCCGGCACGCCGGCGAATTCGTGCAGCCGAAATCGGCGTGCTTGCGACCCTCGGCGTCACGCACGTGCCGGTCTTTCGAAAGCCGCTCGTTGCGGTATTTTCCAGTGGCGACGAGCTCGTCGAGCCGGACGCGCGGCCGACGCTCGGTCAAATTCGCGACTCGAATCGATACGCCGTCGCAGCGTCGCTGCGCGCGATGGGCGCAAACCCGCGGCACTATCCAACGCTGCGCGATGAAGCGCCGGATTTTGAAGCTGCGCTGGCAAATGCGTTGCGCGAATGTGATGCGGTCGTTGTAACGGGAGGCTCGTCGGTCGGAGAACGCGACCGCCTGCCGCGCGCGGTCGCCGCGATTGCAAAGCCCGGCATCATCGTTCACGGTCTGCGTATCAAACCCGGAAAGCCGACGCTTTTGGCGTCGCACGGCGGTAAGCCGATCGTAGGGTTGCCGGGAAATCCCGCCTCGGCCTTGCTCGTGCTGGAAGCCGTCGCTGCACCGGTCTTTGCCGCACTTTGCGGCGCACCGGTCGTCCCCGCGACGGTGCACGCTCGACTTGCAGAGACGGCCCGCAGCCGTGCCGGCTGGACCTGGCATATTCCGGTGCGCCTGCACGAAGAGGGCAGCGTGGCGGCTGCGCACCCGCTCGCCGTTCGTTCTTTTTCGGTCAGTCTCGCGGCACGCGCCGACGGATACATCGTTATGGAGGAGCGCGATGAAGCATGGCCTGCCGGAACGCCCGTGACCGTCGTGCGCTTTCTCGAGGGCCACGGGTGATTCGCCCGACGCCGGCGATCGAGGCGATACCGCAAACGACGCCGTTCATCGGTCCCGAGCAGCTCATGCGCGAGACGCATCAGTGCGAGCTTCTGCGGCTCGGCGCGAACGAAAGCGCATTCGGACCGTCACCAAAAGCGATTGACGCGATGACGCGAGAACTGCCGCGGCTTTCCTGGTACGGCGATCCCGAATCGCTCGATCTGCGCGACGCGCTCGCGGAGAAGCACCAATGCGATCCGGCGCAGATCGTCGTCGGCTCGGGCATTGACGATCTCATGGGGATTGCCGTACGGGCGTTCGTCGCACCGGGTGGCGCGGCACTCGCAACGTTGGGAACGTATCCAACGTTCGCATATCACGTCGCGGGTTACGGCGCGCGCTTGCTAGAGGTTCCGTATCAGCCCGACGGGACGCCGGACTGCGACGCACTCCTCGATGCAGCGCGCAGCGCGATGCCGTCGATCGTCTATCTGGCGAATCCCGACAATCCCAGCGGCCGCTTTATCTCGCGCGGCGAGATGGAGGCATTCTACAACGCATTGCCGGACGATACGCTGCTGCTGCTCGACGAGGCGTACGCCGATTTCGTCGACGAGCGCGACCTGCTTCCGGCCATTTTCCAAGACCGCCTCATTCGGCTGCGAACGTTCTCCAAAGCCTACGGCATGGCCGGCGCGCGGATCGGTTATGCGCTTGCGACGCAGCGCAACGTTGCGACTTTCCAGAAGATCCGGCTTCATTACGGAATCAACCGCAACGCGCAAATAGGAGCGCTCGCGTCGCTGCACGATCCCGAGTTTCGTCAGTACGTGGTAACCGAGACGGCGCGTGCCCGCGAAGCCTATTACCGCCTCGCTGCCGAGCTTGGACGGCCGTACATCGAGTCGCGAACGAACTTCGTCTGCATCGGAATGGAGACGGCGCAGCGCGCGACGTGCGTGATGAACGAGCTTTTGCGACGGGGCGTTTGGATTCGCAAGCCTGGCGCGCCGCCGCTCGACGCCTACGTTCGCGTCAGCGCGGGAACCGCCGGCATGCGCGACGCTTTTTCGGCCGCGCTGCGCGCGGTGCTCGCCGAGGTCTTCGTTTAACAAAATGCGCTACGCAGTCGTTTCGGACGTTCATGCAAACATCGACTCGCTGCAATGCGTGCTTTCGAGCATAGGCTCCGACGACGCGCTGGTCTCACTCGGCGACGTCGTCGGCTACGGCCCGAATCCCAACGAGTGCGTGGCGGCCTTGCGCGAGCGCGCAACGCATGCGGTGCTCGGCAACCACGACCTCGCGGCGGTGGAAAACTTCGGGGTCGAAAACTTCAACCCGGCGGCTCGCTCGGCAATCGGATGGACGCAGCAGGCACTGGGCGACGATGCGAAGCGGTGGCTCAACTCGCTGCCGTACGAACTGCGGTTGCCGGATTTCTTGCTGGTGCACGGCGCGCCCGTCGATTACTTCGAGTACATCCTCGACAAAGCCACCGCTGCGCGGGCCTTTGAGCGGACCGATGCGCGCATCGTTTTCATCGGGCACACGCACATCGCCGAATACTGGGATCGTGACGACGAGGGCAACATCGGACACCGGCACATGCAGCAAGGCGGCGAACTCGAACTCGAGCCCGGAAAGCGCTACATTATCGACGTCGGCAGCGTCGGTCAGCCGCGCGATCTCAATCCGTTGGCATGCTACGTTGAATACGACGCGGATGCCGGACGCGTTCGATGGATTCGTTACGAATATCCCATCGCGGAAGTGCAGCGTAAGATGCGGGCGGCCGGCCTGCCGCGATATTTGGCGGATCGGCTGAGTGCCGGGCGATGAGCGGCGTTCCGTTCGATGACGGCAACTGCTTTGCGTGCGGACCCGATAATCCGATCGGCATGCGTCTGCATTTTGACGCAAGCCCCGACGGCGAAGGCGTCGTGGCGCGGGTTACGCTGGCATCCGATTATCAAGGCTGGCGCGGCATCGCGCACGGCGGCATCGTCATGGCGTTGCTCGATGAGGCGATGGCGCACGCCGCGGGTTTTGCCGGGCATCGCGGCCTCACCGCGTCGGTCAGCGTGCGATTCCGTAAGCCGGTGCCGCTCGAAGCACCGATCGACGTGCGCGGCCGCGTGACCTGGCAGCGGCGGAACGTTCTCGGCGTCGAAGGCCGCGTGCTCGATAATAAGGGCGACCTTCTTGCGCGGGCTGAAGGAAGCTTCGTTTCGCGCGGCCGGCTCGACGCCGCGAACGACCGGCGCAATCCATCGTTTGCAGAATCGGTCGGCGATGAGTAACGCACCGACCATCGACAATCGGCGAGCGCGTCACGAGTACCATATTCTCGAGTCCCTCGAAGCCGGCGTGGCGCTGACCGGTACGGAAGTCAAAGCCATTCGCGCCGGGGGCGCCAGCCTGAGCGAGGCGTACGTCCGCTTTCGCGATGGAGAAGCGTGGCTGCTCAGCATGCACGTGCCGCCCTACCGGCAGGGGAGTTTCTCGAATGCGGAGCCCACGCGTCCGCGCAAATTGCTCATGCACAAAGCGGAGATCGTTCGCATGCAGAGCCGCGTGGCGGAGAAGGGCTTGACCGTGGTGCCCCTGCGCTTGTACTTTACCCGCGGCAAAGCGAAGATCCAAGTCGCGCTCGTTCGCGGCAAAAAGCTTTGGGATAAGCGAGCCGACGCAGCGAAGCGCGCGGTCGAACGCGAGATCGCCGCGCACGTGCGCCGCTAGCGTGCGCGGCGCGCACCCCGAACGCGACGTCGAACGCACGCTCGAGCGCAGCGACGTCCTCAATTCCGGCGAGCGCGTGCTCGTCGCGTGCAGCGGCGGACCCGACTCGGTCGCGCTTGCTGCCGCGATGCACGGCGTTGCGGGCCGCCGAGAGTTTACCTTGCATGTGGGCTTCGTCAATCACGGCACGCGTGCGTCGGCGTGGCAGGATGAGTGCATCGTTCTGCAGCTTGCGGCGCAGTTTGCTCTGCCGCTCGAGATCGCCGTTTTGCGCGCAGGCGATGCCGGCGAGGAAGCGTTGCGGTCGGCGCGCTACGATGCGCTGGCCGGCATGGCGAAACGGTCCGGTTGCTCTGCGGTCGTTACGGCGCATCACGCCGAAGACCAGAGCGAGACGGTGCTGCTCGCGCTGCTGCGCGGCACGGGTCCGGCCGGACTGCGCGGCATGGAGGGTCGCCGGCGATTAGCAAACGGAATCGATCTCGCGCGTCCCTTCCTTAGGATTCCGTCCGAGCGCTTGCGCGCATACTGTCACGCGCGCGCGCTGCCGTACGCTATCGATCCATCCAACGCGCGGACAACGCTTCGCCGCAACGCCGTTCGCGAAGCATTGACTGCCCTGCGCCCGCTCTTCCCCGGCCTCGACGCAGCGGTTGCCCGCGCCGCGGACGTAACGGCTGAAGAACGCGCAGCCTCGCCCCGCGCGCAGTTGCGGGGGGCGGTGCGAGAGCAACTGAGCAAGGAAACGGAACTACGCGACATTGACTTTCTGCACGTCGAAGAAGCGGTGCGCGCGCTCGAAAACGGCCGCACTGGGACGTTTCATATGAAGGCTGGGATCGCTCTGAGAATCGAAGGTGGGGCCATAACGGGTATTACCAAGCGTGAAACGTCGAGCGACGGCGATTAGAAAGGCGGCCGAGCGCTTGGCAGCCAATCAGGCATCTGCCGCAACGCCGGGAGTATAGGTTGCGGTTTGAGGCTTAAGGAAGTAACGAATTCAAGGAAGGTAAGTACGGTCTAAAGACACCTTGAGCAAACATCTTCGGTCCATCGTCCTCATTATTCTGGCGGTCGTTGCCGTCTTCATCATCGTTGAACGGTTCGTTCAGCCGAGCGAAGGGGAGACGCGGCTCGATTACGGAGCCTTCTATCAGAAGCTCGAAGCCGGGCAGGTCCAGTCATTCCACGCCACCGGTCTCAATGCGGTCGGCGATCTTTCAAGCGGGACGAAATACTCCGTTTCAGTTCCCAACGTCGACCAAACGTTCGTAGACGAGGTCTATAAGCGGGTAAACAGTAGAGCGGTCAGCTTCGATCAGCAATCCAACACGGGGCTGCTCTCCAGCCTCATGACGCTGGGACCGCTGGCGATAACGGTACTTTTGCTCTTCTTTATCTTACGGCAAGCTCAAAGCGGCGGAAGCCAAGCGCTCTCCTTCGGACGTTCGCGCGCCAAGATGCTATCGGAAAACCGTCCGAAAGTTACCTTTGCCGACGTTGCCGGGGTTGACGAAGCGAAAGAAGAGCTCGCCGAAATCGTCGATTTCCTGAAGTACCCTAAGAAGTATCAATCGCTCGGCGCGCGCATTCCCAAAGGCGTCTTGCTCCTCGGTCCTCCCGGCACCGGAAAAACGCTGCTGGCACGTGCGATTGCGGGCGAGGCGGGCGTTCCGTTCCTTTCGATCTCCGGCTCGGACTTCGTGGAGATGTTCGTCGGCGTCGGTGCATCGCGGGTGCGCGATCTCTTCGATCAAGCGAAGAAATCGGCGCCGTGCATCGTCTTTATCGACGAGATCGACGCGGTAGGCCGCCAGCGCGGCGCGGGACTCGGCGGCGGACACGACGAGCGCGAGCAGACGCTCAATCAGCTGCTCGTCGAAATGGACGGCTTCGATCAAAACACCGGCGTCATCCTGATCGCGGCGACGAATCGCTCCGACGTACTCGATCCGGCGCTGTTACGGCCGGGCCGGTTCGACCGGCAGATCGTCGTGGGGCGCGCGGATTTCAAGGGGCGTCAAAAAATTCTGGAAGTGCACGCGCGCAACAAGCCGCTCGGAAAGGAAGTTTCGCTCGAGACGCTTGCAAAGCGCACGCCCGGGTTCTCGGGAGCCGATCTCGAGAACTTGCTCAACGAAGCGGCGCTGCTCGCCGCGCGCAAAAACAAGAACTTCATCGAGATGATCGATTGCGATGAGGCGATCGATCGCGTCATGGTGGGTCCGGAGCGCAAGTCGCTGGTGATGTCGCAAAAAGAGAAAGAAGTCACCGCATACCACGAGTCGGGTCACGCGATCATCGGCGGTTTGCTCGAGAAGGCCGATCCGGTACATAAGGTAACGATCATTCCGCGCGGCATGGCGATGGGAATCACGTGGTCGCTGCCGGAGGACGACCGGCACAGCCAAACGCGTGAAGAACTCCTCGCCGCCATTACGATGGCGATGGGCGGGCGGCTTGCGGAGGAGATCAAGTTCGGCGACGTTACGACCGGCGCCAGCAACGACTTCGAAAAAGCGACGGAGCTCGCGCGCCGCATGGTGACGCAGTATGGCATGAGCGAGCTGGGGCCGATTCAGTTCGGTCGTGGCGCGCACCAGGTCTTCCTCGGACGCGATTTCGGCGAAGAGCGAAACTACTCCGAGGAAGTCGCGAGTAAGATCGATGCCGAGGTACGCAAGATCATCGAGTCGTGTTACGACAACGGACGCCGGCTTCTCGAGACGAACTGGGACAAGGTGGACCGCATGGTCGCGTCGCTGCTCGAGTATGAGACCGTCGAGGCCGAAGAAGTGCACGCGATTCTGGCCGGCCGGCCGTACGATCGAGCCAAAGGCACGGAGGTGCCGCCGGCGGATGCGCAGCCGGACCGTCCGGTGGCGGAAGAACCGCGGCGCGTCGAAAAGCCGTCGCGGCTGCCGCCTAAGATATCGCCGGAACCCGCATGATTGCGCGCGCGACGCTGGCGGCTGCGACCTTCGGCGTCGCGTCGTTTTTTCTAGTCGCTTCGCCGTCGCACGCCGCGATGATGCAGCAGCTCGGCTCCTTACCGCGCGGCGGCTCCTACGTGCTCGATCCGGATCCGACGGTCGACACCGCCGCGATCGGCTTGTGGTTCCGAGCGCCCGGTGCGGGATACGATAATGCAACGCCCGGCATAAGCGATCTCGCGGCAACGGCCGCGGCAGTCACGCCGCTTGCGAGCGGGCGTTCGTTGTACGAGTTCGTGCATACCGTCGGCGGTAATCTCAACATCGAAGTGTATCCGGACATCGTCGGCATTACTGCCGCGGTGCCGGCTTCGGCAGCACGCCGCGTCGTCGCCGCGATGACGGCGGCCTATTTTGCGCCGGCGATCGACGAAAAGTCACTCAAGACGGCACGAGCCAACGCCGCCGTGCTCGGCGTTCAAGAACGCTATGAAGCCGATTCGACGCTGCACGATCTTCTCTTCAAGCAGATCTTTGCGGGCGGACCCGCGCACTATCCGACGCTTCCCGGATCGGTGGCACAGCTTACCAGCATGAACGCCGAGCAGGTTAGTGCGTTCGCCAAGCGCGCGTTCCGCGCCGAGAACGCAGTGTTGACGCTTGCGGGCAACGTCGATCAGACGAGCGTCACGGCCGTCACGGACGGCAACGGTTCGGGAACGATGGATCCGCCCTACGACTCCCCGCTGGCGACGGCACCCTCTTCGGCTACCGCCACGGGTTCGGTCGACGGCGTTGGTTTGGCGTGGATCGGGCCGCCGATTTCCGACGAGAAAGCGGCCACCGCCCTCGATTTCGTTGCCGACTATTTGTTTCGCGACGGAACGGGCGTCGTGATGAAGGCGCTCGACCGCACGAAGAGCGACGCGCTCGTCGTGGGTCAGTTCATCACACTGCACGATCCCGGCGTGATGGTGGTCACTATCGGCGGCGATCAGGAAAAGCAGGCCGAGCATCGCGTTCTCGATGCGCTGACGTCGCTGCAGCAGCCGCTGGACGCGAAAACGTTCGAAGCCGCGCGCGAAGCGTTCCTCTACCACGTTGCGTCGGATACGCAAACGCCGCAGGAGCGCGCCGACAACTTTGGCTGGTATTCGACGGAAGGCAATTTATCGTATGCTCCCGGAATCGCTAACGGAAACTACGAACGTAACGCGCGCTCGCTCGACCCGCAGTACGTCGCGGGGGTAGTGCGGCGC
Source organism: Vulcanimicrobiia bacterium (assembly GCA_024281075.1). Taxonomy (GTDB): domain Bacteria; phylum Vulcanimicrobiota; class Vulcanimicrobiia; order Vulcanimicrobiales; family Vulcanimicrobiaceae; genus Cybelea. The sequence continues at coordinate 30,933 of JAMXLK010000073.1, forward strand.
TATCTCAACAAGCCGATCGTCGTCGATCTCGTAGCCTCGACGCCGCAGAAGGAGGGACAGTGAGGGCGATCGCCGCCGTGGCCGCTGCGCTCTTTGCCTGCGCGCCGCTTGCGCCCGCCGGCGCGCCGGCCGCAAGCATTCCCGCGCCGAGCGTCGAGAGCACGGGCAGCACGACGATTATTCGGCAACACGACGACGCCGCATCGCTGATCGGTGTCGCGCTGGTCGTGCGCGCCGGTCTCGACCGTGAGACGCTCAAGCAGAATGGGCTCGCCGCGCTGGTGGCGGAGACGATCGTGCAAACGCCCGTTACCGCTAGCGGCAGCAGTGCCGAAGGATTGCGGCTCGACGAAGCGATCGCGGCGCGCGGCGGATCCATTCGCTTCACGGTGGATCCGACCGACGTTCGATTCTACGTCGAGGCGCTCGCGGGCGACGCGGGCACCGTCTTGGCGCTCTTCCGCAACGCCCTAGCCGCACCCGATTTTTCGCCGGCGACGATTCGTGAAGCGCGCGCCGCGCTGGTCCGGCAGATTGCGCAAAACCAGCAGGTAGCGTTGCAGGTCGGCCTTGACATGCTCAACGCGGCGTCTTCGTCGCAGGCGAACGTGGGTTTACCGGAGCTCGGTACGCCTGCGGCGCTCGCGCAGTTCCATGCAAACGACGTGCGGACGTTTTATCGCAATTACTATCGGCGCGGCGGCATGGTCGTTAGCGCGGCCGGACGGCTCGAGGCACTCCCGGGCGACGCGCTCACGTCACTCGCAATGGCTCTCCCCGAAGGAACGACGGCGGCCGTCACCGTGCGCACGCCCTCGCTGAGCGGCGCAACGCGTGAGATCGTGACTCATCGCGACATCGCTTCTCCGTGGCTGATCGCTCAGTATCCCGCACCGCGCGTCGATAGCCAGGACTTCGGCCCGATGCTCGTGCTCGCCGCATTCGTGCGCCGGACGCTCTCCGATATCGCGCAAGTGCCCGGCGTCGTTTCGCCGACGTTCGCCTCGCGTTCGGTCGGTGCAGTCTATGCCTACGATCGCATGCCCGCAACGCTCGTGCTCTACGTTAACGGCGGGCTGAACGGAAATCCGAGTCGCGCGTTTGCAACGGCGCTTTCGGTCGTGAACGTGCTGGCGGCAGCGCCGCTGCAAGGTTCGATCGAAGAGTTCAAAGCCGAGGCGGCGGGCGATTTCGCCAACGAAGCAACGACGCTCGAAACGCGCACGTGGCTTGCGGCGGTCTTCTCGCGCGAAAATGCAACGCCCGACTTTATCAATCGAGCCGTGGCCTCGATCGCCGCGACGACGCCGGCCGACGTCCAGCGCGTTGCCCGCAAATATCTCGGCAATCCGACGATCGCTTTAGTATTGCCGCGCGGCCAGAACCTGCAAGACTGAGAGTCGCGCTCGCGCACGACTACTTGAATCAGCGCGGCGGCGCGGAACGGGTCTTTGCCCACATTGCCCAGGCGTGGCCCGATGCGCCGATCTATACCGCGCTCTACGACGAGCGCGTCGTCGGGGATCTCTTTCCTCCAGATCGCGTTCGGTGCTCGTATCTCAGCGCTATCCCGATGACGAATTATTATTTCCGCGCGCTCGCGCCGTTTTATCCGCGGGCTTTTGAATCGTTCGACCTGCGCGGCTACGATACGATCGTAAGCTCCACGACGTCGTGGGCCAAAGGACTGCGCGTGCCGCCCGGTGCCGTGCACGTCTGCTACATCAATACCGTTAGCCGTTTCGCCTTTGCTCGCGACGAGTACGTACCGGCGTACGCGCGCCCATTCGTCAACGGTCTAATCGAGTGGGATCATCGAGCCGCGCAGCGCCCGACGCGGTTCGTCGCCAATTCGCGCAACGTCGCCGAGCGGATCCGCACGTTCTACGATCGCGACAGCGACGTGCTGCACTGTCCGGTCGATCTCGATCGTTTCACCCTCGGCGCGGGCACCGGCGATTATTTCATCGTCGCATCCCGCCTGCTGCCGTACAAACGCATCGATCTCGCGATTCGCGCCGCGTCGCTCGCGAACGTTCCTCTCCTCGTTGCCGGCACCGGCCCGGTCGAATCGTCGCTGCGCCGGCTCGCGCAGGGCACGACTACGACGGTGCTCGGCTTCATCAGCGATGCGCGCTTGAACGAGCTCGTCGGCAACGCGCGCGCGGCAATTGTGCCGGGCGAAGAAGACTTCGGCCTCGTCCCGCTGGAGGCAGCGGCGGCCGGGCGTCCGACGATCGCGTATCGCCGCGGCGGCACGCTCGAGACGATCGTGGAGGGCGAAACCGGCGTGTTCTTCGACGACGCAACCCCGGAATCGCTCGCCGCCGCGATGCGTGATTTTGACGCGTCGCGCTTCGATTCGCAACGTTTGCGAGCGCATGCCGAGCGATTTGCACCGGCGCAGTTCATCGACAAGCTTCGCGGGATCGTCGAGAGAGTTTATCAGAGCCGCTAGAATGCGTGCGACCTACGTTGCCGCCGGCATTTTTGCGCTAATCTACATCGCGCTGGGGCTAAACAAACTGTATGCGCTGCGATATGGCGCCGACTTAGGCACGTATTTGCAAACCTTCGTGAACTTGCAGCACGGATCGTCGTGGAACTACGGCGAGTGGAAGCACCATTTCGCGGTGCACGATTCCTGGGCGCTGACGGCGCTGGTGCCGATCGTGGCGGTTTTTCCGCGCGCGCAGACGCTGATCGTCGTGCAAGTGCTGGCGGTTGCAGCGGCGGCGATTCCGTTAGCAATGTTGGGGCGCGAGGTCGGGCTGAGCGTAAAGGCCGCAAATGTGCTCGCCATCGCGTATCTGCTTTCCCCGGCGGCGCAGGGACTGAGCTACGACAACTTCTCCGAGAACGTTTTCGTGCCGCTCCTCGCATGCTGCGGGGCGCTCGCGGCGAGGCGGCGATCGTTTTGGTGGACCGTCATCTGCGCCCAGCTGTTGATGGGGCTCAAAGAGGATCAGATCTTGTTCGTGATCTGGTTCGGCGCGGCGTGCGTGCTTTGGTGGGATCGGCGAATCGGAATTGCGCTCTGCGGGCTGGCGCTCGCAAACGGTTTGTTGTTTTTTGCCTTCGAGCGGCTGCTCGGAGCGCATCCGAACGACCCTGGATACTCGCTACAGATTTTCAATCCGCTCAGCAAAGTCTCGATGTTCTTGCTCCTGCTCGCGCCGTTTGCATTTGCGCCGTTGGCGGTCGGAAGATGGCTGTTGTTGGGATTACCGCTCGCCGCGGAGATCGTCTTTATGCGGCCCTGGAATTACGAGCCGAGCCGGCTGGGATCGCATTACGTCGCATCGCTTTTTGCCGCCACCGCGATTGCAGCGGCGTTCGGTTTCAAGCGGTATTGGCGCTTCACACGATTTGCGATCGTCGCGGCACTTGCGGTTACGCTGGTCTTCAACGACACGGCTCTGCGGCCGGGGCGATGGCCGTACGTCGTCGACTGGAGGGCATATGCACGCGCAACGGCGTTGCGCGACGGTCGCGCAGGCGCGGTGTTGAGGCGCCGCGATGAAGGCGTTTGGGCCGTTGCTGCAGCCAATCCCAACGTGAAGCTCGATCCACGATCCGATCCCCAGTTCAACGCGTGCCCGGCGTATAATACGAACGCCGGCGCATTCTTTAATAGTTTCGGCGGACGAATGCCGGCGCAGCTGTGCGGCGGCGTGCCGGTCTCGCAATGAGCGCGGTGGCACGCTTTGAAGTGCGCGCGATGCGCGAGGATCGCGGGCGATTCGCGGCATTGCGCGACAAGCGCGTCCTGATCTACTGGCCGCATGGCTTGGGCGATTGGGTTACTTTCGGGGGCGTTTTGCCGCTGCTCGAGCCATCCAATAGATACGCGATCACGCGCTTTGGCGACGACTACGTCAGCGTAATGGAAGGCAACGCAATCGTCGAGCCGCTGGCCGGCGGGGTGCGCGGGCTCGGAGACGGTACGGCATTCGGCACGCCGCATTTTGGGTTACGCTTGCGTGACTGTAACGGCAAAGCGGTGGCGATCGACGTGCCGGCTCCGATGGATGCCGCGGTGCGTCGCTTTGCGCCCGAGGTGCTGCTTTGGACGGATTATCCCGAAACCGAAGGCCGCACGCCGTATCCGTTTCACACCAAAGCGCGGAGCCTGGCGCGCACGCTCGTGCCGGCGGAGCGCCTCGCGGGATTCGATCTCTCGGCGCCGCTCCCAAACTCGATCGACTTTTCCGCGCCGGACGAAACGCAGCGGCGCGTCGACGAACGGCTCGAGCGCGTCGCTCCGGCCGGAACTCGCCTCGCCGTGATTTCGCGCAGCGGCTTCACCGCCGCGCGCAAGAACTGGGGCGACGGCGCCGAGGCCCGCGCATTTGCACGCGCGCTGCACCGCCACTGCGCGGACTGGCGATTCATTTCGATGGACGACGACGATTTGGGTGACGGCAGTGCAACGTTTCGCGGCGTCTTCGGCGATCTGGACGAACCGTTCGCGCGCCTCTACAAGGCGTTGTCGCGCCGCATCGAACTCTTCGTCGGAATTCCGGCCGGGCCGCTGCACTTCACGATGGCGCGCGGCGGCGTTCCGGTCGTAGGCCTGTGGCTCGCGCATCATCCGGATTGGTACGACGAGCCGAACGCAGATGCGATTCACCTCGTCGGGTCGTACGTGCGCGAGCGGGGCTTCGACCGGCGCCCCGCGAGCGCCACCAAACCGCCGTCGCTCGCGCACCGTCTCATCTATCTCGACAGGCCGGCAATCAGCGCCGAGAACGTCGTCGAGGCGGCGATCGCGCTGCTTACGTGATTTTCGGCGCGACCAGAAGCGCCACAATCGAGAGCCCGTTGAAGAGCGCGTGCGAAATCATGGATGCATAGGCGTTCCGCGTTAGGTAGTACACGCCGCAGAGCACCATACCGCCCAGCGCGAGCGGCACGGCCGCGTAGAGGTCGCCGTGCACGATTCCGAACATCACGCCGCTGAGGACGGCACCGCCCCAAAACCCTCCGTATCGCAAACCTAAGTTGAAGAAGAAGACGCGAAAGAACGTCTCTTCGGCGAACGGTGCGAAGACGACCGCAAAGATAATGAATATGCCGATCGCCGTCGGATCGTGAAGCGTCTTGAAGATTTCGACGATGTCTTGCTGATGGCGGCTATGCGCGAAAGACTCGATGAGCGACGCGCTTCCGTCCGCGACGACGAACATCGCGGCGAACCCGACCACCGCGATCCCGATCGTCGATAGCGTCGGCATGCGGAAGCCGAGCTCGCGCAGGCTGAACTTCGAAAGCGCCGGCATTGCCAGAAGAATGATTCCGGCAAAAATTGCCTCGCCGACGAATTGCAGCGCGATCCCGATGTCGAAAAGAAGCGGGCTGACTGGCGTGACCGGGCCTTGTTTGAGCTGTGCGACCGCCAATAGGAGGACGAGCACGACGAAGAGTGCGGTCAGCACCCACGTCCAAACGCCTTTAAAACTATTCTTCGGCCAGCGCGTCGGCCAAACGGGCGAAGTCGCCGAGGTCGAGTCGTTCACCGCGAAGCTCCGGAGAAAGGTTGCTCGATTGAAGCGCCCGCAAAATCCGCTCCCGGTCTAAATCGAGCGCGAGGATGAGGCTATTTACGAGCGTTTTGCGGCGGTACGCGAACGCGCCGCGTACGACCTTCCAAAACATCGCCGGAGCGCGCGGATGCACTGCAGGCTCGGAGCGGCGCGAGAGACGCACCACCGTCGAGTCAACCTTGGGCTTTGGGAAAAACGATGCGGGTGAGAGCGTGAATGCGCGCTCGACGTACATTCCATACTGCACCGCGACCGATAGACTCCCGTACGCGGGCGTGCCCGGCGTCGCGACGAAGCGATCGGCGACGTCTTTTTGCACCATCACCGTCATCGCATCCGGGCCATGCTCCATTTCGATCAAACGCAGAACGATCGGCGTCGCGACGTTATACGGCAAGTTGCCTGCGACGATCCATGGCCGTCCGGCTGCCCACGCCGCGTAGTCGAACGTCAATCCATCGGCCTGCACGATGCGCGCGTCCGCCAAATCTTTGCGCGCGCGTAAGAGCGCGACGAGCTGCGGATCGATTTCAATCGCGGTGAGCCGCGCGCCGGCGTTCAGCAGCGCGAGCGTGAGCGCCCCGGTGCCGGCGCCGATTTCCAAGGTTTGCGCATCCGGGGGCACCGATGACAGCGCGAGGCGCGCAATTTCGCGCAAGGCCGAAGCGTCGCGTAAGAAATTTTGCCCGTAACGCTTTTTAGGCCGCAGGCGGGCCTCCGGGACTACGGCAGGCGGTAGACTTTGACGTCGCGGCGGCCGAAGAGCAATGCCTCGCGCGTCGAGTCGAATCCGAGGTCGATGCGATTGCCGACGATGTCGCCGCCGGTATCGCCGGCGACGGCGAAACCGTAGCCGGGGATGAAGAGATGCGTGCCGATCGGAATCACGCGCGGATCGACCGCGACGATTCCTTTTCCGGCACGACGGCCGAGCGCCGTCATTCCATCGCAGCCGGCGCAGGCGGCGGTGTACGCCGTTGCGAGCATCTCCATTGCGCTGCGCGCCATATATGCCATTTGTGCGATGCCGTGCGTCTCAAAACTAGTAAGCGGCGTACCGCCGATTCCTTCGGCGACGACGCGCGCCTTCGGCGCAACGGTTACCGCGGAAGCGAGCACCGTGCTGCGCACCGGCCCGCCGTCGCGTTGGCTGTAACGGACATACACCTCGCGGACGCCCGCGTGGCCACGAGCGATCACCTTGGTGTTGCCGGGCGCAAGGCTAATCATGAGACGATGAATCGTTTGGGGAGCGATTGCGCGATGCTCGACGCGCTCCCAGGTCGTGAGACCGTTTCCGTGCCACGTAACGTGGGTTACGTCCGCGCGCGCCGCGGCAGTGCTGACGTCTAGGCATAAGCCTAAACACGCAACGGCAATGAGTGCGCAAAGGAGACGTCCTATCAACCCGATGTTCCTTTCTTCTCTCGACCCGCGCCACGGTTTGATCTCCACCCGAAGAATCGAACGATGAACGACGGGCCGCGTGTTTTGGGGAAGCGGCGCAACGCACCGCGGGGCGATGGATGGTCGGAGAGGCTTACCAAAATTCGAAGCCTGCTTGCTCTCCATCTCGGCAGGCCGTCTGACCCGGGCACTATAGCACATTCGGCAAGCGGCGGGAATATGTCCAAAGTCACAATAGGCAGGCCCCTCCTTTTGGGGGCTCGCGCCGGACGCGAATCGAAGGGACGAGGCCGATGGAGCCGCTGCGCGTAGGCTTTTTTACGGAGATTTACCGGCCCGTGGTTAACGGAGTAGTCGCCTCGGTCGAGGCGCTCGCCGACGGACTGCGCGGTCGCGGACACGAGGTATACTGCTTTGCGCCGCACATGCCCGGATCGGCCGATGCGGACGGCTTAGTCTTTCGCATGCCGTCGCTGCCGCTTCCAACCCGAACGGCATACCGCTTGACGCTGCCGCTCGTCAGCCGCGCGAATCTCAATGGAATCATCAAGCGGCTTACCATCGTGCACGTCCATTCACCGTTCGTTACGGGCTGGATGGGGCTGCGATATGCGCGGCGCTATGCGATACCGATCGTCTATACGTATCACACACAGCTGGAAGCGTACGCCCACTACATTCCGTTCGAACCGAATGCGACGCGCTTCGCTGCGTCCCAATTGACGCGGACGTTTGCGAATCAAACGGACGCGGTTGTCGTTCCCACGCCGGCGATGGCGGCGCGCCTGCGCGACCTCGGCGTTACCGTTCGCATTGAAATCGTGCCGAGCGGCATCGACGTCGCGCGCTTCGCCGCCGGGCGCCGGGACGAGACGCTGCGCGAACGGCTCGGCGTTCGCGCCGGGGATCGGATGGTGCTCTACGTCGGACGTTTGGCGAAGGAAAAGAACGTCGAGCTGGTGCTGCGTGCGCTCGAGCGCACCCGCAGCGACTCGCTCAAACTCATCGTCGCCGGTGACGGTCCGCATCGTCCGGAGTTGGAGCGCGTTGCGTCCGAGAGCGGCGCGGCGGCGAGGACGCGGTTTGTTGGCGCGATCGCGCGAGACGAACTTCCCGATTACTATGCCAGCGCCGACGCGTTCGTGATGCCCAGTACGACGGAAACGCAGGGACTCGTGTTGGCCGAAGCCCTGGCCGCGGGTGCCTTTGTGATCGCGGCGGACGCCCCGCAGAATCGCGACGTGCTTGGGGACGCCGCCGCCATCGTGCCGCCGACCCCGCAAGCATTCGCCGACGCCCTCGCGGCGATTCCCCCGTCCGGTGGCCGCCGGCTCGCCCGCGCCCGCCATACGGCTGAATCGTTTTCCATCGAGCGTCAGCTCGACCGTATGCAGGCGCTTTATGAGAGCCTTCAGCGGCCCGCTCGTATTGCTTGACTCGAACATATGTTCGCTATAAAATCGGGTAGAGGACCTATGGAATGCGAGCCACGCGAGAAAATCCGTTGGTCGAGGTGGTGGCGGGCTACGCGACGGGCACCCAGGGTGCCGGCGTAGCCTACGCCCGCGTGACGGGCGAAGGGCGGCAAAATGTCTTACGACTCGACTTTCGCGTGAATGCACCGCGCGAATGCCGCGAGCGGGCAGCCGGTTACGCCGCGATGACCGCAATAGTACGGGCACTATGGAAGCGAGGCATTCGTGCCGCGCGTTTCATCATCGGCGACGAAGACTTCGCGGAGGAGATCGTCACCGGACGCCGCGTCGATGAAAGGCTGGCGATTCCGTACGTACGGCTGCGCTGTGCGATGAACTCGCTGGCGAGCTTTGACGTGCAAGCGGGGAGTGCCGACGATTTAACGCAGAGGGCCAGAGCCGAAGCAGCGCTGAACGTTGCGGCATGACGTTCGCCCGGCTTTCGCCGGATGTATTACCAATTGAGACGCGCGCGTTAGCCCAAGCCCTGATCGGCTGTGTTCTCGTGCGCGAGAGCCCCGATGGAACGACGGCCGGCCTCATCGTTGAAACGGAAGCGTACCTGCCGGACGATCCCGCGTGCCATGCCTATCGCGGCCGCAGCGTGCGTAATGCGACGCTCTTCGGGCCGCCGCACCGGGCTTACGTCTATCAGATCTACGGCAGGAACTTTTGCTTCAACGTATCGAGTGAGGTCGACGGCCAAGGCGCCGGCGTGCTCGTGCGCGCGGCGGAGCCGCTCGAAGGCCTCGCTTTGATGAGTCGGCGGCGCGCGACGCAAAACACGCGGGATCTTTGCCGCGGGCCGGGCCGCCTCTGCGAAGCGTTTGCGATCGACCGTTCCCTAGACGGCGTCGATCCGCTGACGCATCCCCAGCTATGGATTGGGGCGGGGGGCGCTCGCGCGATGCGCGTGCGCCGTAGCCGGCGCATCGGCGTTACGCAAGCGGCACACCGCAGGCTGCGTTTCTACGCTGCCGGAAGCCCGTACGTCAGCGGTGCTGCTCGGTTGAGCCCTGCTTGAACGCACCTTCCCCTTGTGCTATAGTGTGACCGTCGCGTAGCGGTCATTTGTGACAGCCACGGCACTCATTGACATCCCCACGCTTGCACCACCGGTCTGATCGCGACGGCAGCCTCGCCACGCTCTCGGCTGTGAATCTTGGCGCGAGCTACTCGTAAAGAGAGACAGTTGCAAACCGAACATCGTTCCAACATCGATCATCGTCCAAACGACATGCGTCAGCAGCAAGGCGGAGGACGCCGCCGCCGTGCGCGACGCCGCCATCACTTTGCGCAGCATCCCGCGGTCTATCACGATCAGCTGCCGCAGGTAGAGATTCCGCCGATTCAAACGGCGGCGCAGCTCGCAGAAAAAACAAAAACCGAGCTCATCGAAATCGCGAAGGAGCTCGAAGTCGAGATTCCAGTTCCCGCGAAGATGAAAAAGGACGAGATCGTCGAGCTTCTCGTGCAAGCGCAGATTTCGCGATCCGGCATCGAGATGGCCAGCGGCATCCTCGATATCCTTCCGGAGGGATACGGTTTCTTGCGTCGCGCCGGTTACTACATCGGCAACGACGATATCTACGTTAGCCAGTCCCAGATTCGCCGCTTCGAACTACGGCGCGGCGATATGGTTGAAGGCCAAGCGCGGCGTCCGAAAGAGAGCGAGAAGTACTACGGGCTCATCCGCGTCGATAAGGTCAACGACTTAGATCCCGAAGCCATCAAGGGACGGCGAGTCTTTGAAAAAGGCACGCCGATTTACCCGCAAGAGCGTTTCAAGCTCGAAGTCCGATCCACGCAGCTTTCAACGCGCGTCATCGATCTGTTTTCGCCGATCGGCAAAGGTCAGCGCGCGCTTATCGTCTCGCCGCCAAAGGCCGGAAAGACGACGCTGCTCAAGAATATTGCGAACTCGATTTCGATCAACCATCCCGACGCGCACATCATCGCGCTGTTGGTCGACGAGCGTCCCGAAGAAGTCACCGACATGCAGCGCACGATCGACGGCGACGTAGTCGCGTCGACGTTCGACGAGCATCCCGAGAATCACACGACGGTTGCGGAGCTTACGATGGAACGCGCAAAGCGGCTCGTCGAGCTCGGCAAGGACGTGGTGATCCTCCTCGACTCGATCACCCGCCTGGCGCGCGCCTATAACCAAGTCGTCGCGAGCTCCGGACGCACGCTTTCCGGCGGCCTCGATACGGCCTCGCTTCACAAACCGAAGCGCTTCTTCGGCGCGGCGCGTAAGATCGAAGAGGGCGGATCGCTGACCATCATCGCGACCGCTTTGATCGAGACCGGATCGAAGATGGACGACGTGATTTTCGAAGAGTTCAAAGGCACCGGTAACATGGAGATCGACCTCACCCGGAAGCTCGCGGAATCGCGCGTCTTCCCGGCGATCGACATCAAGCGGTCCGGTACGCGTCACGAAGAGCTGCTGCTCTCGCCCGACGAGATGCGCAAAATCTGGATGCTTCGGCGCGCGACTGCGGTGCTCAACACCGGCGACATTACCGAGATCATTCTCGACAAGATGGCGCAGACGCGCACGAACGAAGAGTTCTTGCAGTCCGTCACCAAAGAGGCACTCTCGATGTCGCGCGGATACGAGGACGGCAACGGCAAGTATTAGCGCGTGAAGGCGGGGATTCGCCTTAACCGCTATTTGGCGCAGTGCGGGATTGCGTCGCGTCGGCACGCCGACGAGCTAATCGTTAAAGGCGCGGTTAAAATTAACGGCCGGGCAGTTCGTGAGCTCGGGACTCTCGTTAATTATGCAGATGATGTTGAAGTGGAAGGACGAGTCATCCGACCCCCGCGCCGGCCGACCTATCTGCTCGTCAATAAACCGGCCGGCGTGGTGACGACGATGCGCGACCCCGAGAGCCGCCGCACGGTTGCCGAGCTATTGCCGCACGGCACGCGAGGCGTCCCCGTAGGTCGCCTCGACTACGATACCAGCGGCGTACTGCTGATTACCGACGACGGCGAGCTGGCGAATCGCCTGCTTCATCCGCGTTTCGGCGTCGAAAAGACCTACCGGGCCGCAGTTGCCGGACGTCTCTCCCAAGCAGAGGTCGCCAAGCTGCACCGTGGCATTCCCCTCGACGGCGTTCGAACGGCACCCGCGAAGGTGCGGGTCGTCTCCTCAGCACGAGAACGCTCGATCGTCGAGATCACCATTCACGAGGGACGGAACCGGCAAGTTCGACGGATGTTCGAGGCGCTTGGGCATCCCGTTCTTGCATTGACGCGCACGCGATTCGGTCCGCTTCGGCTCGGTGCGCTTGCCGGCGGAGCGGTTCGGTCGCTTACGCCGCGCGAGTTGGCGGCACTCGAGCGTCATCGCAGGCCGCCGGTCGAATTCCCTCGTAGCAAGCGGAACACGACTCGCACTCCAGTAACCCGAGGTACGTCATGAAGGCTCGCAATTTCGTCGCACCGGCTGCCGCAGCGCTTCTCGCGCTCATCCCGCTCGCCGCGCCGGCGCAATACGCTAACGAATTCACCCCCGCAAAGCTCTTGGCGCAAGGAAAGACGACCCACGACATTGCCGGCAGCGGCACGGTCGTCGTCCAGGTCCAAGTCAATGCCGACGGCAGTCACAAAGTAGTCAAGGTCCTGCGTTCTACCAACGCAGGAGACAACGCCGCAGCAATGGACATCGCACAGAACTCGAGCTACCATCCGGCGCATCGAGGAACGACGCCCGTCGTGTCGTTTTACGACTTCACGCTCAAGTTCAATGGTAAGGCGGTCGTGAACACGCCGAGCGAGAGCCAAGGCCCAGGCGTGCCGTCGTCGGGTGGCAACGTGAGCCCCGCTGCGACGCAAGTGGCGACGCTCATCCGGCAACATCAATACTCTCAAGCGGTCTCCAAAGCGCAAGCCGAGCTCGTGAACTCGCCCGGCGACGATTCGCTGCGGCAAATGCTGGGCATCGCCGAATTCAATAGCGGAAACGTAATGGGTGCTGCGGCAGCGTTCGATAAAGTGCAGAACATCGGCACGCAGTTTCGCCCGATCGCCGCCGCCAGTTTCGCACGGGCGGCCGTGAGCACGGCAAACAGCAATCCGACGCAGGCGCTGGCGTATGCAAATAAGGCCATGAGCCTCCAGCCGGGAGCGAACTCCCGGTTTGCATTAGGGGTGGCACAGCTTGCCAACAATCAGAATGCGGAAGCGTTGGCATCGCTGAAGGCGGCGCACGACGCGGAGCTCTCCGATCGAAGCCTTTCGACGAGCTCCAAGGTGAATCTCGACCAGGAGCTCATGCGTGCGTATATCGCCAACAACGACTCGGCCGGGGCGCAGGCCGTCGCGGCGGAGATCAAGCGGCTCGATCCCAACAGCAGTGCAGGCTCACAGGCGATGGGCGACAGCCTTCTTCGCTCCGGCGTGGCGGCATTCAACAATAAGGACTACACGACGGCGTTGGCGGACTTCGACAAAGCAGCCGCTTCCGGTTCTCCCGACATCGCGTTTCAGGCTAACGTGCTGGCGGCCAAAGCGATCGGCAACAGCGCCAAACCCGACTACAAGCAGATGCAGGCGTATGCCGACAAGGCGCTCGCCATCAAGCCGAACGATGCGAACGCAAACTTCGCGCAGGGCATTGCACTGACGGGTCAGTGGTTCGGCAGCCACAGCGATACTACCAAGAAAGCTGCGAGTGCCGCCCTCGCTAAGGCAGATCAGGAAGCGAAGGATCAGGGCGACGAGGGCCTCGCGCTTCAAATCGAGAGTTTTGTGAAAAAATATCTCAACGGCACGCCTTCCGGCGGCTCGGGAGGCGGCAGCTAATATTACCAGGACTTTAGGCTGGGGTAGGCCAATGGCTCGCCCTCACGGGGCGGGAGGTCGCCGCGGCACTTTGCTAGTTGGAGGGTGGTAGGACACGTGTTTTCCGGATTTATGAGTCTCATGCAGCAGGGCGGTTGGGACATGTGGCTGCTCCTGCTCATCTCGATCGTCGGACTCGCCGTCGTCATCGAACGGCTCGTTTTCTTCCAGATGCAGCATGCGGATACCAAAGGGTTGCTGCGGCAGATCGGAACGAAAGTTTCGGCCGACGATCTCGACGGCGCAATCGAAATTTGTCGGAAGAACCGCGGCATGCTCCCGCGGATCCTCGAGTTCGGCCTTCGGCGCGGCGAAAAGAACCGCGCGGACATCACCGACGCGCTCTCCATCGCGTTGATGGAGCACCTGAACTCGCTCGAGCGCAATCTCGCGATCATCGGAACGATCGCGGTTATCGCGCCGTTCGTCGGCCTCTTCGGAACGGTCTTGGGCATCATTCGCGCCTTCCAAGACATCGCGCTGAAGGGTAACTCGACTCCGGCCGTGGTCGCGGCGGGCGTCTCCGAGGCGCTCATCACGACCGCGACGGGACTTATCATCGCCGTCATCGCGGTCGTGTTCTTCAACTTCTTCAAGTCGCGCATCAAGAATTACAACCAAGAGATGATCGTCGCGGCCAATCAGCTCGCCGAAATGCTGCACTTCCACAATACGGGCGCGCCGATTCCCACGGAGCTCTATCAACCGACTCGAGCCGGAAAATAATCTCGTAGGGACGCGATCGTGAGCCTGCTGTCCTCGCAGCAAGACCAAGAGGTAATGGCGGAGATCAATATCACGCCGTTTACCGACGTGCTATTGGTTTTGCTCATCATCTTCATGATTCTCGCCGCCTTGGTTGCGCCGCCCGGGTTCGAGAAAGAGCTGCCGAACAAGAACCCCAACACTTCGACCGCAACGAAGAACAAGAACGACATCGAAGTCGACGTCAACAATAAGGGCGTGATCTTCGTCGACGGCGTCAAGACCGACGAAAACGGCATCTACCGCATCATGTACGATGCGTCAAAGAAGAAGCCCAACCATCACGTCGCAATCGTCGCCGACGCCAAGGCACCGTACGGGGTGATCATTCGTATTCTCGATGCCGCGAAGAACGCCGGTCTTCAGGACGTCGGCTTCGTGACGTCGTAGCGGAGGTTTTTAGAGCGTGGCAGTTTCCACCGGTCAAGGTGAAGATGAAGTAATGTCGACGATCAACATCACGCCCTTTACGGACGTGCTGTTGGTCCTCCTGATCATCTTCATCATTCTGGCGTCGGTGACGAAAGAGCCGAAGTTGCCCGACGCCTATAACAAAGACAAAGTTCAGCCTTCGCAGATCGTCGTAATCATCGACGAGCACGATCACATCCAAGTCGGCTCGAATACGGTCACCATGGCCGATGCCAAAGCAGCGTTTGCCGAACTCCAAGACGCAACCGACCACCGTTTCAAGAGCGTCATCATCAAAGCCGATCCGAGGGCGACCTACGGCACGATCCTCCAAGTGATGGACGCGGCCAAGCAGGTCGATCTCACCGACTTCGGCCTTGCCAATAAAGTTCAGCTGTCAAGTGCTAACGGGGCGACGCCCTAAGCAATGGCAAGGGGCGGCTATTTAACCACCGGCGAACGGGTGCGCAGCTATATCGGCTGGGCATTCGTGATCTCACTGATCGCTCACTTGGCAATCGGTTCGTTCCTTCCCAACTTCGCAAAGCAACACGAACAGCAAAAAGTCGAAGAGGTGACCGTCCAAAAACAAAAGGTCATCGTGCACACGCCGCCGCCGCCGACACCAACCCCGCCGCCCACGCCCACGCCGCCGCCTAATGCAACGCCGCCCCCCAAACAACAGCATCAGGTCGAGCAGCCGAAGCTTAAGGTCAACCTCGTCCACACCACCAACAAGGGCGCCGGATCGACTGAGAATACCTACGCGCAACCGAAGACCGGCACCGAGAACGGTGCGCCCGCGGGCGAGGGAACCGGAAAGCCGGCTCCCGCAGCAACCGTCGGAACGCCGAAGCCGGCCTGCGCGAATCCGAACGTTGAAGCATCGGTCACCAGTCCGGTGCAGCCGGACTATCCCGAATCGGCGAAGGAGCTTGGCCTCGGTGCGGTCACCGTCGAGGTAGAAGTGACCGTCGGCCCCAGCGGAAATTTGGTAGGTGCAAAGGTTTATAAGAGTGCGGGCAACATGTCGATCGATCAGGCGGCACTCCGCGCGGCGCGCGCGTCGACGTACTCGCCGAAACTGGTCGATTGCCAGCCGACGACGGGCGATTATCTCTTCCGGGCCGACTTCACTCCCGACTAACCTCCCAGCGCGCGATGAGCCATGAGACGCATACCGCGTTTATTGCTGGTTGCGTTCGCGCTCTCGCTGCTGCTGCATCTCATCGTTGCGATCGGTCTTCGGCCGCCGTCGCCGACGCCCGCGACGCAGAGTGAGGTCGTCTCGATCCAGCACCGGCCGGCGACCATCGCCGTGAGGAGGCCGCCGACGCCTCCACCCTCTCCACCACCGCAACGAACTCCGGCTCCGCGCACGGCTGCGTCCGCTCCGCCGCGCAAAGGCCCGGGTGAGGGCGGAACGCAAGGCGGGAGCGCCGCGACGCCGAGGCCGGTGGTCGCGCAAGCCAGCGCAACGCCGGCGGCTACGCCAACGGCCGGCTGCGCGCAGTCCAGCACCGCGGCGGCCGTGGTCTCGACCCCCGCGCCGCCGGAAATTCCGCTTTCGGTCCGGGCATCGGGCACCAGCGGCACCGCGCTCGTGAGCGTGCAGCTCGACACATCCGGAACCGTCACCGGCGCGGCCGTCACCCAAAGCACCGGCAATTCGTCGCTCGATTTGGTGGCCGTCGGAATGGCGCGCGAGGCGCACTACTCGCCCGCGCTGCACGATTGCAAACCGGTTGCGAGCGCGTACACATACAGCGTAAAGTTCGTCGCGTGGTAAGTCCTCTGTGAGCTACTTCCAAGCGCTGGCGCTGGCGCTCTTGCAGGGCGTGAGCGAACTCTTCCCCGTCTCGAGCCTCGGCCACACCATTTTAGTCCCGGCGCTGCTGCAATGGCACAACATCGATCGCGCAAGCCCGTCGTTCCTTGCCTTCGTCGTCGTGCTGCATTTGGGAACGGCGCTGGCATTGATTCTCTACTATCGCGAAGAGTGGTACGCGATCGTGCGCGCGCTCCTCGCGAGCGTCGTGCGCGGGCACTTGAGCGACGATCGGGAAGAACGCATCGGATGGCGTTTGGTTGTCGGAACGATTCCCGTTGGAATACTCGGCGTGATTTTCGAACACCCCGTGCGAAAGCTTTTCGGATCGCCCGCGCCCGCCGCGATCTTCCTTTTGATCAACGGCCTGGTGATGTTTGCGGGCGAAGCGTTGCGGCGGCGCCAGCACGGCGCGGCGTCGGGAAAGTACAAGCCGATCGAAGCGCTGAGTTATCCGCAGAGTCTCCTCATTGGAGTCGCGCAAGCCTTGGCGCTGCTGCCCGGCATCTCGCGTTCGGGCGTCTCGATGGTGGCGGGACTGCTCTTCGATCTCGATCATGAAAACGCGGCGCGGTTTTCGTTCCTGCTCGCGACGCCGGTCATCTTCGCCGCGGGGCTGCTCGAAGTGCCGAAGCTCTTCGCACCGGGCGCGAACATCGTGCTGATCGAGGCAATCCTCGGCGGGATTGCGGCAGGCGTCGCCGCATATCTCTCCGTTGCCTTTCTCATGCGCTATTTCCGTTCGAACGATTTGCGGCCATTCGGCTGGTACTGCGTCGTGATGGGGGCTGTTAGTTTCGTTCTCGCGCGGAAGGGAGTGATTTCATGAGAGTCATTGCGTTCGCACTGGCCATCGTCTTTTTCATTTTGGGTATTCTTTACGGGCTGGGCAAGATCAACTTTCTCACCGAGTCGGGCGCCGGCCACACGCATCACATCACGCATCTCGTCATCTGCTGGGTTTTGGCGCTGCTCGCGCTCATCTGGGCGCGCTTCCAAGGCTCGCCGTCGGCCTCGATGCGGTGAAACCGTCGCACATCGCGCGCGACGGCAGCGTCGCGATGGTCGACGTGTCGCGAAAGCGCGTGACGCCGCGCCGCGCGCGCGCCGAAGCACTCGTTCGCATGAGCCGCGACGCCCGCGAAGCGCTGCAAAAAGCGACGTTGCCAAAGGGCGACGCCTTCGTGGCCGCGCAGCTCGCCGGCATCATGGCGGCGAAGCAGACCGCCGCCCTGATCCCGCTGACGCATCCGCTGCCGTTGAGCAGCGTTGACGTACGATTTGATTGGCGTCCCGACGGCGCGTTGCGCGTCGAAGCCGAGGCGCGAACGTCGGCGCAAACCGGCGTCGAGATGGAGGCGATGGTCGCTGCGGCAATTGCCGCCCTGACCATCTACGACATGTCGAAATCGCTCGATAAAGGAATTACGATCGAGTCGGTGAGGCTGCTGAAAAAGAGCGGTGGAAAGAGCGGAGCCTGGAAACCCCTCGACTCCGCTCGGGACAGGCGTGTTTAAGGCTGCGCTGATCGTGCTGTCGGATCGCGCCGCTTCGGGGGAGCGCGCCGATGCGTGCATTCCCGTGATGAAAGAGCGCTTGGGCGATGTCTATTCGATCGTGC
>JAMXLK010000074.1 GCA_024281075.1 Vulcanimicrobiia bacterium
CCGGCGGGTGCGCGTATCGAAAATACGAGTCCCCGCTGTGCGACGCAAACGCTGCAAAAGCGCCCGGATGTTCCAAAACCAAATGCATGGCGCCAAAACCGCCGGAGGATTTTCCGAGGACTGCCCGGCCGCCTTCCGCCGCAACCGAGCGATAGTTGCGGTCGACGTGCCCGATAACGTCGCGCACGGTGTAGGTCGCATAATCGCCGTTGTGGATCGAATCGACATACTGCGAACCGCCCAAGCGCGTGAAACCGTCGACGAGCACCAACAGCGCCTCGGGCATCTGCCGCTTGCGAATTAAGCGGTCGCACCACTGCAGCACGTTCGTCTCCCACGGCCGCGACGAGATCAGCGCGGCGACGTCACCGGTGTAACCGTGCAGCACGTAGAGCGTCGGATAGCGCCGCGAGCCCTCGGGATCGTATCCCTTCGGCAGATATATCACCACGGGCCGCGTGGAGGGGTCGCCGAGGGGATTGCTCGCGAGCGCATCGCTTTGCAGGAAATCGATGCGAACGTCGCCGTCGAGACCCATGATACGCGCGAGCTCGGTGCGTTCAAGCATGGCCCCGAGCTTCGTCGGCCGAAAGCGAGCCGCCTCGGAGGTGTCATCCTGAGCGGAGCGAGTGAAACGAGCGGAGTCGAACGGATGACCCGCGCGATCGATTTGCGCGGCGCGATCTCGATCAACATCATTACGATGATCGGCATCGGGCCGCTCGTCACGATCCCGCTCGTCATTGCGGCGCTAGCGGGACCGCTTGCGCTCGTCGGTTGGATTGCGGGCGCAGTTGTTGCGCTCTGCGATGGGATGGTCTGGGCGGAGCTCTCATCCCAATATCCCGGCTCGGGCGGAACGTACGTTTACTTGCGCAATGCATTCGGCGCGGATCGCTGGGGCAAGGCGCTCGCGTTTCTTTTCAATTGGCAGTTTTTGCTCGCAGCGCCGTGCTTGTTGGCCAGCGGGTACATCGGGTTTACGAATTACGCCGCATATTTCTATCCGTCACTGGCGACGAACGTTTTCGCGCACGATGCCGTTGCGGTCGGCATTGGAGTCGTTACGATTCTTCTGCTGTATCGGAGAACCGCGAAAGTGGCCGCGCTTGGAACTCTGCTCGCGGTCGCCGCAACGCTCACGATTGCCCTCGTGGCGTTGGCCGGGCTTTCGCACGCGAGCTTTGCGCAAGCGTTTCGCCTTGCGTCGCCGTTTCGCTTCAATGCCGGCTTCCTCGCGGGATTCGGCGTTGCGCTCTACATCACGCTCTACGACTATGCCGGCTACGCCGACGCGGCGCTGGTCGGCGACGAAGTCGAGCGACCGCGCCGCACCATTCCGCTTGCCATTCTCATCTCGATTCTCATCGTGGCGGTTCTCTACGTGCTGCTGCAGATCGGCGTGCTCGGGACCGTACCGTGGCAGTCCTTGCTGGATGCGCACGGTACTCCGACGGCTCAATCGCAGTACGTCGGCGCCCTCGTCGTCGAACGCGCTTGGGGCCGCGCGGCCGCGATCGGCATCACCGTTCTCGTCCTGGTAACGGCGTTTGCGTCGGTCTACGGCAATCTCTTCGGCTTTTCGCGTATCCCCTTCGGCGCGGCACGCGACGGAGCGTTCTTGCGCCTTTTTGCGCGACTCCATCCGCGCAAGGATTTTCCGCACATCTCTTTGCTCGCCGTTGGTTTCCTTTCGCTGATCGCCTCGCTCTTCACGCTCGATCAGGTAATTGCGTTCCTGACTGCCGGAATCGTGCTTATTCAAGGCATCGCGCAGATTATCGCGCTTGGCGTACTGCGGGCACGGCGAATCGCGGCACCGTTTCGTATGCCGCTCTTTCCACTGCCCGCAATCGTTGCGCTGGGCGGCTGGGTGTTGGCCTTCACGTTTACGGGACGAACTGCGATTGCGCTCGGCCTCGGATGGCTGGCGGTTGGAGCGGTTGTGTATCTCGTCGTCGCACACTTCGAACGCTGGTGGCCGTTCGTGCTTGCGCCGCTGCTCGTATTCGCTGTTATGTCTCCCGCCCGCGCCGGTTGGTCAAATTGGAACGCATCCCGCGTTGCCTCAGAACACGGTTATCCCGTATTCACGGTCGACGGCCGTCCGTTCTTCGTCTATGGTGCAGCCTTCTTTTACCAGCGCATACCGCGCGAACGCTGGCACGATACGCTGCTTGCATATAAACGCCTCGGCATCAACACGATCGACCTCTACGTCATCTGGAACTGGCATGAGCCGACCGAAGGCGTCGCCGATTTTACCGGCACGACGGATCCGCGGCGTGATTTGACGGCGCTGCTCAAAGAAACGCACGAGCTTGGATTTAAATTGATCCTGCGGCCGGGACCGGTCATTCGCAACGAATGGCGTAACGGCGGTTATCCGGCGTGGCTCCTCGAGCGAGCCGCGTATAACATGCCGTTGCACGACGTGCTCGAAGGACGCTATCCTGCGACTGCGACCCTGCAGAACCGCCACGCCGATGCAGCCGCCGCCGAGTGGCTCGGCAACGCGACGCATCTTGCATCGGCTTCGCAGTGGCTGCACGACGCATTGAATGTCGCCGCACCCTACGCAAACGACGTCATCGCGATCGCTCTCGACGACGATCAAGGCGCCTATCTCGATAACGACACGTGGCCGGCCCCGCACTGGCATGCGTATATCGACTGGTTGCGCGCGACGGTTTCCTCGGTGACCGGCAATCGCGTACCGCTCTTCATCAACACGTACGAAATGCGCGTCCCGAGCGCGTCGCCCGCCTGGGCCTGGGGCAACTGGTACCAAGGCGGCTCTTACCGCATCGGCGCGCACGATCTTGGAGATCTCGATTTCGCGACCGGTTTGCTGCAAACGCAGCCGCGCGTTCCCGTGATGCAGTCGGAGTTTCAGGCCGGCTGGTTCCAAAACGCCGACGAAGGCGCGCCGCGTCCGAGCGATCCTTCGAACACGATGCTTGCGTTGCACGAACTCCTCCGCAACGGCGTGCACGGCATCGTCAACTTTCCGGTGCAAGACACGATCTATCCGCACGGTTGGGAAGCTCCGTGGGCCAACTGGAGTTACGCCTGGGATGCAGCATTAACCGTCGACCTTGCGGCGTCGCGGCGCTATGCGCCGACGCACGCGTTCGGAGATATAGTTCGCGCTTATGGTCCGCTGCTGGCGCGGACGCACATCGCTGCCGATGCGTCGATCATCTGGCCGCCCGCACTGTACCGTGCGGGAACGCTGAGCGACGCCGACTTCGCGGCGTTTGCCGATGCGACCACCGCGATGCAGCGCGATTGCAACGGACGAGGCTTGACGTGTACGCTGATCGACCCCGCCGCGCTCAACGACGGCTCCCCGCGCGCGAACGCGCTTCTTCTACCGGTTTTGCCATCAACGATCATCGCGCAGCGGATGGAACCGCAGCAGGCGGCTCTCATGGCGCAGCTCGAGCGCAGGGATCAACTCTTCTCGAGTGCGTCCACGGTTCCGCGCTCCCATGGCGTATTATCTGCGCCCGGCGTGACACTGCTGCGCGCGGACGACAACTCGTATGCATTCGTGGTCGCGGTTAATGCGAGCGGCTCACGACTCCGGATAGCCGGATT
>JAMXLK010000075.1 GCA_024281075.1 Vulcanimicrobiia bacterium
GTTCGATGTGCAGAATGTGCTTAAAACTGATGGTCTCAACCGGCGTCACCGTCGAGGCGGTCCAGGCGAGCGCCGGAATGGCGAGCGCAACGGCAACGTGAATCGCCACGGAGGCAACCGTGGCTCCGCCCATGCGTCCTTGTGCCGTCGCTGCAGCCATTTCGCTCTCCCTTCGCTTCAAGCGCGCGGCCGTCCCCGAGCGTGACCATGGGGAACCTCTGAAGAAGTCCATGTACCGATCGTTTGGAGCGCAAAACCACCGAATGCAAGGAGAAGGTGAGGGAGCATACCCAACGCGGTCTGTGACCGAGCCTTCGACAACGCAGACGGTGGTTTTGCGACCAAACCCCGAGGGCAGCGGCAGTTTCGCCGCATCTCTTTGTTGCGGCCTCGGTCACAGAGCGTTCTGCTATGCTCCCTCGGCCGCGCCTCGATTAGCCGCGAAACTGCTTGCTGCGATCGGTGCAGCGACTTCTTCAGAGGTTCCCTTAAAGCTCGGCGCCCCAGACGTCCCAGCCCGCAGCATGCGAGCGCGCAAATAACTCGATGCGCGAACGCCCGCCGCAGAGCTTCTCGATCAGCGTACGAAAGACGGCGGGCTTCTCGCTGTGCGCGCCCCGCGGATGCAAAACGACTTGCGGCTGGGCCAAATCGCGAATTGGAAATGGCCGCCCGGTCGGATTGGTCGTAGCGACCAGCAGCAGCTCGGACGTCGGTTTGGTAAAGGTCGGCACGATGCCCTGACCGGCGATGATCTCGCCGCGTTTGTTGACCTTCACCCAAACGTATGCAACGCCGCGGTAATGCAGCTTCCATGCATCGAGGAGTTTCAGCGCGAAGTTCAGGCGCGGACAGGTTGCCCACAAAAAGACTGCGGCCCGCGCGTTCAGCATGCGCCGCACGTCGATCGCGCCCAGCTCCTCGAGCGACATCAGCGGATAATGCTTGGCCGCAGCGGCGTCTTTCACCGGACTGCCGTAGTAATACCACGGTGGATCGACGTACGCGATGTCGTAGCGATGTGCCGGGAGCGGCGGCAGCACGAGATGCGGCCGCGCTGCGTGGCGACGCGCGAGCCGGCGCGCGTGCGCGTTCTTCGTCACGCTACGAAGCCGCGAGCGATGCCACGATCGCCCCGCCAAGCGTCGCAGCGAAGTTGACGCCGTCGTTTTCGAGCCATCCGGCGCCGCGCCGCAGGACGGTCGGCGAACCGCACCCATGCACTCGCGTTTCGCATTCGCACGTGCACGACGGGCACCATCGCAAGGCCTGAAGGCTCGCGCCGAGCACCGAATCGAGCAGCGCGCCGGCGATGCCGCCGGCGGCTACGCTCCAAAACGGCGCGATATGCACCGCGGGAGCGACGAGCGCAACGCACAATGCACCGCCGATCGTCGCGGAGCTGCCGAGAGCGCTGACGCCGCCGGAGCGTCCAGTTTCGACGCGACGCCAGGTGAGAATCGACACCGGAGGCATGCGCGAAAGCGTGCCGATTTCGGTGCCCCACGTATCGGCTGAGGCTGCCGCGAATGCGCCCGCGAAGGCCGCTGCGAAGTACGCGCCGCCACCGCGCACCGCCGCGAGTGCGCAGATCGCTGCAACGCCGCCGTTTGCGAGCACTTGCCAGCCATTGCGCGGCGACGCGTGCTTTGCGCGGCCGAGGCGCGATACCAGCGTCGACGGAATGAAGAATGCGAACAACACCGCCGCCGCCGGCCAGCCGCCGCTGCCGAAGACGATTGCACCGACGGCGAACGCCGCCGCTGCGCCGCCGAGCGTGAGCGCGCGCGCCCGGTACGCGACCAGCGCGACGGCCGCTGCGAGAGCGGCGCCGACGGTACCTTGAATCACGAGTCGCCGGCGAAGTGTGCTTCGAGCGCGTCGAGCAGCCCCGCGGTTGTGTAGCGATCCGCGATAACGTCGACCGGCAGCCCGGCGTCGCGCAGGGCGCGCGCCGTAATCGGCCCGATGCAGGCGACGCATTTACCGCGCGCGGC
Organism: Vulcanimicrobiia bacterium; assembly: GCA_024281075.1. GTDB lineage: Bacteria > Vulcanimicrobiota > Vulcanimicrobiia > Vulcanimicrobiales > Vulcanimicrobiaceae > Cybelea. Next base: position 1,998 of record JAMXLK010000075.1, read on the forward strand.
CTCCATTGCGGCCGTATCGCCTCCGAGCAGGTGCGCGAAGCCGCGAACGGTGCTGGCGCTGGTGAACGTCAGCACGTCGGCCCGCGCGGTCTTTGCCGCGAACTGCGGGTCGTTCGGAACCACGGTTTTATAGGCAGCAACCACCGTGACCGCGCGCCCGGCTTCGTCGAGCATCCGGGGCAACACGTCGCGCGCTTCTTGCGCGCGATAGACCAGCACGCGATCGCCGACGCGCGACCGGTCGATGACCATGCGCGCGACCTCTTCGGCGACGAACTCTTGCGGAACCGCATCGGCGCGAACGCCGTGCTCGCCCAACCGCGCTGCGGTACGCTCGCCGATTGCGGCGACGCGCGCCGCGCCGATCGCACGGGCATCGGCATCCCGCGCGGCAAGCATCTCAAAAAAGCGGTCGACGCCGTTCTGCGAGGTGAAGACGATCCACGCAAACGACTCGAGCGCGCTCAGCGCTCCATCGCCCGCGCTGGACTCGTCGGGCGGTTCGATTGCAATTGCCGGTGCCACGATCGGCTCGGCGCCGCGCGCTAACAGTTCCCGTGCGAAGAGCTCCGATTGGTGGCCGGTGCGCGTGATCAGAACGCGCTTGCTGAAAAGCGGCGTGCGGTCAAACCAGCGCAGCTGCGCGCGTAATGCCGCGACGCCGCCGACAACAACGATTGCAGGTGCCGCAATGCCCGCGGTTACAGCATCGCCGGCGATCGTGGACAAGGTTCCGATGACGGTTCGTTGCGAGGGACGCGTACCGTCTTGTACGATGGCGGCCGGCGTAGCCGGTGCGAGCCCGTGCGACACGAGCTGCTCTGCGATTTCGCGCAGATTTCCGACACCCATCAAAATGACGAGCGTGCGCCGCGCATCGGCAAGCTTCTCCCAATCGTGCGACGAGGCTGCTTTCGTCGGATCTTCGTGGCCCGTAAGAACGGTAAACGACGCCGCGTAATCGCGGTGCGTCAGCGGGATGCCGGCGTAGGCGGGAACGGCGAGCGCCGAACTGATCCCCGGGACGATTTCGAACGCAATCCCTGCGGTTTCGAGCGCCTGTGCTTCCTCGCCGCCGCGTCCGAACACGAACGGATCGCCGCCTTTGAGACGAACCACGCGAGCGCACTCGCGCGCCTTGGCGATCATGAGTGCTTCGATGTCGCTCTGCGCCATTGCGTGCTCTCCGCCGCGCTTGCCGACGAAGATGCGTTCGCACGCCGGCGGTGCAAAGGCGACCACCGCATCACTTGCAAGCGCGTCGTAGAGCAGCACGTCGGCTGCGCGCAGCACCGCCGCCGCCCGTAACGTCAGCAGGCCCGGGTCCCCCGGGCCTGCGCCGACCAAAAATACTTTGCCGGTGGGGCTACTTTTGGGCATCGATAGGATCGAGCTCGAAGAGATCTTCGAGCACGCGCGCGCTCGATAGCGCTTCGGCGCGATCGTTCGTTGCCTTCTCGCGAATCCTTAGGATCGCGGAGTGAAGCAGCTTCGAAACGATCGTCAGCGACATGCCGGTGACGAGCATGCGTTCGCGATCGTCGAGTTCCGGGCAGCGTGCTAGGAGCCGCTCGAGCTCCGCCGCGCGAATCGCTTCCGCTTTTTGCGTCAGCCGCGTGATGACCGGTACTGCGACCCGCGCACGATACCAGCTCTCGAAGCGCTGGACGTATTCGGCGATGATCTCCTCGACCTGCGGAATCGCTTCGCGGCGCAATTCCAAACGCTCGTTGACGACGGACTTCAGACCGTCGATGTCGACGAGCGAGACGTTGGGAATTTCCGTTACGGATGGATCGACGTCGCGCGGCACGGCGATGTCCACCACGAAGAGCGGCCGATCGGGACGGCGCGCCATAGCGGCGCGCACGCGTTCGTCGTCGAGAACAAAATGCGAAGCTCCCGTGGAAGCGACCACAACGTCGGCAGCCGCCACCGCATCGACGAGCTCGGGCAGCTCGACGGCCTCGCCAAACCCGGCTTCGGCGACGAGATCGCGCGATCGCGACATCGTCCGATTGGCCACGATCACGCGTCTTGCGCCTTCCTGGCGAAGACGTTTGACGGCGGTGCGTCCCATTTTGCCGGCGCCAACGACGAGAATCGACGTACGTTCGAGCGAGCCGAGATGCGCGCGCGCGGCCTCCACCGCGGCCGTCGCCATCGAGACCGACTCACCGCCGATGCGCGTCTGCGCGCGCGCCGATTTACCGGCCGCGAGGGCTTCGCGAAAAAGATGATGCAACGTGCGACCCAGCGACTTCGCGCGCGTCGCAGCGACGTAAGCGTCTTTCACCTGGCCGAGAATCTCGGCCTCGCCGATGAGCATCGAATCGAGCCCGGTGCAGACCCGGAAGAGATGCTCGACCGCTTCGTGCCCGAGATGCGTGTACAGATACGATTCGATGTCGTAGCCGGTTGCGCCGTGACGGAAGTTCGCCAGAAACGATTTGATCTGCGTGGTGCCCGTTTCGTAATCGCCGAGCTCCGCGTAAATCTCCAGTCGCCCGCACGTCTGAAGCATTACGGCCTCGCGGACGGCTTCGTAATCGCGCAGCGCGACCAGCGCTTCTGCCATGCGCGCGGGCGGAAATGCATGACGCTCGCGAACTTCGACCGGCGCGGTGTGATGCGAGAGGCCGATACACGTGATGGGCATCGTGCTATTCCAAACTCAAGCGATGCGTCAAGATCGCCATCTCACCGGCGAGATCGATGTTGCGCACGATGACCGGGCCGCGCAGATGCAGGGACATCGGCGCGAAGTTCAAGATCGCGCGGATGCCGAGCGCGGCGACGCGCTGCGCGCAATCCTGGGCAGCTTCGGCGGGCACGGCAATCACGGCAATATTGCAATCCGCAGCAGCGAGCGTGCGCTCCATGTCCGCGACGTCGCGAACGACGATTCCCTGCCAGCGTTGACCCACGACCGCCGGCGAGCGATCGAAGATTGCGGCGACGTTGAACCGCCGCTCCCGCGCGGTGATGAATGCGGCGAAGGCACGCCCCAGGTAGCCGAACCCGACGATCGCGATACGCCAGTCATGCTCCAATCCTAAAACGCACGCCAGCTGTTCGACAAGCGGATCGATCGCATAGCCCTGGCCGCGGCGTCCAAGGGGACCGAGCGCACAGAGGTCCTTGCGAATCTGGGTGCTGGCAATCGTATGCCCGAGCATCGCCGCCAGGCCGTGCGAGGTAATCGTGCGCTTGCCCAGCGCTTGAGCCTGCCGAAGTACGCGGTGGTATGCGAAGAGCCGGGGGATCGACACGTCGACCAGCGGCTCGCCGGAGAACGCTCGACTGGCGTCGAGCTTCGGATCGATCATGCCGTGGCTAGGAGCGCCCCGAGCGAGGCGTCGGCAGCCGCAATCGTCTGTTCGACGTCGCGCGCCGTATGGGCGCTCGAAACGAAGTTCGCTTCGAACGGCGACGGGGGAAGGTAGATGCCGCGATCGAGCATTGCGGCAAAATACTTCGCGAAGAGCACGCGGTCGCTCTTTTGTGCGCTCTGCAAGTCCGTGACGGGCCCCGTCGTGAAGAAGACCCCGAACATTCCGCCGGCGCAGCTGCTGTAATGGCCAACGCCGCGGCGTTGCATCACCGCTCCTAGCCCGTCGGCGAGCTGCCGGCTGGTATACTCCAAACGGTCGTACAGCGTCGCATCTGCGGCGATGGCGGTGAGCGTTGCTACCCCGGCTGCCATAGCGAGCGGGTTGCCCGAGAGCGTTCCGGCTTGATAGACGGGCCCGTCGGGTGCCAGATACGCCATGACGTCGGCGCGTCCGCCGAATGCGGCGGCGGGAAGGCCGCCGCCGATGATTTTGCCCAAGACCGTGAGGTCCGGAGCAACGCCTTCGCGTGCTTGCGCTCCGCCGCGCGCTACACGAAAACCGGTCATTACTTCGTCAAAGACGAGCAGTGCGCCGTAGCGCGTGCAGCACGCGCGCAGCGACTGTAAATAGCCGGGTCGCGGAAGAATGAGGCCCATGTTACCCGCGTAGGGCTCGACGATCACCGCGGCTATCGAATCGGGATTCGCACGGAAGGTTCGTTCGACTGCCGCCGAGTCGTTGAACGGCAGAACGATCGTGTCGCACGCGGTTCCTTCGGTGATGCCGAGCGAATCGGGAACGCCGTGTGTGAGCGCGCCGGATCCCGCGGAGATCAAGAACGCGTCGCCGTGACCGTGATAGCAGCCGGCGAATTTGACGATCTTTGGACGACGCGTGAATCCGCGCGCCAAGCGAACCGCCGACATGGCGGCTTCGGTCCCGCTCGACACGAAGCGCAGCCTTTGGATAGACGGCATCATGGAAACGACGAGCTCGGCGAGCTCGCTCTCGACTTCGGTCGGCGTACCGAAGGACGTGCCGCGCGTTACGGCATTGGTAATTGCGCGCGTTACGGCAGGATAGGCGTGACCGAGCAGCAGCGCGCCCCAGGACATAACGTAATCGATGTATTCGTGACCGTCCAGGTCGTAAAGCGCGGAGCCGGCGCCGCCTTTCATGAAGACCGGCGAGAGCCCAACCGCGCCCAACGCGCGCACCGGTGAGTTCACGCCGCCGGCGATCGCACGGCGTGCGCGTGCGAATGCCGCGATCGACCGCTCGAGCTTCACGGTAAATCCTCCGGCCGGTTCACGTTATGAAAGTACGCGCTCGGGCACGGCAAGAACCGCGCGCGCAATCGCGCGATGAGATCGCGCACGCCATAGTTGCTCGAGGCGCGAAGTTCGAATCCTTCACGCAACGCGGCGCGCCGGTCGTACGCCGCCGCAAGCGGCTCGAACTTACCGTCGTGTTCCGGCACGACCGCTTCGTCGCCCTCACGCCATGCAGCGGACAGACGTGCGATAAGGCTCGCATCGAGGTTGGGCTGATCCGCAGCGACGGCAAAAAGCCGCTCCGCGCGAATCGCGGCGCAAGCATCGAGAAATGCCCGCAACGGACCGGCCCTCGGATGACGATCGACGATCGTGGGCGCATCGAGTTGCGCATCGAGCTCCGGTGAAAAGCAACCTCCGGCCGCGACGTACACCGGCCGGCCGGATGCGCGCAGCCGCTCGAAAGAGCGCACCAGCATGGCGCGCCCTTCAATGCGGTGCTCGAGCTTGCCGGGAAACCGGGACGCCGCGCCGCCTGCAAGCAGCACGATGGCGACGCTATCCATGGCGGCGAGCATACTCTTTGGCGAAGTACGTGATGACGATGTCGGCTCCGGCGCGCACGAAGCACGTCAAGAGTTCGTCGATGGCGGTCGCGCCGTCGAGCCAGCCGTTGGCGATTGCGGCCTGCAACATCGCGTATTCTCCGCTGACGTTGTAAACGGCGAGCGGAACGTCGAACCGGTCGCGTGCGGCTCGCAGAACGTCGAGATACGGCAGGCCGGGTTTCACCATCACGATGTCGGCGCCTTGCTCGATATCGAGCGCAATTTCGCGCAGCGCTTCACGCGCGTTCGATGGATCCATCTGATAGCCGCGACGATCGCCGAACTGCGGTGCGGATCCGGCCGCGTCCCGGAACGGTCCATAGAATGCCGACGCGTACTTCGCGCTGTAGGCCAAGATCGCGACGTGGGTGGCATCGCAGCCGTCGAGTGACGCCCGGATGGCAGCGACACGGCCGTCCATCATATCGGAAGGCGCGACGACGTCCACGCCCGCCTGCGCGTAGCTCACGGCAATACGGCAGAGCAGCGAAACCGTCGCGTCGTTGTCGACGTCGCCGCGCCCGTCGAGAATGCCGCAATGTCCGTGCGCCGTGTATTCGCAGCAGCACAGATCCGCCATGACCAGCATTTCCGGCAACGCCGCCTTTATCGCACCGATCGTGCGCTGAACGATTCCATCTTGTGCGTGGCTGCTCGACGCGCTTGCATCTTTTTCTGCCGGGATTCCGAAGAGAAGGACGCTCTTGATGCCCAGCCCAAAGAGCTCGCGCGCCTCGGCAACGGCGCCGTTGAGATCGAAGCGCTCGATGCCGGGCATCGCGGCGATGGGACCCGCGTCGCTCGAACGCTCGGCTACGAAGAGCGGCGCAACGAGCTGTCCGAGATGGATGCGATGCTCGCGCACGAGCGTACGCACGATTTCGTTGCGGCGCAGCCGCCGCGGCCGCAGCGCGATCAGCGGACCGCTCCCGGCGCGGCGACGTGCACCTTCAGCTGCTCGGCCAGCGCCACGCCGAGCGCTTGCGCCGACTCCAGCGTGGTGACGGCGCCGCTCGCATGCGCCCGAATCGGCGATGCCGCATCGCCGGCATAAAACCCGTTGACGTTCATCGTTTCACCGGCAAGCTCCGCATGGATTCCCAGCGGCGCGCTGCACCCGGCGCGCAACGCACGCAAGGCGGCGCGCTCGCAGCTAACGCAGAGCTCGGCGATGCGGTCGTTGACCGTTTCCCGCAGCAGGGCCTCGAAACGATCGTCGCCGGCGCGCGTTTCGACCGCGAGCGCGCCCTGTCCGACGGCCGGGACGACCCGGTCGATCGCAAACGGCACGGTATGCCGCGCGCGTGCTCCGAGTCGGTTCAATCCCGCCATCGCGATAACGATCGCGTCGTACTCCCCGTCGCGCAGTTTGCGCAGGCGGGTGTCGACGTTTCCGCGCAGCGATGCGTAACGCAAATCCGGTCGCAGCGAGGCAAGCTGCGCTTGCCGGCGCGGGCTCGACGTGCCGACGACCGCCCCCGCCGGCAGCGTTTCAAAGCTTTCGTAGCGTTCGCTGCAGAACGCGTCGCGCGGATCCTCTCGCTTTGAGACCGCAACGATGCGCATGTCTGCGGGAAGCGACCCGGCGAGATCCTTACACGAATGCACCGCATAGTCGGCGCGCCCATCGCGCAGCGTTTGCTCGAGCTCTTTGACGAAAACGTTGGTATCGCCGAGACGCGCGATCGGCGTTTGCCGATCGCGATCGCCGGTCGTCGTGACGCCAAGCAACGTCGTGATGACGGCGCGCTCCGCGAGCCGCGCCGCGACCGATCGGCTCTGCACCATCGCGAGTTCGCTGCGCCGCGTGGCGCACGTCGCCGCAACGGGCTCGGCGGCGAGCTCGGCAATGGGACGCTGCGCGAGCGCGCGAAGGATCGGCGCGCGCTCTTGCGGTGAAAAGGTCTCCATCGCGTATGCGCGCATCCGCGCGAGCGTTCGCAGTGCGACCGCATAAGAGTCGTCGAGCTGCTCGGCGAGCTTCTCGGCGACGCGGCGGGAAAACGCAGGCGCCGCGCCGCCGGAGTCGACGCTGATCGTCAGCTCGCCGATGCGGCGCGTTGCCGGCATCGTGAAATCGCCGCGCTCGGGCTGCGTCGCGTCGCAGACGAGTGCACCGGCCTCGCGCCCGTCGGCAACGATTCGCGCGTTGAGGTCTGGGTCGTCGGTTGCCGCGACGACGATGGCCGCACCGCCGACGTCGCGCGCTTCGTAGGAGCGCTCCTCGCACGAACCATCTTCCGCGACGATGCAACGCAAGCGTTCGCCGATTCGTTCCGCCACGACAAAAAGCGGATAACCGGCGCTCACAAGCGACTCCGCTTTGCGCGCGGCGACGTTACCTCCGCCGACGATCACGGCTCGGCGACCGTTCGGTCGAAGAGAAATCGGAAGCATACGAACGACAATGACTTCCTCGCTTGGCGGCAAAAAACCGCCTCGTGACGGGCCGCTATTGGTGACCAATTCGGGGGGTAGAGCTGCGCGAGCGGCCTTGATCGGTGTGGTCGTCGCTGCACTCATCACGTTACCGGGACTCGGAGTCGGAACGCTCTGGGACAATAGCGAGACGGCGTACGGTGAGGTCGCGCGCGAGATTCTGCTGACGCGCGACTGGGTCGTCATGCATCTCAACGGCGTGCCGTACTTCATTCAGCCGCCGCTCTATTTCTGGCTCGCCGCGGGTTTTGCGCTGCTTGCCGGACCGACGGCGTTCGCGCTTCGTCTGCCGGCGGCGCTCGCAACGATCGCGCTCGGAGGCTTCACCGGTTACGCGGTCGCGCGTCAGGCCGGTACCCGCGTCGGCGTCTACGCGGCGGCGATTCTTTCGACGTCGTTGATGCAGGCCGTGATCGGGCGGCTTGCGATCATGGACGCGCTGCTCGATTTAGCCGTGGCGATGACGATCTTCTGGTGGTTCCGCGGACTGCAAAGCGGCGGCGGCCGCTACATATTATATGGCTGGATCGCAGCCGGCGCGGGCTTCTTGGCCAAAGGCTTGGTGGCGCCGGTCATCGCGCTGTTGGTCATCGTGCCGTTTTATTTTTGGAACCGGCGTGCCGAAACGATGCCGGCGCTCTCGGCGCGATGGTGGTTCGCCGGAATCGTCGCGTTCTTGGCAATCGTGCTGCCGTGGCCGCTCGCGCTGGTCGCGCACTTTCATCTGTTTCCGATACAAAAGTTGATCGGCGAGTACACGATCGGACGCTACACCGGAATCATCGAGAACCAGTCGGGTCCGGTTTGGTATTACGTGCCGGTCATCATCTTAGGCTTCTTTCCGTGGATCGCGTTCTTGCCGATGGCGATTGTTTATGGAGTTCGGCAGCTGCAGCTTTCGCACGATCCGCAGCTCGCGCGTCTCGTGCGCTTGGCTTTCACCTGGATCGCGGTTCCATTTCTCTTTTTCAGTTTTGCCGAAACGAAGCTGCCGAACTACGTTGCGCTCGAGCTCCCGGCGCTCGCACTCATCACGGCGCTCTATTTCGATGCAGTCGTCCGCAAAGGTGGAAGCCGCTCAGCGATCGTCTCCGCAGCGACGGTGCCGGTGACGATCGGCGCGCTGGCCTTCGCGATCTGGCTTTTTACGCGCAACAATCAATTGACGACCGAAGTCGCGCGCGCCGTTCCGCCGCTGATCGGCATGGCCGCGGCGATTTTTGCGGGGTCGCTCTTGACGGCGATGCTGCTTGCTCGTCCGAAAACGGCTCGCTTTGCACCGTACGCGCTCGCGGCTGCGGCACTCATCGCGGTGGATTTGATCGCGGTTCGCGTGCTTCCGCACGCCGACGCGTTCAAGCCGATACCACGTCTGGCGGCAATTATCGAGCGCGACCGCCGGCCCGGCGACGTCGTCGCGATTCAGCACGTGTCCGGCGGGAATGCGCTGCTGTTTTACACGCGCCCGGTCGTGCGCGCGCTCGCGGCGACGAACGATAACGATCCGCAAGCCGACGGCGTCGACCCGCACGCCTTCATCTGCCGCGCGCCGCGGGCGTGGGTTATCGTTCCGGCCGAGCCGTCGGCGTACGATCCGCCGTACGGACGCAATCGCCGCGTCGTTGCCGTCGATCGCAAAGCGGCGTTGCTGCTATACTCGGGCCCGCATTGTAAGTAAGAAGCGTTAGGGCTTAAAGCCGGCTACTTGAGCTTCGGTTACGGCGGATGCTTTATTGTTGCCGAGCGAGCCCCGAATGTAGGTAATCACGTCGGCAATTTCTTTGTTGGTCAGCGTGCCTTTCCAGGGCGGCATCATGCCGTGGTAACTCTGCCCGTTGACGGTGATGGGCGCATTAAGCCCGCCCAGCACGATGCCGATCACTTTATTGGGATCGCCCGTCACGACCGGATTGTTTGCCAGCGGCGGGAAGGATCCGGGAACGCCTTGGCCGGTTGCGCCGTGGCAGCTGGAGCAGTTGTTTGCAAAGACCGAGGCGCCGGCTCCGTTCGTCGTCGACTGCGTCGGATTGCTGACGCCGGCGGCGTTTGCCGGAATCGCCCCGGGCGAACCCGCCTTGGTTTCGGCCGCGGCGGCAGGTGCTGCGAGGACGACCGATTCGGGCGGCGACGGCGGTCCCGCCGCCTGTTTCATCATCGTTGTGGCCTGGCCGTAAATCGAGAGAACGACGATGACGCCGACGACGATCGTGGTGCCCCAGAGCAGGCCGGTACGCGAAGCAAGGCTGCGGGAGCGGCTGCGGTCGAGCCACGGAAGCAGCAGGATGACGATCAGGAAAATCGTGGGCACGATGATCGTCGCGATCAATTCCGTACCGATCGAAAGCGGCCCGAGATGAATCTCCGGCGGCACGAGTGCGAGCAGACCGAAGAGCGACAAGAAATACCAGGCCGGATACGGCACGAAGAACTTCGTCGGGTCCGCTTTTTGATCGAGATACGGCGGTGCAACGATCGCAAGGAAACAGATAATGATGAAAATGATCAGCGAGAAGGAGCCGTCCATAAAGAACTGATCCGGCCAGAAACGTCCGGGCTTGAGCGTGCGCGAGTCGTCGACGACCGGGCCCGCGGCGCCGTTGTGGCGGAAAATGGCCAAGTGCGCGCCCACCAGCGCAACCAAGACCGCCGGCATCAGCCAAACGTGCAATCCGAAGAAACGATTGATCGTCGCCGTACCCATGCTGCCGCCGCCCTGCGCGATGTGCTGCAGGATCGGGCCCGCGATCGGAGCGAGGCCGGTGATGTTGAGCGAGACTTGCGACGCGAAGTACGCATCCATGTCCCACGGCAAGAGATAGCCGGTGAGCCCGAGGACAAGCGTGACGAGCAGCAGCAGAACGCCGACCACCCACTGCAGTTCGCGCGGCGACTTGTATGCGCCGAAGATCAGCACTTGCAGGAGGTGCAGAAAAACCAGCGCGATCATCGCCGACGCGCCCCAATAGTGGACCGAGATCAGAAAGTGCGTCCACGGATTGAGGTAGATAGCGCGCGTCGATTCCCATGCGGTCATCGCAGACGGAGCATAGAAGAACGTCAGAAAAATTCCGGTGACGATCTGTATCATCATCGTGAAGAGCGTGGCGCTTCCGAAGACGTACCAATAACTCGCTCCTCCCGGAACGTCTTCCGTTAGGAAATCCTTCGCCATCGAGATGAAGCCGGTGCGCTTTTCGATCCAGTTCAGCATCGCTATTACCTTACGCCTGATACGAGACGATGATGCGCGAGGGAGTATTCGACTGGTAGATGATCCACATTACCTCGGCGGTGCCGTTCTGCTCGCGCAGCGGCAGCGGGTCCAAACCCCGCGGCGCCGGGCCGGCCACATGCGTGCCGTCGAACGTGTATTGCGAGCCGTGGCACGGGCACATGAACTTATTTTGTGCATCGCTCCAGCCAAAATAGCAGCCGAGATGCGGGCAGATCGGGCTGAAGAGAACGAAACCCATGTTGACGACGTCGTAGGGAACGTCCGGCTTCCCGCCGGGTGCGCTGAAAATGTCCGGTCGGGCCGCCATGAACTTTTCGTTATTGTCCACCCGGATGCCCCAGCAGTATTCCGGCAGCGACTGCTCCGGCAGGTACGCATCGGTATACTTGAGCGTGAACGTGAGCTTGACCGGCTTTGACGTTGCCTTTTTGAGCGCGTCGAGCTCTTCCGGCGTGAGCGGCGACCAGCTGCCGGCGGCCTCGCTCTTAGGCGGCAGCAGCGAGCCGACGATCGGCACTGCCAGCGCCAGGCCGACGATTCCGCCGATCGTTAGGGTCGCGTTGGCCATGAAGGTTCGGCGCGTTACCTCTTCCTCGGTTTGAGGCTGATCGTACGCGCTCATCATTCTACGCGCAGCGCCTTCAGGCGTATCGGCAGGCGAATGGGACAAGTTCGTTCTCCACGAGAAGTGCGGGTGGCTGGCTCATTTGCTTCTATCGTAAATCTGCCCTCTCCGCGCGGCTAGGACGAAACTCTGACGCCCGGCGCGCCGGGCGTCGCAGGGCTTTAAACCTTGTAGCTGTGCAGGCCCGAGATCCAAATGTTGACGCCGAGATAGCAGAAAATGATCGAGAGAAATCCGACCACACTGACCCAGTTCGTGCGCAGGCCGCGCCACGAGTGGCGGGTATGGAGGTGCATGTACGCGAGATAAATGATCCAGGAGAAGAGCGCCGCCGTCTCTTTGGGATCCCACTGCCAATATGCGCCCCACGCTTCCTTGGCCCACATCGCGCCGGTAATGATCCCGACGGAGATTAGCGGTAAGCCGATCGCGACGGCGCGGTAGACCACTACGTCGAGCTGGGGCAGACTCGGCAAGCTCGACAACCAGCGTGCGAGCGGATTGCCGCGTCCCGAGCCCTCTTGGCTCTGCAGCCGCCGCTCGGCATAGTATTTGATCAGATAGATGCACGAGAAGACGAACGCGACCAAGAACGCGGCGTACGACGAAACGACGATCGGCACGTGGATCTTCGCCCAATACGATTGGAGCGACGGAACCGGCGGCATCGTGCCTTCGTACCAGGTCACGCCGTACGCGAGAAAAATCGCTGCGAGCGCGAGAACGAAACCGCCTGCGAACCACAGCTTATAGCGGAACGCGAAGCCGATGTAGATCGCAACGGACATGGCGGTGAAGAGCGAGAGCGAACCATACAAATTGAGCAACGGCCAGACGTGCGTCAGCTCCCAGCGCGCAAAAAGCTGCCCGAACTGAGCGACGCAGCCGAGGATTGCCAGAGGGATTCCGACGTCGCGCAGCCACGGCGTTCGCGCAAAGAAATATCCGAGCAGGGCGAGCGCGCCGAGGGTGTACGCGCAGAGCGCGACGGCGATCAGGAGTTCATCGAGCGGCATTCAAGCGTCCTGGGCTTCACCTCGCAGCGAGGTCATCAAGCGTGCGAATGCGTTTGCGAACACGTCGTATCCTTTAACCGTAGTGGCGGCGGCGCCGACGCGCGAGACGTTCGGCGCGACTTCGTCGACCCGAACGTACACACGTGCAGGCAGAAAGTAAAACGAGATCACGAGCCCCGCAAGCAGCACGAACGCGCCGATCCCAACGAGCACGACTCCGGGATCGTAGCGGTACTGAAAGCCGCTGTAGATCACGTAGCGTTGCGGTTTCATCCGCCAGCCGTTGCCGAGGTCGACCCACGAACGGAGCGGCACGAGCCCTTCGCCCAGTGGATTGCCTGCATCGGAGGCCGCGAGCACGACGGCCGGGGCGTTCACGCGCGGATCCGCGGTCGGCATGCCGCTTTGCTTGTCCACCGTCGGAACGAAGCGTTCGTAGAGCATGCTTCTCTGGGTGCCGGGGACGTCGAACGACTCGCCTTCGAGCAGCGTACGGCCGGAGAGCGCGGCGTCGGGTCGTCCGTTGTGCGTCACCAAAAAGCGCATTCCGAAGCCGTAACTCGCTTGATAGTACAGCGTGCCGTCCACGTCGATGGGATGATTCACGCGCACGGTGAGCCGTTTGGGAATGCCGTCCTTACCGGTGACGGTCACGTGCGAAACGTAGTCGATCGGCTGATAGACCATGCCGCTCTTCGTCATGATCGGCGAGATTTTATAGGAAAAATCGTCGAGCCGAACGAGCGCTTGCGTTTGCGGCACCTGCTGCGTTTGTCCGCTCAGGACCGCCATCTCGCCCGAGAAGCCGCGAGCCCAATACAACGTCGTGCCCGCAGCAATGATGACGAAGCCCGAGTGCGCGACCAGTACGCCGCGGCGCGCCCAGTTGTGCTTGTCCGCAAAGCTCCACTCGACGCCGCCGAAGATTCGCTCGCGAATTCGCCATCCTTGCGCGCGCAGAGTCTCCGCGACGCGGGCCCGCACTTGCTCGGGTGCGCCCGGCGTGTTGAACGTCGCGTGGAGCGGAATCTTGTCGATGCTCACCGGCCGCAGCGGCGGAAGGCGCGCCGGTATGACGCGCTTGAACGTGCAGACGGCCAGCGAGAGCAAGATCAGCGCGATGATCCCGACGTACCACGGCGAGTGGTATACGTTGTCGAAGTTCAACCGCAGAATCGCGCGTGCGATCGGCGCGGCGTAGCTTTGAAAGTAAACGTTCGGATCTTCACCTTGCGCGACGATGACGCCGATCAGCGTCAGCACGCCCCAGACTAAAAAGAGCGAGACGGCAAAGAAGACGCTGCCGAACGTTCGAACGAAATCGCCATAGAGCTGGCGCGCGACAGCCGTCATCGTTCGACTCGCTAGGCTCGCTCGGGGCCGCTGCGCAAGGGCTGCCAGCGCCGTTGAAGTGGGAGGATGATCCAAATCGAAATTTCGTAGAGCGCGTACATCGGCAAGGCGAGCAGCGCCATCGTGAGCGGATTGCCGTCGGGCGCCGCGATGCCGCCGGCAACGAAGAACGCAAAGAGCGCGTGGCGCCGGTACTGCATCAAGGAGGACGCGCTGACGATGCCGAGCCGCGCCAGTCCGACGAGAACCACGGGCGTTTGAAAGACGAGCGCAAAAAGCAGAAATAATACCAGAACGAAATTGAGCGTCGACGCGACGCCGAACGTCGGCGTGGCAACCGCATTGGTAATGTGCAGCAGCGCCGCAACGACGCGCGGAATCACCACGAAGTGTGCGAATGCCAAGCCAATTGCGGCGAGAACCAGCGACGGTAGAATAAACGCGTAGACCATCCGCCGCGTTTTAGGGTGTACCGCCGGCACGACGAAGAGCCACAGCTGTTGGAGCAGTACGGGTAACCCGATGACGATTGCGCCAACCACGGAGAACTTGAACTCCGTAAAGATGACGTCGGCGGGACCGAACGCGTGAAGCTCGATGCCGTTGAAGTACTCGTGCATCATCCAACGGATAACGAATTGTGACGGCCAAAACAATGCGACGGCAATCGCGCCGACGGTTGCGATCGAGATCAGAAGACGGTTACGGAGCTCCCGCAGGTGCTCCGTAAAGGGCATCTCCTTCTGGTCCCATGCCGCTTCTTGCGGCGCGGGACGCGGGTCTAGGACGATGGCGTACCTTTGTCCGGGGTTGGCGGCGGTATCGATTCGCCGCCGATCGTGCCGGCTTGGACGTTATCCATGATGTCGGCGCGTTGCGTTGCGGCGCGCTGGCGCGCCTCTTCGCGTGCTCGCGCCGCGGCTTCGTCTGCCTCAGCCTGTCCGACGAGAAACTCTTTCTTCGCTTGACCGGCGCTGCGCGCGAGTTTGGGCAGTTTATCCGCTCCGAAGAGCAGCGCACCGACGATGAGAATTCCGATGATAATCGGCGCATCGATGATTGCGAGAAGCGGATGAATGGTCATGATCGTAGTGCCTCCGTGAGTCGTATCAATTCCCTCTTCGCCGGGCCGGGTTCGATCGGCTCCAACGCGTTCTTGGCCAGCTCGACGAAGCGGCCGATCTCTACCTGCGTAGCCTCTAAACCGCCTTCGCGCGCGATTCCGTCGACGATCGCTGGGATCGCGTCGTTCGACCCATCATCGTAAAATCGGCTCACCTCGGCGCGAAAACCGCCGTTACCCGACGCCAATGCCGCGATGAGCGGTATCGTCGTCTTGCGTTCGGTCAGATCGTTCCCCGCCGGTTTGCCGAGCGAGCGTTCGTCGGCGACCATGTCGAGCAAATCGTCCTTCATCTGAAACGCTATGCCGAAGGCCTCGCCGAACTCGTGGAGCGCGTGGATTTCACCGGCGCTGCCGCCGCCCATGATTGCGCCGCACTGTGCGGAAGCCGCAAAGAGGGACGCGGTCTTCTTGCGGGCGATCTCGACGTACGTTTCCAGCGGCAAATCGAGGTTTCCAAGTGCTTGAAGCTGGAGCACTTCGCCGTCACAGATATCCGCCAACGTTGCCGAGAGCACGTTTGGAATGGGATGCGGATAGTTGAGCGTGACGTTTTTGAAGATCCATGCAAAGAGGTAGTCACCCGCCAAAACGCTGACGCGGTTCCCGTAATCTACCGCCGTCGCGTTGACGCCGCGTCGCGTCGCCGCATTGTCCACGACGTCGTCGTGAATCAGCGTGGCGACGTGAATCAGCTCCATATACGCCGCGAGATGAAGATGCTCGGCGGCATTTCCGCCGCACGCCTCCGCGGCGAGTAGGGTAACCCGCGGACGCAACCGCTTGCCGCCCGCCGCCAGCATTCGTTTGACGGCCTCGGTGATGATCGGATTATCCGTCGAGAACGTCGCGGCGAAGAAACGCTCGACGAGCGCGTGAAGATCGTCAAACGTGCGGACCGCGCTCACCCTTCGCTTCCTTTGGTTCCGTAATGAACGGCGATCGCGCCCCCCATAAGGGGCACGTAACCGGCGCCCGTAAATCCGGCACGGGCAAAACGATCGCGCAGATCGGGCGCGTTGGGGTGATGGGTGAGCGAGTTCGGCAGATAGGCGTATGCGGCGCGCGAGCCGCCGACGATACCGCCCAGCAGCGGAACTATGCGGTAGAAATAGAGATCGAAAAGCCGTTTATACGTCCGGTTCGGCGCTTTCGTTACGTCGAGGCTTACGAATCGCGCGCCCGGACGCAGAACGCGAAGGACCTCGCGGAGCGTCGCATCGACGTCCACGACGTTGCGCAGGGAAAATCCCATCGTCGCGCCGTCGAAGGCGTCGTCTTCAAAGGGCATCGCCATGACGTCGCCTTCGACGAACGTCGCTTTTCGGTGCGCCTGCTCGGCGCGATGCTGCGCGCGCTGCAGCATCGGCGCGCAAAAATCGATGCCGGTAACGTCGAGCGTGGGATCGTTGCGCAAAAGACCAAAGACCAAGTCGCCGGTTCCGCAGCAACAATCGAGGAGCCGCCCGCCCTTTGGTGCCGCGAGCAGCCGAATTGCCCGGCGCCGCCAGCGCTCGTCCAACCCGCCGGTGAGGACGCGATTTGCGAGATCGTAGCGGGGCGCGATGCGCGCGAACATTTCGCGGACGAACGTCCCTTTATCGCCGGTGAGGCGGCTCGGAGCCGAAGTCATGGATCTTCGTCAGGCTTCCCCCACTTGTGGGCGCCGGCCTTCGTCGTGATAAAGCGGCATATGCTGCAACTCAGCTCGCTTCAGAACGCAATCTCCAGCGTCGAGCGCGGCAACGACGTCGCCGTCGCGGCGTATACGCTGCACGGACCATTGCTGCAGGCGCTCGAAGAGGCGGCGCGCCACGGCGCGCACGTCGTCGTCGAACTCGAAAGCCATCCCTACGGCCGCGCAAAGCATGGTTTGGCGCGAGAAAACGTACGCCTGGCAAAAGAACTGCGCGCTGCGGGCGCCGACGCGAGGCTTCGTCCCGGAGTTCACGCTAAGACGTTGAGCGTCGACGGTGCGCTCTACCTCGACGAAAAGAACTGGCATTCACGCGACGTGATTCTGCGCGAGGACGATGCCGCCGAAGCCGCGGCGATTCCGAGGAGCAAGCACGATGCACTCGCCGCCGAAGCCGGCATGCTTGCGCATTCGAGATCCAGCGACGGTCCAATCGTGGAGACGGAATCCTTCGGCACCGGCAATGCGACGTATTTTGCATTGCAGGCGCTGGGCCAAAGCGGTGCGGCTCCGCGGCTGCTCGTGAGCAAAGACGATTTGCGCGGCAATGCACGCGAGCGCGCCGTCCTGGAGCGTCTTGCCGCTCGCGGCGTTCGCGTTCGAATCTGTGCCGACAGCGAGAAGTTGGCGGTCGCGGGCGACCGGGCATGGCTGGGTTCGGCGAATGCGACGTACTCTGACGGGAACTTCGCGATGTCGGATTGGGGTGTTTGTACCGCGAACGCCGCGATCGTCGAGACGGTGCGGACGCGTCTCGAGAACGAGTGGCGGAATGCAAAGGAATTGTAAGGAAGCAACGATGCGTTGGCTCGCGCAATAAGACTACAGATCGAAGAGCGCTTTGGCGTTTTCGTCGGTGGCGGCAATCAAATCGTCGCGCGTCATGCCGAGCAGCTCGGCGAGTTTGGCGGCAGTATGCGCGACGAACGACGGCTCGTTGCGCTTTCCGCGGACGGGCACCGGCGCGAGATAAGGGCAATCGGTCTCGAGCACGAGCCTGCCGGGGCCGACTTCTATGACCGCTTCACGCAGGCCCGAGGCGTTGGGGAACGTGAGCACGCCGCCGATTCCCAGATGAAGATCGAACTCGCCGATGAACGCGCGCGCTTCCGCGGCCGTGCCCGTGAAGCAGTGTACGACGCCGCGCATGCCCTTGGTCCAGTCCGCGCGCAAGATTGAGCAAAAATCGTCAAATGCATCGCGATGGTGGAAGACGACCGGCAGCCCGACGTCGCGCGCCAGCCTAATCTGGCTTCGTAGCACTTCCGCTTGCCGCGCGCGGGGGCTGTGGTCGTAATAGTAATCGAGCCCGGTCTCGCCGATTGCAATGACGCCCGGCGCATCGAGCAGCGCCCGAAGTTCTGCGGCGGCGTTGGGCGGTGCGCTTTTCGCTTCGTGCGGGTGAATGCCGACGGCAACCGAGATTTCATAAGGCTCGGCGAGCGCGATCGCTCGACGGCTGTCGGCGATGTCCTCACCGATCGTGATCATCGACGTGACGCCGGTCTCGCGCGCTCGCGCGACGACGGCGTCGCGGTCGTCGTCGAATTGTTTATCGTGAACGTGGCAATGGGTGTCGATCACGTCGATGCGACGGTTTCGAACTCGATCTTCGGGAAGAGCGGTCCCGAGAGCGCCGTCTGCGTTGCCGGTGGCAGGCCTCCCCACGCGCCAAGCGCGCTCGCCCAGTCTTCATCGATTCGGCCGGGCGCCCCGAGCTGTTCCCACATCTCGCTCATCCGTTCCGGCATGAACGGATGGAGCAGCATGGCCAGCCAGCGCAATCCCTCACAGAGATCGTAGAGCACGGCGTTGAGATCCTCAGTGCGAGCGGCCTTGTGTAGCTCCCAGGGCTTGCGCTCGTCGATCGTTTTATTGAGCGTCGTTACGAGCTCCCAAATACTTTCGAGCGCTTCACGGAAGCGCAACTCGAGAATGCGCTCGCGAACCATGATCGGCAGCGACGCAAATCGCTCCCCAAGCCCGCCGCGATGCGCGCCCCGCTCCGGAACGATTCCGTCCCGATAGCGCGCGAGCATCGAAAGCGTGCGCTGCAAAAGATTCCCGAGGTCGTTGGCGAGGTCGCTGTTGCGCCGCTGCGCGATCTTTTCTTCCGAATACGAAAAGTCGCTGCCGAACGGCGCCTCGCGCAAGAGAAAATAGCGCATCGCATCCGCGCCGAACCGATCGGCAAGGAGAAACGGGTCGACGGCGTTGTCGAGGCTCTTGCTCATCTTCTGTCCGTCCACCGTGATCCAGCCATGCGCGAAGACGAGCTCGGGCGCCGCCTCCCCGAGCGCCCAGAGGATTGCGGGCCAGATGATGGTGTGAAAGCGCGCGATCTCTTTTCCGACGAGTTGCGTCTGCGCAGGCCAGTAACGATGGAAGAACGCGTCGTCCTCGCTCCATCCGATTGCGGTGATGTAGTTGAGAAGCGCGTCGAGCCAAACGTAGATCACGCCGCCCTCCGGGATGGGGACGCCCCAGTCGAAGCTCGTTCGCGAAATCGAAAGATCGTCGAGGCCTTCCCGCAAGATCGCCATCATCTCGTTGTAGACGCTGCGCGGCTGCACCCATCCGGGATTGCGCTCGAAGTGCTCGATCAAACGGTCACGATACGCGGAGAGCCGGAAGAACCAGTCGTCTTCTGATATCCATTGGACCTCGCGTCCGCACGTCGGGCAGCGCCCGTTGACCAATTTTGACTCGAGCCAAAACGTTTCGTCCGACACGCAGTACCAGCCCTCGTACTTGCCGAGATAGACGTCGCCGCGTTCACGCAAGCGTTCGAAGACGCGCAGCACTTTCTCGACGTGGCGTGGTTCCGTAGTGCGGATGAAGTCGTCGTACTCGACGTGATAGGCGGCGAAGAGCGCCTTCCAACGCGGCACGAGTTCGTCGCACCATTCTTGCGGCGTCTTTCCCGCCGCCGCGGCGGCATTGGCGACCTTTTGCCCGTGTTCGTCGGTTCCCGTCAAGAAAAACGTCGGTCCAAACGTGCGCGCGGTACGCGCCAGCACGTCGGCGACGATCGTCGTATAAGCGTGACCGATATGCGGGTTGCCGCTGATGTAATAGATCGGCGTCGTAACGTAATAGGCCCGTTCCATCTCGTGTTACCGCTTCTTAATCGCAGTTTTCCGGCGCGCCTTCCGCGCCGCGGCGCGCGCATAGAGCTGCTGCCGGTCGCCGAAACCTCGTGCCGCCAAGAGTTTGGCGACTTCCCCAACGCGGTGACCGTCCTGCAGTAACGCGTCGATCGCCTCGCTCGTCGCTTCGAGCGGCCGCACCGGGCGTTGCGCCTCGTGCGGCCCGACCGCGAACGCGACCTCGCCGCGAACCGGCTGGCCGAGCCGCGCGCGCACTTCCTGCGGAGTTCCGGCCAGCTGCTCTTCGTGCACTTTGGTGTACTCGCGCACGAGAAAGACACGCGCATCGGGCGCGACCTCGGCAAGATCGGCGAGCGCGGCACGAATGCGTTGCGGGGACTCGTACCAGATCGTGGTCGTATCGGGCTGCAGCGATCGCGCAAAGCGATCCCGTCGCGCCGCACCGGTTCGTGGCGGAAAACCTTCAAACGTGAAACGGCGCAGCGGAAAGCCGGAAAGCACCGCGACGCCGGTTGCGGCGCTCCCGCCGGGCAGTACGTCGACTGCAACGCCGTGCGCGCGCGCTGCCGCAATGAGCTCGCTGCCCGGATCCGAAATGCCGGGCATGCCGGCATCGGTCGTAACGGCGACGAGTGCGTCGCGCGCGCGTTCGACGATTGCCGCGGTGGCGCGTTGCGCGTTCTGCTCCCGATAGCTCCAGATTTCACGTCCCGGCAACTCCAGCGCGTGCAGCAGCTTGCGCGCGACGCGCGTATCTTCGGCGACGATGAGCTGTGCTTCGCGCAGCACGTCCAGCCCGCGCAGCGTCACGTCCCGCAGGTTCCCGAGCGGCGTGGGTACGAAGACCAGCGGCATGGCGCGGAGCTTCGACGTCGAGAACCTACCTCCGGGAGCAAAGCTCGAGCTCTACATTTCTCCGAGCTGTCCCTATTGCCGCAGCGCCATGGCGTATTACGACTCGAAGGGCACGCCGTATACGAAGTACGACGCGCAGAACGATCGCGGCGCGCGCGAGCGCATGTTCGCCTACACGAAAGGCGATCCGACCGTTCCGGCAATCGTCGTTAACGGCGAGTACGTGCAATCCGGATGGGGCTCGCCGCCGCACGGTTGAACGATCCACTAGACGCGCCGGTCGGCGCGAAGTGATGCGAAGCGGCGGGCGCGAAGAAGCTGGGAAGCTCCTCGTTGCTTAGGGAGGCACCTTCGAGAAAATGGACCGTAATTCGGCGGCTACCGCAAGCGCCGTGGCGGCGTTTGCCTTCATTTACATCATCATCATCTGCGTCGTTGTCGCGTTCACCCTTTGGGTCTACTGGCGCATCTTCGCGAAGGCCGGCTACAACGGCTCGCTCTCGCTGCTCAACCTGATTCCGGGCGTCGGGCCGCTCATCTGCGTGCTCATTCTCGCATTCGGCCGCTGGCCGATCGAGGATCAGCTCGCCGCGCTGCAAGGCGGCACGATCGCGCCGACGGTTCCGCCGCCCGCGGCGCCTGGCACGTCCGTCATGCCGACTGCTTAGGCGTCGCCTTCCCAGAGCGCGGCGATCCACGCTTCGACGTCGTCGCCGCGCGACGGCAGACTCGCAGAAAGATTCTCGGGTCCGGAGCCGGTCACCGCGATGTCGTCCTCGATGCGTACGCCGATCCCGCGGAACCGCTCGGGAACCGTCGCGTCGTCAGGCTGGAAGTAACAGCCCGGCTCGACCGTGAGGACCATGCCTTCACGCAGCTTGCCGTGCCGGTATTCACTGCTGCGCGCCTCGGCACAGTCGTGAACGTCGAGACCGAGCATATGGCTGACGCCGTGCAACGTATACCGGCGATGGTAGAGGCGATCCGGATCGAGCGCCTCATCGAGCGACGTCTTGAGGATTCCGAGATCGATCAAACCTTGCGCCAGAACGCGAACCGCCCGGCGGTGCGGTTCTAGGAAATCGTTTCCGGCGACGGCCGCTTCGATTCCGGCGCGCTGCGCCTCCCAAACGAGGTCGTACACGGCGCGCTGCTCGCCTGAATAACGCCCCGAGATCGGAAGCGTGCGCGTGATATCGGCGGTGTAGAGCGAATCGCATTCGACGCCGGCGTCCAGCAACAGCAGCGCGCCCGGATGCAGCGCACCTTCGTTGCGCGTCCAATGCAGCGTGCAGGCATGTTCGGCAGCCGCCGCAATCGTGAGATAACCGACGTCGTTGGCGTCGGTACGCGCGCGGCTCCAAAACGCCGCTTCGATCGCGCGTTCGCTGGTTGCGGTTCGCATGACGCGAATCACGTCTTCGAAGGCGCGTTTGGAGATGGCGCACGCTTTGCGCAGCTCTTCAAGCTCGTACTCGTCCTTGACGAGACGCGCCTCCGAGAGATACGTCGCGAGCTCCGCATCGGAATCCCGCGCTCCGAACTGCCGGTCGACCTCATCGTCGTGGCCGCGCAGCACGCGCACCGGATACTTTGCGGCATCGAGCTGCTCGAGATACTCCGGTACGGCGTGCATCGGGCGGCAGTCGTCGACGCCGTAATAGGCCCGGCTCTCGTCCACGCCGCGATGGCGGCCGACCCACAGCTCGCCGTAGACGCGGTCCGTGAAGAACTCGCGCGTACCGCGGTTATGCGCCGGAACGAAGAGCAGGCTCCGGTGCGCCGCGCCTTCGGGCTCGAGCACGAGCAGCGCGCCGGTTTCCCCTCCGCCGATCAGATACGCGAAATCGCTCGACGGACGAAAGCGAAACGACGTGTCGTTCGCGCGCACGCGCTCGCGGCCGGCCGGAATCACGAGATACGTGCCGGGATACGCCTTGCTCAACGCTTCTCGCCGCTGCGCAAACCGATTCGACTCGGGATGCACCGCGCGCTCGACGGGGCGGTCGATCCAGTTCCCCGTCATAAACTCGACGAGGGCGGCAGGCGGCTCGAAGTCGTGGCTTGCAGTCCGCGGCTCGGCTGGGACGTCGGCGATTCTTTCAGACATGGTTCGAGCAAGATTCGCTGAACCGTCGAGGGGTCATGCCGGAGCCGATTCGTGCCACCGACACGCTCGCTAACGAGCGTACGTACTTAGCCTACATCCGCACGGCGCTTGCTTTTATTGCCTTCGGCTTCGTTATCGCGCGTTTCTCGCTCTTCGCGCGCGAGTTTTCGACGCTGTCACATCGATCGAACGCCGAGCCTGGAACTTCGACGTTTTTCGGCACCGGGATGGCGATCTTCGGCATCTTCGTCGCGCTGCTCGGCGCGTGGCGTTACGCGCGCACCGATCGCTTTCTGCGCGAGGGCCGCGTCTCGACGCTTTCGGGTCTTGCGGGTTATTTGATCTCGCTTTTCGTCGTTGCGGTCGGCGCGGTCGTCGCGTTCTCGCTCGTTTCCTATCGTTAAACCGACACTTCCAAGCTGAAGTCCAACGCGGGCGCGCTGTGCGTCAGTGCGCCGACGCTGATGACGTCGACGCCGGTGCGCGCGATTTCCGCCACGTTCGCTTCGGTAACGCCGCCGCTGGCTTCGGTAACGACGCGTCCGTCGACGATCCGCACCGCCTCACCTAGCTGCGATGGCGCCATATTGTCGAGCAAGACGGCATCGATCGGTGCTTCGAGCGCTTCGCGAAGCTGGTCGAGATTGTCGACTTCTACCTCGATTTTGATCGTGTGCCCGGCGAGAGCGCGCGTCGCCGCGATCGCCGCGCGCACGGAGCCGGCCAATGCGAGGTGATTGTCTTTGATCAAGATCGCGTCGTCGAGTCCGAAGCGATGATTCGTGCCGCCGCCGCACGCAACCGCATATCGTTCGAGCGCACGCAGTCCCGGCGTGGTCTTACGCGTATCGGCGATTTTTGCGTGCGTCTCCGCGACGAGGTCGACGAGTTTACGCGTCGCCGTGGCAATTCCGGAAAGCCTGCTCAAGATGTTCAGCGCGGTCCGTTCGCCGGTCAGAATCGCGCGCGCGCGGCCCTCGATCTCCGCAACCGTTCCGCCCGCGTCGACGCGTTCGCCCTCGGCGGTGCGCGCGGCGATCGCCACGTCATCGTCGAGCAAACGAAAGGCCAGTGCGGCAAACGGCACTCCCGCAACGATGCCGGAGCGCCGCGCGACGATGCGCGCCGTGGCGCGTCGCTGGGGATCGACGATCGCATCGGTCGTCAAATCGCCGCCGCGGCCGAGATCCTCCAGCAGCGCGGCGCGAACGACCGGCTCGGCGATCAGTTCAGGCGACGCTGCGTAGCCGCGTAAAGGAGCGTTTGGCAAAGGCTTCATTCGTCTGCGGATAGTCGCTTCGATAGTGACTGCCGCGGCTCTCCCGCCGCGCCAATGCCGCCTCGGCGATCAGCCGCCCCACGACGAGCAGGCTGCGAAGCTCGCCTAGGCTATCGCCGAACTCCGGCGCCAAATCGTCGAGGCGTGCGAGGGCCGCGCGCAGCCCCGCCTCGTCGCGAACGAGCCCGACGTTGGAATACATGACGTTGCGAATGTCGCTGAGCGCCTGCGCGGCGGTGGTCTGCGGATCGCGACGCCGGCGGGCGGGTGGTGCGACCGGACGTGCGTCGCGCGCGAGAACCTTGACGTTGCGATGCGCGTTGCCAATATCGACCGCGACGCGCGAACCGTAAACGAGCGCCTCGAGCAGCGAGTTGCTGGCGAGCCGGTTCGCGCCGTGCACGCCGGTGGCGCTCGTCTCGCCGCACGCCCAGAGATGCTGCAGCGACGTGCGGCCCCACTCGTCGACCGCGATTCCGCCCATGAGATAGTGCGCTGCCGGTGCAACGGGAATGTTTTGAACCCGCGGATCGATACCGGCCTCCATGCAGAAGCGGAAGACCGTTGGAAAGGCATCGGGAAATCGCGCGCCGAGTGCCTCGCGCGCATCGAGGCCGACGGTTCTTCCGTGCTGAAGCTGTTCGAAGATAGCGCGCGCGACGACGTCGCGCGGCGCGAGTTCGGCGTCGCGATGGATCGAAAGCATGAACCGCTCGCCGAGATCGTTAACCAGCGTGGCGCCTTCGCCGCGAACGGCTTCGGTAACGAGCGGCATGGGATCGCGACCGATCGCGAGCGCAGTGGGATGGAACTGAACGAACTCCATATCGGCGAGCAGCGCACCGGCGCGCGCTGCCATGGCGATTCCGTCGCCGGTCGCTTCGACCGGATTGGTCGTGTAGCGGTAAAGCCGCCCGACGCCGCCGGTGGCGAGCACGACCGCAGCGGCGCGCAACTCGAACGGTACGCCCGCGCTTCGGATCGCGCGGACACCGCAGACGCACTCCTCTTCGAGAACCAGGTCGAGCGCCGTTACGTCTTCGACGACGTCGATCGACGGATGGTCGCGTACGGCGCCAATGAGGGTCTTGAGGATCTCGTGCCCGGTCGCATCGCCGCCCGCTTTCACGATGCGCCGGCGCTGATGTGCGGCCTCGCGTCCGAGTGCGAGCTCGCCGCCGGCGGTACGGTCGAATGCCGCGCCGAGCGCGAGCAGCTCTTCGACCTGCGCCGGGGCATCATGCGTGAGAATGTCGACGATTTTGCGGTCGCTGATGCCGGCGCCCGCGAGCTGCGTATCGATCGCGTGAAGGCTCGGCGAGTCGTCCTTGCCGATCGCCGCCGCGATACCACCCTGCGCCCAATCGGTCGCAGCACCCACGCCGAGACGCGTTTTACACAACACCGTGACGCGAGCCGGCTGCAGCTTCAGCGCCGCGATCAAACCGGCGATGCCGGCGCCGACGACGATTGCGTCGCTGGGTTTGCTCTCCATCGGCGCTGCGCTAATCCCGCGGACGGCTGTACGAAAGCATTCGGTCGACGGCGCGCCGCGCGCGCTCTGCAACGTCGGGCGGAACCGTCACTTCATACTCCATCGCTTCCAAACTGTGGAGCACTTTCGGAAGCGTATTGCGCTTCATGTGCGGACAGAGATTGCACGGCCGTACGAATTCGACGTTGGGATAGCGTCCGGAGACGTTATCGGCCATCGAACACTCGGTCATGAGGAGCACGCGTGCTCGCGCTTGCTGCGCAAGCTCTCCGACATATTCGGTCATGCCTTGCGTCGAGCCGACGAAATCCGCTTCGGCGAGCACGTCGGGCGGACACTCCGGATGCGCAAGCACGATCAGCGACGGATCGCCTTCTCGGAAACGGCGGATTTCATTGCCGGTGAAGCGCTCGTGGACTTCGCAGTGTCCCTTCCACGCGATGATTTCGACGTTCGTCTTGGAGGCGACGTACTTCGCGAGATACTCGTCGGGAAGAAAGATGACGCGCGGCGCGTGCAGTGCCTCGACGATCTGCACCGCGTTGCCGCTCGTCACGCAGACGTCGGATTCCGCTTTCACCTCGGCCGAGGTATTGACATACGTGACGACCGGCGTGCCGGGATATTTTTCGCGCAGCAATCGAACGTCGGCGGCGGTGATCGATGCAGCCAGCGAGCAGCCGGCCTTCAGATCCGGCACGAGGACGATCTTGGAAGGATTGACGAGCTTTGCGGTCTCGGCCATGAAATGCACGCCGCAGAGTACGATGACGTCGGCGTCCGTCTTTGCTGCCTGAATCGCTAAAGCAAGCGAGTCACCGACGATATCGGCGACCGTGTAAAAGATTTCCGGCACCTGATAATTGTGAGCCAGAATGACCGCGTTTCGCTCGGCTTTCAAGCGGTTGATCGCGGCAACGTAGGGAGCGTGTATCGGCCACTCGACGCGGGGGATAACGTTTTCCACGCGCGCGAAAATGGGGTCGGTCTCAGCCGCGATGTCGCTGGTATAGGGTAATTCGATGACGCCCATGAGCTTACTGGAGAGTGATTGCGGCCCTCGGCGCCGCTTCTCCCTTTTCTATTACCGCTCGCGGACGCGTTCGTATGCAAAGACCGCCGGCAATGCGCGCCCAAGGGTCCGGTAGGCGGGAACTCTGCTGCCGCGCCGTGGAAGCCTTCCCAAGCGCCCCGCTCGGACGTCCGCCGAGCGAGTTTTGGTCCGTAGATGGTTCGGGTACGAGGCGCCTACGTCGTTCATACTATAGTCAATAAGGAGGCACTCCGTGAATCGATGGTTTGTCGGCATTGTGCTCGCGGCCGCCGGCGTCGCAAGCGCGGGCAGCGTCATCGCGTCGGCCCAGCCTTATCCGTCCGCATCCCCAATGGAATCCATGTCGCCGTCGCCCATGCCGTCTAGCGCGGCAGTCGCGGCGCAACCCCAGATGACGCCGTCACCAATGATCTCGCCGGTGGTATCGCCGTCACCGTCGCCCGAAAACACGATGCAGCCATAAGTTTTCGGCGATTGAAAGCCGCTTCGTGTCGATAAGCTGTGGGTAACCAAAATTTCTTGTGGAACCCTTGTGGACTCGACGTTTAACTTCTTGCAAGTCGCTATTTACATTTGATAGCATGCAAACACTTCGCCCAATGACGAAGCGCGGAAAGTATCGGACCGCGACTGGAGGCACGTAGACGATCCGTCGTCAAAAGCGACAATCCGAGTGAATCCGCTCGAACAACCGGATCGAGACGCCGGCAGAGGCTCAACGGCTTCAAACAGGCGAGATGACCGGCGGTACAGCAAAGCCCGCAGCGAATCGCTGCGGGCTTTGTAATTTTCGGCGCAGAAGAGCCGCTCGCATGGAGTCGCGGGCCGAGCTCACGCTACGAGGTTTCGTCTTGGGTGCCGCGATCACGTTGGTCTTCACCGCTGCCAACGTTTACCTCGGTCTGAAAGTCGGACTCACATTCGCCTCATCGATCCCCGCCGCAGTGATTTCGATGGCGGCGCTGCGCGCGTTCCGTAACGCGACGATTTACGAAAACAACATCGTCCAAACCATCGCTTCGGCCGCCGGAACGCTCTCGGCGATCATCTTCGTACTGCCCGGACTCGTGATGGTGGGCTGGTGGAGCGGCTTTCCCTTCGCACAGTCGTTTGCGATCTGTGTGATCGGCGGCGTTTTGGGTGTCATGTACAGCGTACCGCTCCGGCGAGCGCTCGTGACGGGTTCCGACTTGCCGTACCCTGAAGGCGTCGCCGCCGCAGAGGTGCTCAAAGTCGGCAGCGCGTCACGCGCCGCGGAGCGAAACGAAGCCGGCCTTTTCGCGTTATTGGGTGGAACGCTCGCTTCGGCGGGATTCGCGCTCGTCGTCGCAACGCGGCTCTTCACCGGCGAATTAGCGGGATATTTTCGCGCGGGCGGGGCCGCGAGCGGTGCCGCGTTCTCACTTTCGCTCGCGCTCGTCGGCGCCGGTCAACTCATCGGTCTCACCGTCGGCGTCGCAATCTTCGCCGGTCTTGTCATCGCATGGGGCATCGCGACGCCGATTCTGACCGCGCTCCACCCCGCGGCCGGCGCCGCCGCCGACGTCGCGACGACCATGTGGGCCCATCAGGTTCGCTTCATCGGCGCCGGCGCAATCGGCGTTGCAGCGCTTTGGTCGCTCGGCAGACTCGTGCGTCCGGTCGTGCTCGGGGTCGCCTCCGCACTCGCAGCGGCACGCTGCCGCCGCCAATCCGCGCGGGATCTTCCGCGAACCGAGCGCGATTTGCCGATCGGCATCGTCGCCCTCATCAGTGCTGCGTGCCTCGTGCCGCTGACCTTTTTGTTATGGTCTTTTCTGCGCGGCGGCGCGCTTGCGTCGCTCGCCGGCCCCATGACGTTTGCGGCGGTCGCATACGTGGTCGTCGCAGGTTTTTTCGTCGCCGCCGCTTGCGGCTATATGGCGGGATTGATCGGTTCTTCAAACAGTCCGGTTTCCGGCTTGGCAATTCTTTCCGTGATCGGCGCAGCGCTCATCGTGCTTGGGGTCGGCCACGAACTCGCGCACGTCGCCACGCTGCCGATGATTGCCTACGCGCTGCTCGTCACGGCCGTGTTACTCTGCGTCGCGACGATTTCAAACGATAATCTGCAAGATTTAAAGACCGGTCAACTCGTCGACGCGACGCCGTGGCGTCAGCAAGTCGCACTCGTACTCGGCGTTGTGGTCGGCGCGCTCGTCATTCCGCCGATTCTCGATCTGCTCAATCACGCGTACGGCTTCGGCGGCGTGAGCGGCCTCCCGGCGCCGCAGGCGACCTTGATCTCGGCGCTCGCCAAAGGCGTCATCGGCCATCTGCTCGACTGGCATCTCATCGAAATAGGTGCGCTGGTCGGAGCAGTCATCGTCGCCGCCGACGAGTTGCTGCGTCGCCGCAACCTAGCGCTGCCGCCGCTGGCGGTGGGATTGGGGATCTATCTTCCCATCTCGACGACGGCGCCCGTCGTGCTGGGCGCGATTTTGGGTTGGGCCTATAACCGCTGGTCCTCACGCCAAAACGATACGGAACGCGCGAAGCAGCTCGGCGTCCTGGTCGCATCCGGTCTGATCGTCGGCGAGAGTCTCTTCGGTGTTGTGCTTGCCGGCATAATCGTCTTTAGCGGAAATGCCGCACCGCTGGCGCTGGTCGGCGATTCCTTTGCACCGGCGGGCAACGTGATCGGAACGATCTTCTTTATCGTCGCGCTCGGAGGTCTCTTTCGTTTATGCCGTACGCTCGCGTTGTCGCCGCGCTGGCGCTAGCGCTCGCTGCGACGTCCGCTGCCGCTTCCGCTCGGCCGTGGACGCTCGTCGACGCCGTTACCGCGCCGTTCATGGACGACGTTCAAGTTTCGCCGGATGCGCGCACCGCGCTCGTCGAGATCGATCGCACCGACCTCGCGAATAATACGTTTCTGACGAACTATCGCGCCGTCGCCGTCGCGACCGGCGCGAGCGCGACGATGCCGAACGATCTGAACCATCCGCGCTGGTCGCCCGATTCCACGCACATTGCATGGCTTGCCGCAGGTAAAGGCGGAAACGCATTGCTCGTCACCGATGCACGCGGCGGCCGGCGCCGAATCTTCCCGAGCGACGGCCGCAACGTGATCGCGTTCGCATGGTCGCCGGATGGGCGCACCATCGCCGCGATCGAAACGGCGGCGGCAACCGCGGCGGGGCCGCGGCTCTTTTGGTTGACGCCGGAGAGCGATTATCGCGGAACGCGCCCGCCGCGCCGTTCGCTCTGGCTCGTCGACGTCGCGGCGGGGACGCAACGCGAGATCACGCGCGATGAATGGTCGTACGGCGGCCCTGAGACGGACCACGACCCATCGTGGTCTTCCGACGGTTCGCGCCTCGCAATCGTGCGCCAACCGACGCCGGTCTACGGAGATTTCGAGCACGCGCAATACGTCAGCGTGAACCTGACCGACGGGCGAGTGACGCAGATCGTGAACCATCCGTTCTTCGCCTATCCCGGCAGCGCCGCGCCGGTTTTCGGACCGGGCGGCGCGATTGCATACACGCATACCTGGGATGGAAATTTAGCGTCGCGCGAAGACGTCTTCGTGAACGGCCGCGACATTAGTGCGGCCCTCGATCGAGATCTTTGGAGCTGCTCGAACGGCTCCATCGCGTGGCAATCCGGTGCGCTGCTTGCGGGAATGATGGACGGCGCGGCAATCCGGCTCTTCGCGCTCGATCCTAACGGAACGTCACCGCCGAAAGCGCTGACGCCCGACGACGGTTCGGTGGTAGCGTATTCGATCGCGCGCGACGGTACGATTGCATATATCTGGACGACGTCGCAGCTGCTTCCCGAGCTCTACGTTCGCACCGCCGGCGGCGCAACGCGTCAGGTCACTCACCTGTTGCGGCTTCCGCGCGATCTGACGGTCGCAACGACTCGCTACGTTACGTGGCCTGATTCATCGGGCCACACCCTCCACGGCCAACTGACGTTGCCCTCGCAGGCAGCGGTGGCTTCGGCGCCGCTCATCGTCGAGCCGCACGGCGGTCCGCAATGCGCGACTCCGATCGGCTTCGACGGCGTCGGCCAATACTTGGCGAGCAACGGGTATGCGTGGTTCCGTCCGGATCCGCCGGGGAGCGACGGCTACGGCGATTGGTCGTATAAAGCGATCGTCGGCAACTGGGGGCCGCTGCCGATGTCGGCCGACCTCGCCGGCGTCGATGCCGTTCTTGCCGGCGGCGTCGGCGATCCGAAGCGGACCTTCATCGAAGGTGGCTCGTACGGCGGCTACCTGACATCGTGGATCGTGACGCACAGCAATCGCTTTCGCGCTGCCGTTGCCGAGGTGCCGGTGACCGATCTCGGGCTCGATTACGCGCTTTCCGAAAGCCCGAACATCACGCGGCGATTTTTCGGCGACAAGCCGATGGTGGATCCGGCGGCACTCGCGCAACAATCCCCCCTCGATTACGTCACGCAAGAGCGTACGCCGCTGCTGCTGATCGTCGGCCTGCGCGACACACGCGCGCCGTACGTGCAGGCGATTGAATTTTATAAAGCGCTGGCCGAAAACGGCGCCCCGGTACAAATTCTCGCCGACCCGAAGGCCGGCCACGGGCCCAATGATCCACAGGGCTTCATGGATTGGTGGAGCTCGACGGTGGCGTGGTTTGCGCGCTACGGCGGCATCCCGATTCCGGACGGGAAACTGCCCTGACCCGTCAGAAATTCGCTGTGTCATGAAGCGCTTCACCATCTTCACGGGCGCGGCCACAGTGATGGTCCTGCTGCCCGCCGTGACCTCAAGTGCACCAACCGGAGGCGCGGTATACCGCACGTCGCCCGTCGTTGCGCGACCGGCTTTCCCGCAGCGCTCGGGAGAGCAAAATCGCAGCAACTTTACCGTGCCGTTCCACATCGACTCCGCCCCGAAGACGGCTCCCCAGACGTTGCGAGTACCGACGCCGCAGTTGTATACGCGCTCCGCGTGGACGTGGCGGCCAACCTATGTGTGGCTCGCCAATCCGTGCTTCGCAAACGGCGCCAACTGGGCACCTTTGCAAAATGCGGCGGCGAACCAATCGATGCCCGAGTTTACAATCGGTTCGCTCGCCGGCAATCCTTCGCACAGCGTTCTCTCGAAATCCGCGTCGGATATCGCGAACATCGCCTCGTCAAGCACCGCCTCGGCCGACGCCGCCGGCAAGAACGGGCTTCAGTTCGAATGGCAGCCCTCGATCTGCGGCCAGCAAGGAATGTTTTAGTCCCTGGCTTATACGGTATAGGAGCTTAGGAAGCGAGCGCTAGCGTCTAGCTAGCCCTCAGGAAGGAGCATGAAACATGCACCGTGCCCTCATGATCGGCATCTTTGCCCTCGCTCTCGTCCCAATCGGAGTCTCGGCGCAGCGGTGTCTCGGAAGTAACCCCGCAATCACGCACGTCGAAGTACAGAGCACCCACGTCGTGGGCAAGATGAACCAATATCATTTGGTCGGAACGGTCAAGAATTTGGGGACGGCCAGTCAGCCGTCGAACACCTTGCAATTCGTGGACATTTTCGATGCCGCACAGAAAATCGACTCTAAGAGCATTCCGCCGATCACCGCGGGTGGAACGTTCCATTTTACGTACAACTGGAATCGTGCCCTCGATGCGGGCGCCGGAACCACGAAATTCATCTTTAAAATCCGCATGGTTCACGGAGTAAACTGCAATCCTTCGAACGGCGGCGCATACGTTCTGACGTTCTAGTCGGGCTGCACTGTAGAAATCGCTTCGCGGTGGCCGTCCGAAACGACGGTCACCGCACCGTTTTTATCCGTTCGATAAATCTGCGCGCCGAATCGCCGTAACGTCTCGAGCGTTGACGGCGCGGGGTGACCGAACAAATTGTGCCGCCCAACCGAGATAATCGCGTAACGCGGATGCACGCGCTCGATAAACGCCGCAGTCGACGAATACGCGCTGCCGTGGTGACCGACTTTCAGCACGTCGCATCGCAGATCGGCGCCCTCGGCTAAAAAGCGCTCCTCCGCCGCCGCACCGGCGTCGCCCGTAAAGAGCATGCAGAACGAGCCGTACCGCAGCCTAAAGGCGACGGAATTTTCGTTGATGTCGTTGCGCGAGTTCGCTATGAAGGGCAGCGACGGTCCGAGGAAATGCAGCGAGACGCCGTCTTCGGTTCGCCACTCCATACCGGCGCGCGGGTAGACGAGCGGAACCTGCGCGGCACGTGCGGTGGCAAGCGCGTCCTGGTAGGCGTGCCCGCTATACCGCTGTCCGCCGTCGGCAAACCGGTCGACGCGTAGACGCCGCAGCGCTGGAGCGACGCCGCCGGCATGATCGCCGTGCGGATGCGAGAGGACGATCGCATCGAGCGCGTGGATGCTGTGGCGCAGCAAAAACGGCACGACGATCCGCTCGCCGACCGCTTCAGCGACGGATTCGCTGCTCTGCGAGCCGCGCTCGAGGCGGCCGCCCGCATCGACGAGGAGAACGTGTCCGCGCGGCGTCTGAACGACGATCGCGTCGGCTTGTCCGACGTCGAGGACGGTTATCCGCAGTCTCGTATCGACCGCCCGCGGCGGCCAAAGAACGTACGAAGCTGCCAGCACGATCGTGGCCGCCGCAAGTGTTTGCGCGCCGCGGCGCCACAGCCACGGTGCTGCCAGGATCGCTGCATCGTACGCTGCGATGCACCATGCCGGCGCCGGCGTCATCGGAATCGCCGCGCCTGGCAGCGCTCCGATCGTCCCGACGGCGGCCAGCATCCATGCCAATAACCACGAGTTGCAATTGGCGATTGCTTGCGCGAGCGGAGCGCACCACGCCAGTGCAAGTTGCGCACCGCCGAGCGCCATCGTGGCGGCGACGCACGGCACGACCGCGAGATTCGCGGCGACGGCGTACGGCGTAAACTGCAAGAACGTCGACGCGCCCAGCGGCCAAACGCCGAGCTGCGTCGCCAGCGAAAGCACGAGCGCTTCGCGCACGCGGTCGGGGAGCGCGACGCGGGCTTCCAGCCATCGCTCGATCGGACCGGCGCATGCAAAAATCGCGCCCACGCACGAAAACGAGAGTGCGAACGACGTCGTCGGAACGCTCTGGGGTCGCGCGAATGCCAGAACGAGTGCCGCGATGCCCAGGGCGTTCCAAGAAAACGTTGCGCGTCCGCACGCGCGCGCCGTAAGTGCCGCCGTTACCATCGTTGCCGCGCGTACGGCCGGCAGCTGCGCGCCGCTCCACCAAACGAAGGTCCAGACTAACGCGATCGCAACCGCGCATGCCGCCCACCGCGGCAATGCAAACGCCGTGAGCGCCACCGTACAGAGTGCGGCGACCGCGCCCAAATGCAGCCCTGCCGTCACCAAAACGTGCACCGTTCCGGTCTCTTGAAATTCCTTGCGCAATTCGGGCGGAAGCGCGGATCGTTCGCCCCAAAGCTCGCCGGCAAGCACCGATGCCGCCGGTTCCCCGAGCCGGTCACGCAACTGCGCGTGCGCCCACGCATGTGCACGTGCGAGCAGGACGCGCGGGTCGATCGAACCGTCCTGTCTCGAGGAAAGAACTCGCGCGCCGTCGAGACGTGCGTCGAAACCGCGCTCCCGCTCGATCGCGCGCTCGCTGGGCTCATCGGGATTACGCGGCTCGTCAAACGGTTCGAGGCGGCCTCGAACGACGAGGCGCGAGCCCGGCGCCGGCGGCGAATCGTTGACTCGCGCGAGTACGCGCAGCCCGTCGTCGAGCGTAAGAACGAGCGCCGTCGAGCCGTCGGCGGTGCTCGACGATTCCAGCAGCGTCGCGCCGTAACGCGCGGTCCGGTGCTCGGTGATGACGGGCTGCGCGTGCTCGCGTAGCGACGCGTTGATCGCAGCGAGGGTGAAGAGCGCGAATAGAAACGCGATCAGACGCGGTGGCCATTCGGCGAACACGGTGCCGGCCGTCAACGCGACGGCCGCACAACCCGTGACGAGCCGCAGGTCGAAGCCGAGCGGGGCGGCGGCGAGCGTCCCGAGTACTGCTGCCGTCGAACAGAGAAGAAGCGCGAACGCGGGCATTGCGCTTCCCCTGCGACGAGCCGGTGCGGCGTCTACTACGGAAAGGCATCATTCTGCGGATTATCGTCACCGGCGGAGCCGGTTTCATCGGGTCGCATGTCGTGGATGCGTATGCGGCGGCGGGGCACGACGTGCTGGTGATCGACTCGCTCTGGGAACGCGGCGGCGGCCGCCGCGCAAACGTGCGCAACGGAATCTCGCTCGTCCATATGGACGTTCGTGACGACGCGATCGGCCGCGTTTTTTCCGATTTCAAGCCCGAGATTGTCAATCATCACGCCGCGCAACACTCGGTGACGATCTCCGCACGGGATGCAATTTACGACGCGCAAGTGAACGTCGTCGGCTTGCTCAACGTCCTCGACCATGCCGTCCGAGCCGGCGCGCGAAAACTTATCTTCGCTTCGAGCGGAGCGATTTACGGTACGCCGCAGCACCTTCCGATCGTGGAAGCGACGCCTCAGCATCCCGCCTCTCCATACGGCATTACCAAAATGGCGGGCGAGCATTATCTCCGCTTTTACCGCGACGCCAAAGACCTCGACTTCACGGCACTGCGCTATGGCAACGTCTACGGGCCGCGGCAAGATCCCAACGGCGAAGCCGGCGTCATCGCAATTTTCATCGGAAAATTTCTCGCACGTATGCCGGTGCGCATCGATTGGGACGGCGAGCAGACGCGCGACTACGTCTTCGTCAAAGACGTCGCTTCGGTAAACCTCGGCGTGCTGGAAGCGGGGTCGGGTGAAGCGTATGTGATTGGGACGGGTAAAAGGAGCAGTGTTAACGACGTTTACCGCGCGCTCGTGGAGCTGACCGGTTTCGCGGCGCCGGTCGAACGGGCGCTGCAACGTCCCGGCGACGCTCGCGACGCACAGTTCGATTCCGCCAAGGCGCGTTCGCAGCTCGGATGGGCTTCGCAAACGGAGTTACGCGACGGAATTCGAGCGACGTACGAATACTTCGAGCGATTGCCGCCGGGGTACTAGAGGAGCGAAGTCCGAGCGATGCAACGATTCGCCGCCACCGCCGAAGCGATCGCGGCTCGTCCCGCGAAGCTCGAAAAAATCGCGCTGCTTGCAGAATATCTCCGCACCCTCGACGACGCGGATCTGGTCGCCGCGACGCGCTTTTTCAGCGGAACGCCGTTTGCCGCGCGCGATCATCGGACTCTATCGATAGGCGGCCGTACCATCGTTGAAGTCGCGCGCCGGATTTGGCGCTTTGACGATGCCGGACTCGGGCGCCGCTATCGCGACACCGGCGACCTCGGTGCGGCACTCGGCGCACTCCGTGCCCCGCCGCGCGACGCGATGCTCTTCGGCGACCGCCTCACGCCGGCTCGGCTCGACGCACTCTTTGGCGACATTGCGGCAGCGTCGGGCAAACGTTCGGGTCGACGCCGTGAGGCCGTGCTCGAGCAGATTCTGCGCGCCTGCGACGACCCGCTTTGCGCAACGTACGTCGTCAAAATCATTACCGGCGATCTGCGCGTCGGTCTACGTGAAGGTCTCGTGCTCGATGCGATAGCGCGCGCTTTCGACGCGGATCCTGCGGCGGTCAGGCGCGGCGCAATGACCTCCGGCGATGTGGGAGCCGCGGCACTGGCCGCCAAAAACGGTACGCTCTCAGCGTTACGGGTCGACTATGGCACGCCGATCGGCTTCATGCTTGCGACGCCGGTGCCGTACGGTGACGTCTATAAGGATCTCGGCGCCGCAGCGTGGCACGTCGAGGACAAGTATGACGGGATCCGTGCGCAGGCCCACATTCGTAGCGGCAGCGTCAAGATTTTCTCGCGCCGCCTCAACGACGTTACGGCATCGTATCCCGAAGTAGCGGGCGCGCTCGGCTCTATCTCGACCGATGCGATCCTCGACGGCGAAATCGTCGCGATGCGGGAGGGTCGGGTGCTGCCGTTCCGTTTGCTGCAAGCGCGGCTGCAGCGCAGGAACGTGGAGGAACAGCTCTTGCGGGACATTCCGATCGCTTACGTCGTATTCGACGTTCTCGCGCTGGGCGACGAGCTGCTGCTCGACGCGCCGTTGGCGATGCGGCGGGAGCGCCTCGCCGATCTTTTCCAATCCGATACGTACGTAAAGCATGCGCCCTTTGACACGGCAGTCGAAGTCGCCGCAGCGGAGGTGAACGCGCGCTTCGACGCGGCGCGCGCTCGCGGCAACGAGGGTCTCATGCTCAAACGCGCCGACTCACCGTATGCGCCGGGCCGGCGCGGAAAGTGGTGGCTCAAGCTCAAGCGCGAGCTGACGACTCTCGATGTGGCCGTCGTCGCGGTGGAGTGGGGCAACGGTAAACGGGCCAATGTGCTTTCCGACTATACGTTCGCGGTTCGCGGAGACGATGGAAAACTCTGCGCGATCGGCAAAGCATATTCGGGCTTGACCGACGCCGAGATCGCCGAGTTAACGCAGTGGTTCTTGGAGCATCGCTTGCCGCAATCGCATCAACGCGAGAAGGCGCGAGCGCACGAGATTCCGGTCGAGCCGAAGCTCGTACTCGAAGTCGCGTTTGACGTGATACAAGAGAGCGACCTGCACGAGAGTGGATTCTCTTTGCGCTTTCCGCGCATCGTGCGTGTCCGCGACGACAAACCGCCCGACCAGATCGACACGCTGGAGCGCGTCAGAGAGATTTATGCGGCGATGCTCGCGCGCGAGGGCCTTTAGGGAGCGTACGCATCCGGCGTACGTACGTGTTCGGGGCGCACTCCGATGCCGATTAGCCGGGCCGGAAGGCGGCGCAGGCGCGGGAATTCGTTGAGAAGCCGCATTGCGAGCGGCGCCCGCTGTATCTGCGCGCCGTGAAGCAACGGATCGATCGCGCGATTTTGGATGAAGAGCTGGAAATCTTGGGTTACTTTGGTCGGGAACATGCGCCGGTCTTGGATACGTTGAAGGTCGGCTTCGCTCGGCGTACGACCATTGCGAAGCGGAACCGCCAGAACGTTGGCGGCCGCGACGGCGTCTTGAATCGCGAGATTGATCCCGATTCCTCCGATCGGCGACATCGCATGGGCGGAATCACCGATGCAGAGCACGCCCGGTAAGTGCCAGCGCGCGAGGCGATCGACGCAGACCTGCAGCATCGAAACCTTCGACCAATCGTTCAAAACCGTTATGCGATCGGCCAAGACCGGGACCATCTCGACGAGCGATCGCTGCAACGTTTCGATACCCTGCGCTTTGAGGTCGTCGAAACCGCCCTTGCGAATCAAATACGCGCACTGCCAATAATCGCCGCGGTCGAGCATCACGAGCAGGCGTCCGGGACGGATGATGCCGAGTTGCTGAACGGGATCGCTCGCATGTTTTGGAATGCGCATCCACAGCACGTCCATCGGTGCACCGAGGTCTTCGACCGCGAAGCCCGCCAGATCGCGGATCGTCGAGTGACGGCCATCGGCGCCGACCACGAGTTTCGCCGCGATTTGGAGCTCGCCGTTTGGCCCCGTTGCGCGCACGCCGGTTACGCGATCCGCGTCGCGGATCAGCCCCACCCCGGCCGTTTGCATCATCAGATGGAACCCCGGGTACCGGCGCCCGCGCTCCGCCAGAAAATTTAAGAAATCCCATTGCGGCATGAGAACGACGAACTTGCAGCGCGTCGGCAGATGCGTGGTGTCGGCCACGTGTACCGTTTCTCCGCCGACGTCCGCACTGACGTTTCGAATTTCATTGTGCGGCATCGCGAGGAACTCGTCGAGCCACCCGAGCTCGTAGAGCAGCTGCAGGGTCGACGGATGAACCGTATCTCCGCGAAAGTCGCGGAAGAAGTCGGGATATTTTTCGAGCACGATGACGTCGACACCGGCGCGCGCCAGCAAAACGCCCAAGAAGACGCCGCACGGACCGCCGCCGACGATGCAAACGTCGCTGGAGAGGGTTTGCTCTTGATTCATCACGCCACCAAGTTGAGCAGTTTGTCCGGCACGTAGATTCGCTTTCTAAGCTCTTTACCGTCGATATGCGCGCGCACGTTGGGGTCGGCAAGCGCAAGTGCGAGCGCTTCCTCTTCACCGACCCCGGCCGGCGCCGGAATGCGCGCGCGAACTTTACCGTTGACTTGCACGACGAGTGTAATTTCCTCGACCGTCAGCGCGCGCGCGTCGGGTTCGGGGTAGCGCTGCAGATGCACCGACGTTTCGTTGCCGAGCCGTTCCCAAAGCTCCTCGGCGATGTGGGGCGCGAATGGAGCGATAAGGATCGGCAGCATTTGCACCCCATACCGAAGTGCCGGCGACGCCGGTTGCGGCGCCGCTGCGGTCATAAGGTTGACCAGCTCGTCCAGTTTGGCGATGGTCGTGTTGTAATGAAATCGGGGCGTCATGGTTTCGTCGATTGCGGACTTCGCGACGACGTGTACCGCCCGCAAGAGCGCTTTCTCGGCGTCAGTTTCCGCGGCGGGCATGGGGCCGGCGGTGGGTTTTTCGTCAAAGTGACGTTCGCAGGCACGCCATATGCGGTTGAGCAGGCGCACGCGCCCGCTGATGCCGGCATCGGTCCAGTTGCTCGTCTCTTCCGGCGGCGTGACGTACATCAAGAAGAGCCGCATGGCGTCGACGCCGTAACGCTCGGCCGTTTCGTCGATGCCGACGACGTTGCCGCGCGACTTCGACATCTTGTCGCCGTCGCGCAAAACGAGCCCTTGATGGAAGAGACGCTCGAACGGCTCGTCGCTTCCCGTGACCCAACCCTCGTCGTGAAAAAACTTGTAGAAGAAGCGCGAATAAAGCAGATGCAGCACCGCATGCTCGGCGCCGCCGATATATTGATCGACGGGCATCCACTGCGCCGCGCGCTGCGGATCCCACGGCTGCCGGTCGTTGTGCGGATCGAGATAGCGCAGAAAGTACCACGAGGACTCGAAGAACGTATCCATTGTGTCCGTCTCCCGCCGCGCCGGGCCCCCGCACTTCGGGCACGTCGTGTTAACGAACGCGCAGATCGATCCCAGTGGGGAACCTTCACCGGTCGCGCGCTCGCGCGGCGGCAGCAGAATCGGCAGCTCCTCATCGGGAACGGCGACTTCACCGCAGGCCTCGCAGTAAACAATCGGTATCGGCGTGCCCCAATACCGCTGGCGGGAGATCAGCCAATCACGCAGTTTGTAGGTCACGCGTGGTTCGCCGGCGCCCATTGCTGCAAGGCGCGCGGCGATCGCTTCGCGCGCG
This sequence comes from Vulcanimicrobiia bacterium, assembly GCA_024281075.1. Classification (GTDB taxonomy): domain Bacteria; phylum Vulcanimicrobiota; class Vulcanimicrobiia; order Vulcanimicrobiales; family Vulcanimicrobiaceae; genus Cybelea. The sequence goes on from JAMXLK010000075.1 coordinate 41,808, forward strand.
CGGACGCTCGACATCTCGCTGAACTCTGCGCTTGCGATCAATCGCCCGTCTTCGACGAAGGGCTTGTCAAACGGCGTCGCCGCCGCGGCGCTCTCCGGAAGGATGACTTGCACGATCGGGATTCCGTGTTTCGTCGCGAAATCGAAGTCGCGTTCGTCGTGCGCCGGCACGCCCATCAGCGCGCCGCCTCCATACTCCGCGAGGACGTAATTCCCAAGCCAGATCGGAACGCGCTCGCGCGAGAGCGGATGAATCGCGTACGCGCCGGTAAAGACGCCCTGTTTTTCCATCAAGCTGGTCCGCTCGAGCTCCGACTTGGAGCTTAATTCCTTGACGAAACGGTCGATCGCGACGGCACGATCCGCCGAAACGATTGCGCGCAGCGACTGCACGATGCGATGCTCCGGCGCTACGGCAAGAAACGTGGCGCCGTAGATGGTGTCGGCGCGCGTCGTGAAGACCTCGATCGGCACGTCGAGTCCCTCGACGGCGAACGTGACCGCGACGCCTTCGCTGCGTCCGATCCAATTGCGCTGCATCGTGCGCGTCCGCTCCGGCCAGCCGCCGAGTCTGTCCAAATCCGCAACGAGCCGGTCGGCATAGGCCGTGATGCGCAAGAACCATTGCGAAAGGTTACGCCGCTCTACGAGGTGTTCGCAGCGCCAGCAGCGCCCGTCGATGACTTGCTCGTTGGCGAGCACCGTGCGATCGTGCGGACACCAGTTCACCGGCGCCTCTCGCTTATATGCAAGCCCGCGCTCGAAGAGCCGCAGAAAGAGCCATTGATTCCACCGGTAGAACTCCGGCTCGCAGGTCGCGATTTCGCGCGACCAATCGTAGCTGGTTCCCATCAGGCGGATCTGCCGGCGCATGTTCAGGATGTTTTCCGTCGTCCAGACCGCGGGATCGATTCCGCGGTCGATTGCCGCGTTCTCCGCAGGGAGACCGAACGCGTCCCAGCCCATCGGATGCAGCACGTTGTAGCCGAGCATGCGCATCATCCGTGCGACCGCATCGCCGAATGCATAATTCTTGGCATGCCCCACGTGCAAATCGCCCGACGGATACGGCAGCATCTCCATCGAGTAGTACTTACGTGTCTCCGGCGCATCGGCAGTGCGATAAAGGCGGTCGCGCTCCCAGCGCGACTGCCACTTGCGCTCGATTGCGGCGAAGTCGTACATCTTCAGCATCGTACACGGTGAGCGGCTGCGCCGCTACCCTTTTCGCCGCACCACCGCGCGTGATTGAAGTACATGATACCGAGAATCGCTCTGGTTGCGGCCGTCGCGGCCGTCGCCATTTTCGCTCTGTACCGCCCCGCTCGCTCGCCGTTCGCGCAGCCCGTTACGGCCATCACCGCCCAACCGTCAGCACCCGCAGTGCGTTTTGAACGGTCGGGTCGCCATGGCGCCGATCGTGTCGCCGATGACGATGCCGTCGTTTACGTGGCAGGCGCGGTAGCCCGGCCCGGCCTCTATCACCTCCACGCCGGCGCTCGGAACGCGCAGGCAGTCGCGCTGGCCGGCGGACTCATCCCAACCGCCGATGCCGCCGGCATCAATCTCGCGGCACACGCGCAAGACGGCGACGAAATCTACGTGCCGCGGGCGGGCGAGACGCGCCATACCAGCGCTGCGCCGCACGGAGCGCGCCGGCACGGCATTCGAACCCCGCCGGCCGGCAGCGTCGACGTCAATGCGGCGGCGGCAAGCGAGCTCGCGCGCGTCCCGGGGATCGGACGCGCCGTAGCCGCGCGCATCGTTGAGCTGAGGCAACTGCAAGGCCCGTACGCATCGCTCGATGAGTTGCTCGACGTGGCCGGGATGACGCAGTCGCGTCTGGAACGCGCTCGAGCCTACCTTCGCCAACCGTAACGCGGTTCGACCAGGGTTCGTCAGCGCGTAACGCGCATTGAATTTGCGTTTTGGTTTCATCGGTGCTTCCCGAGAAAGAGACGCTTCCAAACTTAATTCGGAAAGCGCTCGCGAAACCGCGCGACGAGGTGCTCGTCGAGCGCGTCGCGGGAGAGTGGACGCCGACGTCGAGCGGCCATTTGCTGGAGCGAGTCGAGAACGTTGCTTGTGCGATCCGCGACGCCGGTTTGACCGCAGGCGATCGCGTTGCGCTCATCGCTCACAACTGCATCGATTGGATCGTCTGCGACTTTGCGACGTTCTTTGCGGGCTGCGTCGTCGTCCCGATCTATCCGACCCAAGCGTCCGATCTTACGACTTATATCTTGCAGCATTCCGGCGCGCGACTGCTTTTCGTTGATTCCGCCGAGACGCTCGCGCGCTTGCGCGATGGCGGCGCTACGCTTCCGCAAACCGTTCGCTTCGACTCGACCGGCTCCGACGGTCTGGCCGCGTTCGAGGCGCGCGGGGCGCAGGTGCGCGCGGCGCGTCCCGAGCTCCCGGCCGCGTACGAAGCAACGCTGCTGCCTGACGATCTTGCCGTTCTCATCTACACGTCCGGAACGACCGGCGGACCCAAAGGCGTGATGCTCTCGCACGATAATCTCGGGTTCGACGCGCGCGTCTCGCTCGAACGGGGATTTGAGGGCATCGAAGGCGGTCGCGACGTGCTGTCCGTGCTGCCGTATTCGCACATCTACGAACACACGATCGTGTACATCTACCTTATCGCGATGGTGCGCTATTTCATCTGTCACGATCCCAACGAGCTGCTGGCCGATCTGCGCGACGTCCGCCCCGTCGAAATGACGGCGGTGCCGCGGATCTTCGATCGCGTATTGACCGGCATCAAGGGACAAGCGCGCACCGAGGGCGGGTTGAAAGCCCGGCTCGTTCCGTGGGCGCTCGCGATTGCGCGGCGCTATGCAGCCGCGATAACCTTCGGTGGAAAAGCGACGCCGTGGTTGCGGCTCCAGTATGCACTCGCAGAACGCCTCGTGCTCGCGAAAATTCGTCGTACGCTGGGACTCGATCGCCTGCGATTCTTGACCAGCGGCAGTGCGCCGCTGCATATCGATACCGCGATGACCTTCTTGGGTCTCGGAATTTCCATCATGCAAGGCTATGGCCTTACCGAGACCTCTCCAATCGTATCGGTGAGCCGGCTTTCGGATAACCAATACGGTGCGGTGGGGCGACCTCCGCGCGGCGTGGAGGTACGCATTGCGGAGGACGGTGAGGTGTTGGTGCGCGGACGCAACGTCATGCAAGGCTACTACCGCGATCCGCAGGCAACATCTGCGGCGATCGTTGACGGCTGGCTGCACACCGGCGACGTCGGCGAGATCGATGCCGCGGGTTTCTTGCGCATCACCGACCGGAAGAACGAAATTTTCAAGACGGGCACGGGAAAATGGGTTTCGCCGGCGCGCATCGAGGCAAGCATCAAGCGCTCCATCTACGTCGTCCACGCCTTGGTCATCGGCAAAGGGCGGCCGTATCCGATTGCGCTCATCTCGCCGAACTGGCCGCTGCTCCGCCACGAGCTGCCGGATTTGCCGAAGGAGTTGACGCCGGAGACGCTGGCGCAGCGCAGTGACGTCCATGCCTTCGTCACCCACGAAGTTCACAAGCAGACGCACGGGCTAGAAACCTACGAACAGATTCGGCGCGTCATCGTCATACCGCATGACTTCAGCGTCAACGGCGGCGAGCTCTCGCCGTCAATGAAGATCAAACGGCGCGTGGTCGAGACTCGCTACGCGCACGAGATCGAGGAGGCTTATGCCCGTGAGGTCCCCGCGCACGCCGCCGTCTAGCGCCGGCCATCCGATCGACGATGTCGTTCGCGGCCCGATCAAGAGCAAGACGGTCTTCCCCGCGTTGCTGCTTCATCTGATCGAGCGGCGTCCGGACCACGGCTACGGCTTGATGCAGCGAATCGAGGATCTTTGCGGCGATTTGGTCGCCGTCAATACCAATAAGATCTATCCATTGCTGCGCCGGTTGGAAGAGCGAGGCTTCGTAAGCGCGTCATGGGATCACCCAACCAAGCGCTCGCGGCGCGTCTACGCCATCACGCCGCAAGGCGAAGAGCGCCTCAAGCGCATCAAGGGCCTCATGTGGCCGTACCTCGATTCGATCTCCGGTGCAATCATGCGGCTGAAGAACGAGCTCTACGGATCGGCCAAGTAGTTTTGAAGCAACTTTGATGCTTCGGCGTGAACCCGCGGCAGGAGCGGCGTATCGTGCTGCAATATTCGCGGTCTCCAGGTTGAGAACTCCGCGGCGCAACTTCTTGCCGTCGCTCGCATTGCTTGCGAGCTTCTTCGTGCTGTGCCCGTGCACGCCCGGGATCGCCAAACAGGCGCCGCCTCCGTCAACGCCCGATGCCGTCACGCATCACACGATCGGCTTGGGAGGCCGGACGTTTGCCTACACGGCGCGCGCCGGAACGATCACGCTGCGCAACGGCGAGGACGAGCCGATCGCGCGCGTCTTTTATACCGCGTACACGCTCGACGGCGCGAGCCCGTCGCACCGCGCCGTCACGTTTCTTTATAACGGCGGTCCGGGCAGCTCGACGATGTGGCTGCGGATGGGTTCCTTCGGCCCCGTGCGCGTCGCGACGGCGGACGGAAGACTCACCGGGCCGCCGCCGTACCACGTCGTCGACAACCGATATTCGCTGCTCGATCGCACCGATCTCGTCTTTATCGACATGCCGGGCAGCGGCTTTGGCCGCATCGTCGGAGCGGGCACGCGGAAAGATCTTTGGGGCGTGGATCAGGACGCCGACGCATTCGCGCAGTTTATCCAGCGTTACATAACGCGGTTTAACCGTTGGAACTCTCCGCGCTTTCTCTTCGGTGAGTCGTACGGCACGATGCGTTCCGCGGTGCTCGCGAAGAAACTTCAGGACGACGGCATTTCGCTCAACGGCGTAGTTTTGCTCTCGTCCTTCCTTAATTCGGAGATCGACTACAACGACGGCGCGCCGATTGGCGGCGGCGACTGGGGTTACGTGCTCTATCTGCCGACCGAAGCCGCGACGGCATGGTACCATCACGTCTTGCCGGGATCGCCGTCGCTTTCGGTCTTGCTGCCCGAAGTCCAGAACTTCGCGCTCACCGAATACCTCCAAGCGCTCGCTGCCGGCGCGCTGCTCTCGCCCGATCGCTACGCCGACGTCGTTGCGAAGCTCCATCGATATACCGGGCTCTCGGAAGATTACATTCGCAAGTCGAATTTGCGCGTGCCGTACGACCGCTTTCAAAACGAGGTGCTGCGTCAGCGCGGCGTGACGGTCGGGCGCATCGATTCGAGATTTTCGACCTACGTGATCGATCGGCCGGAGATTTCCCCCGACTGGGATGCGACCGATGCCGCGATCGATTCGGCCTTCGTCACGACGAGCAACGATTATCTGCGGCAAACGCTCGGATACCATACGCCGTTGCTCTATCGCGGCGAGATCTATAACTTGATTTACGCCAACGGTGAGACGTGGGATTTCAAGCACGGCGCCAACGCGCAGTCGCTCAACGTCGTGCCGGATCTCGCGCAGGCCATGACCTACAATCCGCACTTAAAGATTTTTTCCGCAAACGGCTACTACGATTTTGCGACGCCGTTCTTCGCAACCGTTTTTGCCCTCAATCACCTCAACCTGGCGCCGCCGCTGCAAAGCAACATCACCTATGGTTTTTACGACTCGGGGCATATGGTCTATCTCCATCCTAACGCCCTGGCGCGCTTCCACGACGACTTGGAACGCTGGTACGCGAGGTCGTTGGCGCATGCGTGAACTGCTCTACGCGATCGCCGCGAGCGCGCTCATCGCCGCGGCACCGGCAACGCCGAAGCCGGAGCCGTCGGGAACTTATCCGCCCGATGCCGTCAGCACACACACGCTGGCGCTCGCGGGTAAGTCGTATGCGTACACCGCACGCGCCGGCACGATTGCGCTGGAGAACGAGAAAGGCGACACGACGGCGCGGATGTTCTACACCGCGTTCACGCTCGACGGCGCCGATCCGCGAACGCGGCCGGTAACCTTTCTGTACAACGGCGGCCCGGGCAGCTCGACGATTTGGCTGCGCATGGGCTCGTTTGGACCGGTGCGCGTGCAAGCCGGCGATGCGGCGCCGACGCCGAACGCGCCGTTCAATCTCGTCGACAATCAGTATTCGCTGCTGGACCGCACGGATTTAGTCTTCGTGGACGCACCGGCGACCGGGTTCAGCCGTATCGTGGGCGCCGGAAAGCCGTCCGATTTCTTTGGGGTTGATCCCGACGTCAAAGCCTTCGCGCAATTTGTGACGCGCTACCTGAATCAATTTGGACGTTGGAACTCGCCGAAGTTTCTTTTCGGCGAGTCGTACGGAACGCCGCGCTCGGCCATGCTGGTCAATGCGCTGCAGCGAGAGGGTGTCGGCATCAACGGCGTCGTGCTGCTTTCATCGGTGCTCGACTTTTCGCTCGATTGGAGCATCAATTTCAGCCCGTCGCCGATCGGCGGCAACGACTGGGCCTCGGTGCTGTACTTGCCGACTGAGGCCGCCGCGTCGTGGTACCATCACAGGCTTCCGGGAGCGCCCGCAACCCTGAGTGCGTTTCTGCCGCAGGTCGAAGATTTTGCGATGAACGAGTATCTGCTTGCGCTCGCGCAAGGCGCGAAGCTCGCGCCGAGTGAGTATGCCGACGTCGTGTCAAAACTCCATCAATATACCGGACTTTCGGAGCAGTTCATTCGGCAGTCGAACCTTCGCATTCCGTATGGACGCTATCAAACCGAAGTGCTTCGTGAATCCGGCGTGGCGACGGGCCGTCTCGACGCGCGATATACTTCCGTGGCGCTCGATCGCATCTCGGATTCCATGGATTTCGATCCGACGGATGCCTCGATCGACGCCGCGTACGTTGGCGCCGGCAACTATTACGTCCGTCAGGTGCTGGGGTACCAGACGACGCTCGTCTACCGGCCGATCGCGCCGCTCTTTCGGCAATGGGAATGGAAGCATAACGACAACGTTCCCGTGAATACCGCGCAAGATTTGGCGGCCGCGATGGCCTTCAACCCGAATCTACGGATCTTTTCGGCGAGCGGGTACTACGATTTTGCGACACCGTTCTACGCGACCGTGTACACCCTCAATCACTTGATGGTTCCATCCACGCTGCAGAAGAACATCAGTTACGGATTTTACGAGGCCGGACACATGGTCTACGTGCACCCCGAGGCGCTCGCGCAGTTTCACGCCGACCTCGAGAACTGGTACGCTCAGACGTTAAATTCCGGCCGCTGAGAGGGTCCGGCGATAGATCGCCTCGAGTTTTCCGTACGCGGTGCGCATCGTCGGCGTCGGTGCGGCATCGGCGCTCTGAGCGGCGCTCTCCAGGGCGTCGAGCTGGCCTTCCAAATAGAGAAAGCTGCTGAGATCGTGCGAGTACACGCCCATCGAATCGTCCGGATTCTCGGGCGCCTCTTCGCCGACGACGTCCCGCCGATATGCGCTCGCGTGCTCGCCGGTTAGGCCTTTCGCCGTCGCTTCGGCCTTTGCGCGCGATGCCCCGACCTCGGCGCGTAACGCGATGACCTGCCGCGTAAAGTCATACTGCGCGCGCAGATCGGCGTCCGAAGCAACGATTCTCGGATCGCGCAAGACGTGCACGGTTCGCTCGTAGGTATGCCCGTTCACGGCGAGCCGAATCGTGTACGAGCCGGGTGGAAGCAGCGGTCCGTCCGGACTCTTTTCGTGGAAATCCCAAACGAAGCGATGCGCGCCCGATTCGGCGGTCGGTACCGGATGTTGCGGAAGCCAACGCGGTAGGAAGGTAATCGACTTCGGGTCGACCGGTTTGGGCGGATTCGCGCTCGACCAATGACGCACGACGCTGCCGTCGCTCGCAATGACGTCCAGAACGACGGGCGTGTGCGGAACGCCGGCGAGATAGTAATCGACGTAAACTCCGTCCGGCGCATTTTCGGCCTGCGGCTCGTCGACGGGCAGCGGCGTTCCTTCCTGATTCGCCGGCCGCAGCCGGTACGCACTCGCCGGCGCGAAGAGATACGCACCATCCGCGGCGAGCGCATCGCCCATTTGACGCAACGGCGTGATGTCGTCCATCACCCAAAAAGCGCGACCGTGCGTCGCGATGACGAGATCGTCGCCATGCACTTCGATGTCGCGGATCGAGGTCATCGGTAAGTTGAGTTGCAACGGCTGCCACACTGCGCCGTCATCGAACGAGATGTAGACGCCGCGTTCCGTGCCCGCGTACAGAAGGCCGCGCCGTACCGGATCCTCCCGCACGGCGTTGACGAAGGCGCCGTTGGGAATGCCGTTTGCAATCGCGGTCCACGTCGCGCCGCCGTCGCGCGTGCGGTAAATGTACGGCCGGTAATCGTCGAGGCGATGCCGGTCGATCGCGGCGTACGCGATCGCGGCGTCGAAATGGGAAGGTTCGATGATGCCGACTTTGCTCCACGCCGTCAGCTGAGGCGGAGTCACGTTGTGCCAAGTGTGTGTGCCGTCACGCGTTACCCAAACGTAGCCGTCATCGGTTCCGGCCCACACCAGATCGGCACGCAGCGGTGACGGCGCGATCGCGTAGACAACTCCGTGGCGCTGCACGTTATTGTTGTCGGCTAGCGTCGCGGGATCGAGGTTTGACGGCGTTCCCTCGTTGGGCCGGGAGAGATCGGGGCTCACGATGTGCCACGTGGCGCCGCCGTCGCGCGAACGAAAGATATTTTGATGAGAGAGATAGAGCGATTGACGATCGGCCGGTGAGAATGCAATGGGAAGCGTCCAGGTATTGCGCCAGACCGTCTCCGGATGCGCGATCGTGGGGTCGATACTCTGTTCCCAACCGGTCGCCGGAATCTCGCGCGTCGGGCTGAACCCGGAACCATACACGATGCTGGGATGACGCGGATCGGGCGCGAGTGCGCCGCTTTCGCCGCCGACGTCGAGCGGCCGGAAATCCTGGTTTGAAATGGTTCCATAACGCCCGCGGCTCGTCGCCATCGCGGCGCCGGAATCTTGCTGGGCGCCGTATGCATTATACGGAAACGCTTTGTCGGTGGCTACGTGATAGAACTGCGCCGTCGGCTGGTTGTACCACGAGCTCCAGGTCTTTGCGCCGTTGACGGTTACGATTGTGCCTTGATCGCTGCACAAAATCATCCGGTTGGAATCGTTCGGATCGATCCAGAGTGCGTGAAAGTCGGGGCCGGTCGGATCGCCGATGAGTGCCTCGAAACTTTTGCCGCCGTCCGCCGAACGATACGTCGACGTGTTCATGACGTAGACGACGTCGGGATTGCGCGGGTCGGCCGTGATGCCGCTAAAGTACCAGCCGCGTTGCCAGAGGCGCTTCGCCCCGTTCTCGAGCGTCCACGTAGCGCCGGCATCGTCGGAGCGATAAATGCCGCCGAGTTTCGGCGGACTGTCCACGTTTGCGTAAATGCGATGCGGCGCCGCGGCGGAGATCGAAAGGCCGATGTGTCCGACGTGCGCGGGAAGCCCGGTTGTGAGTTGCGTCCAACTCGCGCCGCCGTCGATGGTTTTGTATAGACCGCTACCCGGCCCGTTCGACGGCGGATACACGTTCCACGGCGGCCGGCGCGTTTGCCACAGCGCTGCATAGACCACGTTCGGATTGTCGGGCGCCATCGCGAGCGATATTGCACCGACGTCGGGACCTTTGTACAGAACCTTCGCCCACGTTTTTCCACCGTCGGTCGTCTTGAAGACGCCACGGTCCGCATTGGGTCCATATGGCCGGCCGAGCGCCGCGACGTACGCGACGCCGGCATCGTGCGGATCGACGACGATCGCACCGATTTGTTTGGTGTCGGCTAACCCGACGTGTGTCCAGCTCTTGCCGCCGTCGACCGATTTGTAAACGCCGTCGCCGTACGCGATATCGGAGCGCATATCGGCTTCGCCGGTTCCGACGTACAGCACGCGCGGATTGCTGGGCGCAACGGCGATCGCACCGATCGACGCAATCGACTGATCGTCGAAAATTGGGTTCCACGTTCGTCCGGCATCGAGCGTTTCCCAAACGCCGCCGTCGACCGCACCGAAATAGAAGTGGTTCGGTTCGCCCGGCACCCCGGCGACCGCAAGCGCTCTACCGCCGCGGAAGGGCCCGATCAGCCGCCAATGCAGACCGCTGAGATATGATGGCGCAATCGCGGCCGCGCCGGCCGGAACGATTGCGCCGTAGGCAATGAGTACGCACGTGAAGCATACGGCAAAGAGACGTCGCATAGACGCCTACCATCCGCCGCCGCTGTCGCCGCCTCCCCCGCTGAAATCGCCGCCGCCCGAATCGCCGCCGAATCCGCCGCCGCTCCAATCGCCGCTGCTGGCCGATCCCATATCGGGTTGCCCCGCATCCGATTGCCATCCACCCGAATCGGCCGCACCCCAACCGCCGCCGGTATCTGATGGGAGTTGTCCGGCTTGCGTCGGCGCAACGCCACCGCCGCCGCGAAAAAGTTCGTTGCCCAGCCACGCGCCGCCGAGCCCGCCGAGCAGGCCGCTCCAAAAGCTTCCGCCGCCGCCGTAGCCGCCGTATCCGTATCCGGGACCATAGCCCGGTGCGCCGGGCGGCGGTGCGCCGGGCGCCCCGGGCGCCCCGCCGTAATATCGCGGCGCCGACATCGCGCGCAGTATCGAGCGCAACACGAGAAAGGCGACGACTGCAATGATGATCCACCAGAACATCGAGATGTGTAATCCTCCGGTTTGCCCGCCGCCGGATGCCGCAAGCGGTGCATTTGCCGCTCGCCCTTGCAGGCTTCCGGTGTGCGCGCGATAGACGTTCAGAACGGCATCGACGGCGCCGGTGATACCGGCATCGTAATTCCCATCGCGGAATTGGTTCTCCATCGCCGTGCGAATCGAACGCAGCACGTCGGGAGTGAACCATCCTGCGCGTGCGCCGGCGCGATCGGGCACGATAATGTCGCGCCGATCGTCGCGGGCGATGAAAATTAGTACGCCGTTGACGTTCTGTTGGGAGAACGCCGTGCTCGCCGCATCGGTGAGGGTCGCTCCGCCAAGCGATGCAGTCGTAACGACGACTATTTCTTTACCGGTTTGCGAGTTGAAGTTGCCGATTCGATCGTTGAGCTGTGCGACGGTCGACGCCGAGAACATGCCCGCCTGGTCCTGTACGAATTGGCGTGCCCCGGCCGGCAAGGCTGGCGGGATTGCGATCAACGCCGCTGCGGCGCCGGCAAGCAATCGGTTTCGAATCGCGATGGCGTTCATGCGAAGTTCTACTATCCTTTCGAGTCGAAGTTTCCCCTTATGAAGGCCGGCTCGCTGAGCTTCATCGAGGTCCTGGCGACCTCCATTGCGCTGATCGGGCCGAGCATGACGCCGCTCCTGATCGCGCCGTACATGTATGCGCTCGCCGGCAATGGAACGTGGCTCGCATACGTTTTCGGCGGGACGATGCTGGTCTTCGTCGCGCTTTGCATCAACCAATTCGCGCGGCGATCGACCGCTGCCGGCTCGATGTACCATTACGTAGCCGAGCATCTTGGTCCGGCAACCGGGGCAATCGGCGGCTGGACGCTCCTTTGGTCATACGGCTTCGTCGCGACCGCGGTGCTTGGCGCGATGGCGCTCTTCGTAGGAAAGCTTTTCGACACGATGGGCATGCACGTGCCGGCCGCCGCGATCGTCATCGTGCTGGCTGCCGTTGCCTGGCAACTCGCCTATCGCGGCGTGCAGGTCTCCGCAATCGTTATGCTCGTGCTCGAGGCGATCTCGGTCGGCATCGTTTGCCTGCTCGTCGCGATCGTGTTGCACGCACACGGTCCAACGCTCGACGCCAAGCAGGTGCACGTCGCCGGCGGCTTTCCCGGCGGCGTCGGTTTCGCGATTGCGTTTGCCGTCTTTAGCTTCGTCGGGTTTGAGAGCGCGACGGCATTCGGCGCCGAAGCAAAGCAGCCGCTCGTGACCATTCCGCGCGCCGTCATCGCCAGCGTGCTTTTTGCCACGGCGTTCTTCGTCATCGCGACCTACGCACAGATCGTCGGGCTCGCGCACGCGCCGCAGCCGCTCGACAAGCAGCAATTTCCTATGCAAACCCTCGTGGACATTTACGGGCTCGGCTACCTCGCAATTCCCATCACCATCGGAGCCGTCTTCAGCGCGTTCTCGGTCTGCCTCGCGTGCATCACGACCGGCGGCCGCATCGCGTATGCGATGGCGGAGGCGAAGGTGCTTCCGCCGGCGTTTACGCGAATCGAACCCAACCACGCGACGCCCAACGTAGCGGTGACGGCGGTTATCGCGACGACGGCCGCGGCCGCATTGATTGCGTTGGCGTTCGGGGTTTCGCCGATCGACATCTTCGATAATTGCGGCACGCTCAGCTCGTTCGGTTTCATTCTCATCTACATGCTCGTCGCGATTGCGGCCGCGGTCTTTTGCAAGCGCGTCGGCGCGTTGAAGACGATCGATCTCGCGATTTCTGCAATCGCCGTGCTGCTCTTATTGCTGACTGCCGTTACGTTGTTCTACCCGGTGCCCGCGCCGCCGCAGCGCTGGTTCGGCTACTCGTTCGTCGCCTTCGTCGGCGCCGGGTTCGTTTGGTTCCGGGCTACGAAGGCCAGCGGCTGACCACGACGCGCTGCTGCGTATAAAACGCGACGGCATCCATACCGTGGCAGCGCAAATCGCCGAAGATCGAGTCTTTCACGCCACCGAATGGGAAGAACGCCATGGGCGCCGCAATTCCCACATTGATACCGGCCATGCCGACTTCGACGCGCGCGGCAAACTCTCGTGCGCTGCCGCCGTCGCGTGTAAAGATCGAAGAAGCGTTGCCGTAGCGCGAGCGATTCGCGATCTCGATCGCTTCATCGAGCGACGACGCGCGTACGATTGCAAGCACCGGCCCGAAGATCTCATCTCGCGCAAGCTCGCTGGTCGGATCAACGCGATCGAAGATGAGTGGCTCGAGAAATGCGCCGGAAAGCTCCTGTGTCACCCTGAGCTGTGTCGAAGGGCGACACAGGAGCGCCCCCGACGCGACATCACGCTCCACATAGCCGTTGATGCGCGCAAGCGCGTCATCGCTCACCACGGGCCCCATCTCGGTGCCGTCGTCGCTGCCGCGGCCAAGCCGGAGCCGTGCGGCCGCGTCTACTAACATCGGCGCGAGCGCATCGCCGGCATCGCCGACGGCGACGACGACCGAGCCGGCGAGACATCGTTGGCCGGCGCCGCCGAATGCGGAGCCGATGACCGCCTCGCACGTCGCTGCGTTGACGGCGTCCGGCATGACGATGAGGTAATTTTTCGCGCCGCCCAGCGCCTGAACGCGTTTGTGCGCCCGTACGGCACGTTCTTGTATCGCACGCGCGACCTTCGAAGACCCGACGAACGAAACGGCGGCGACCGCCGGATGCTCGATGAGCGCTTCCGCGGTCTCCTGTCCGCCGTGTACGACGCTTAAGACGCCGTCCGGAAACCGGCAATCGTGCGCGATCTCGAGCAGCCGCTCCGAGGTTAGCGGCGTCTGTGGCGACGGCTTGAGAACGAACGTGTTGCCGGCCGCGATTGCGATCGGAAACATCCACAGCGGAATCATCGCGGGAAAATTAAACGGCGTAATACCCGCGCAAACGCCGAGCGGATAGCGCGTCGAGGTACAATCGACGCCGCGCGCGACGTTGGACAGCGCGTCGCCCATCATCAGCGACGGCATTCCACATGCGAACTCCACCGCTTCGATGCCACGGCGAACTTCGCCGCGCGCATCGGCGAGCGTCTTGCCGTTTTCGCGCGACACAGAGAGCGCAAGGTCTTGATGCCGTCGTTCGAGGGCGTCGGCGTAACGGAAGAAGAACCGCGCGCGTTCCACAACCGGAACGTCGCTCCAGGTCGCGAATGCTTCCGACGCGCGCGCGACAACCTCTGCGACTTCGGCGGCCCGCGCGATGGAAACGCGCCCGATCGGCTCGCGCGTTGCCTTATCGGTAACCTGCACGTGCATTACGGTGACGCCTGCAGCTCCCCCAGTGCGGCGTCCAAAATAGCGAAACCTTCGCCGAGCTGCTCCGATGAAATCGTGAGCGGCGGCGCGACGATCGCGACGTTGTAGCGTCCCAGCACGTACAGGCCGCGCGCAAGTAAATCGTTGAAGAACGGCTGCAGCGAGGACGATCCTTGCCACGGGACCAGCGGTGTACGCGTTTCGCGATCGGCGACGAGCTCGATACCGAAGAACGCGCCGACGCCGCGCACTTCGCCGATGACGCGGTGGCGCTGCTGCAGCGCATTGAGCCCTTCGCTCAGCTGCGGTTCGAGGTCGCGGGCTCGCTCGAAGACTCGCTCCTCGCGATATGCTTGCAGCGTCGCGACGCCGGCCGCCATTGCGACCGGATGTCCGCTGAACGTATGGCCGCTCGGCAGCGGCGTTCGGTCGAAACGTTGCGCGAGATCCTCGCGAACGGCAACGCCGCCGAGCGGCACGTATGCCGACGTTACGCCCTTCGCGAAGGTAAACATGTCGGGAGTTACGCCAAAACGTTGCGCCGCAAACGCCTCGCCGGTCCGTCCGAAACCCGTCATTACTTCATCAAAAATCAGCAGAATGCCGTGGCGGTCGCAAAGCTCCCGCACGCGCGCCAGATAGCCGTCGGGATAAAGGATGACGCCGTTGCTGCCGACGACCGGTTCGATCAGCAACGCGGCGACGTTCGCTGCGCCTTCGTAGTTCATGACGGTCTCGAGATGATCGATGGCGCGCTCGAGCTCTTCACCCGCGTCGCGGGTGTGGAACGGACTGCGATACGGAAACGGCGCGAAGAAACGCACCACGCCGGGAATCCCGGGCTCGTTGGGCCAGCGCCGATTCTCGCCGCTGAGCGTTCCCGCGCCCGGCGCCGAACCGTGGAACGAACGATATGCCGTGAGCAGCTTATGCCGCCCGGTCAGCACGCGCGCGAATTTCATCGCGTCCTCGTTCGCTTCGCCGCCGCCCGTCGTGAAAAAGACGCGACCGCCGTCGCTCCACGGTGAGAGTTCGATAATGGCACGCGCGAGCTCGGCTCGGCGGTCGTGCGCGAAGGTCGGAGCGGCATACGCAAGTGTCCGCGCTTGCTCGCCGATGGCGGCGGCAACGGCGGCATGCCCGTGGCCGAGATTCACCGCAACGAGGCCCGCCGAGAAATCGATATAGCGTTTGCCGCGGTCGTCGTAAAGATACGAACCTTCGCCGCGCACGACGACGGGCGGATTGCGCGCGCCTTGCGCGACCCACGGCGTGAGCACGTGCTTTGCGTGTAGCGCGGCCGCTTCGCGCGCCGGCGGCTCCGAAACCTTCATCGCTCAATGTGCTCCGAAAATGATGATCAATCCGCCTGCAACGCTCAGTGCAAAGAAGACGATGAAGATCCAGACGCCGGCGCGCATCCAAAAATTGCGGCGAGCGCGTTGCACCCTTGTTGAATGCGTCGGCTGCTTTCGTCTCAATTCGCCTCTGCCTTTCGTTCAAGCTGGGCCCACAACCGTTCCAAGTTGTAAAACTCGCGCTGTTCGGGCGTGAAAACGTGAACGATCACGTTTCCGAGATCGATGAGGATCCAAGATCCGTCGCTATAACCCTCGACGCGCGACACGGCGTAACCCTCGTGCTGCGCCGCTTCGGTCACGGCGTCGGCAATCGCGCGGGTTTGGATCTTCGAACGTCCCGTCACGATTGCAAACGTGTCGGCAAGGATCGTCCGGCCGCTCACGTCGAGCGCGGTGAAAGCTTCGCCTTTTTTGTCGAGCGCGCTCTCGCGGACGACGTCGATCAGCTCGATGCTAGGGAACCTCCGGTGCGGCGAAACTGCCGCCGCCAACGATCGGTGCATGGACTTCTCCGGAGGTTCCCACCTCCAAATGTGCACGTTTGCGAGCGTGGTGCACGGCGCTCAAATTCATGGTCTCGCGCGTCGCGGCGCGCAGGTCGCGAAGCGCCAGCTGCCAGAGCCCGTTGCGCTCGACGAAGCTTCGGTGCGGCTCGAGCGAGTCCGCGAGATAGATGACGCAGTCCAACGGCGACATTTCGTCTGCGCCGAGTGTGTGCTTTTCGATCGCCGAGAGTACTTCAGGATCCTCGACGCCGAAGCGTTCCCTCGCCAGGGCCGCACCGAGACGCGCGTGCAGCAGCGTGGGGTGGTCTCGCTCCGCGGGCGCGATGACAAAACCGCGCGCTTCGGATTCGGCGATCAGACGCTCTGGCGAATAGAGCCGGGCGAGATCGTGAAGCATGCCGGCAAGGCGCGCTTTGCGTCCGCTCACCCCGTGGCGCATCGCCAGGATATCGGCGCAGCGAGCGACGCGCACGCTGTGCGCGTAACGATGCTCCTGGCCAATTTGCTCGCGAACGTTTCGTGCCAGCTGCGTGAACGTCAACGTCACGCTTCCACGCGCGCGCGCAAAACGCGTAGCCGGTTGCGATAGAGCTCGCTGCGCAAGCTGCCAGCCCACATGATCAACGCGCTTTCGTTGTCGTCGCTATAATAACCGCTGCGCATCGTGACGGTGGTAAATCCATACTTGCGATAGAGACGCTGGGCGACGACGTTACTCTCGCGTACTTCCAGCGTGATCCAGGCCGCGCCGCGTTCGACTGCCTCGTCGATTAGGCGCAGCAACAGAACTTCGCCGAACCGCCGCCCACGGTATTCGGGATCGACCGCGAGGGTCGTAACGTGCGAATCTTCCAAAATGACCCAAATGCCGCCATATGCGACGACGCGGTCGTCGTAACGGCCGACGAAATAGTGCGCCAACTTGTTCGTGCTCAACTCGTTGTAAAATGCGTCCGAGGGCCAAATCGTCGTAAACGAAGCGCGTTCGATGCGGGTCACTGCAGCGATGTCGGCCGTAGCCATCGGTTGAATAGTGAACCGGCTGGGCCGTTGCGCCGGCCGGTCGAGCTCCATTTTCATCGAAAGAAGCTTCGCTAGAATCTCGGCGGCGTGGCGGCGGGAAGTTCGCCGTAATCGGCGCGCACTTCGTGCAAGCTCTTCGGCGGCGTACGAAAACCGGCGGCCAGCGCGGCGGCTGCGGCGGCGGGCGTAACGGCGGGCTCAAATGCACGCACGATAATGGCGCGTTCGGCGAGTGCGTCCAGAACGTCCTTCGGCGCCCCCACCACAGCAAGCGAGGTCCTTCCGGACGGCAGCAGCGCGTCCAGCACATCGCTGATACGTCCGGAGGCGCGGCGCGTCATCGCGGGCGACCGGTACCGTGCCGAGATCACGCCGGGTCGTCCGAACACGACGGTGAGCACCTCGGCAAGGTTGCCGTCGTATTCCAGCATGTCGAACGAGTCGATCGGCACGAGCGGGCGGCGCCAGACCGCAGCGAGCGATTTTGCGTAGGCGATTGCGATGCGCAGGCCCGTGAAACTCCCCGGACCGATTCCGACCGCGAGGCGCTCGATGTGCTCGGGCGCAACTCGCGCCCGCGAGAGTACCTCATCGACGAGTCCGAGCCCCCGTTCGAGCGCGACTTGTCCCGGTTCGAAGCTTGAAGCGGCAATTTTGCCGTCACGCGCAATCGCCGTGGAAAAGCCGCCGAGCGCCGCGTCGAGGGCAAGAACGTTCACTGCGCTTCGCGAAGAGTAATCGTGCGTGGCTGGTCTCCGGCACCCTGGATTTCGATTTCGTACCGCTGCGCCGGAATAGCCTCCGGCGCGTTGCGCCACCACTCGATCAGTGCGACGGCGTGGCCGTCGAGCGCTTCCTCGAGGCCGAGTTCCGTTAACTCGGCGGGATCGTCGATGCGAAAGAAATCGATGTGTTCGATCGGCGGATCGCCCTCGTAGCGGTGGCGGAACGTGAAACTGGGACTGCAGCTCTGATCCGAGCCATGAAGCTCGCGTACGACGGCTCGGACGAACGCGCTCTTGCCGGCTCCCACCGGTCCGGAGAGCGCGACGACGTCGCCCGGCCGAAGACGCCGCGCGAAAGCGGCGGCGAAGTTGCCGAATTCTTCTTCGGTGGGAAGAGTTAGTCGCATAAATACATGATTGATTGTAGGTAAGTATTGAACAACGATATCGTAGCGCAGGTCAACGTTGAAGACGAAATGCGGGAGAGTTATCTCTCCTATGCGATGTCGGTCATCGCGTCGCGGGCATTGCCGGACGTGCGCGACGGACTCAAACCGGTGCAGCGGCGCATTCTCTACGCGATGCGCGAGATGGGGTTCGATCCGAGTAAGCAGCACCGCAAGTGCGCCGGTATCATCGGCGAAGTGCTCAAGAGCTACCATCCGCACGGAGATGGCTCGGTCTACGATGCCCTGGTGCGCATGGCCCAGGACTTCACGCTGCGCTATCCGCTTGTGGACGGACACGGCAACTTCGGCTCGATCGATCCCGACCCGCCCGCAGCCTACCGCTATACCGAAGCGCGGCTCGCGCGCACTGCGCTCGACGTCTTAGCCGATATCGATAAAGAGACCGTACCGTTCGTCGCGAATTTCGACAATCAGGGCGTCGAACCGAGCGTCCTTCCCGGCCGGCTCCCACAACTGCTGCTCAATGGCTCGAGCGGTATCGCGGTCGGCATGGCGACGAACGTTCCGCCGCACAATCTCAACGAAATCGCCGACGCGATTGCGGCACTGATCGACGATCCCAAAATAACGGACGACGATCTGTGCGACATCGTTACCGGGCCTGATTTTCCGACCGGTGGAACGATCTTGGGTCGCGAGGCGATCCGCGAAGCGTATAAAACAGGCCGCGGTTCGATCCCAATTCGAGGGAAAGCCGAGATCATCGAAGAGCGCGGCAAGCATAAGATCGTTATTACCGAGATCCCGTATCAGGTCTACAAGGGCCGGATCATTGAAGCAATCTCGGATGCCTACTCCGAGAAGCGAATCGTCGGCATCGCGCGCCTCGACGACGAGTCCAACCGCAAAGGCATGCGCGTCGTCATCGAGCTGCAGCGCAACGCGACGCCGAAGATCGTGCTCAACCAGCTGTTCAAGCACACTCCGTTGCAGTCGACGTTCGGCTTCAACATGCTCGCGCTCGTACCCGTTGGCCAACCGCGCCCTGACGGATCCGTTGCGCTCGAGCCGCAAGTGCTCACGCTCAAGCAGCTGCTCGAGCACTTTATCGCGCACCGCAAGGATGTCATTACGCGGCGCACCGCGTACGACTTGCGCAAAGCCGAAGAACGCGCGCATCTGCTCGAAGGTTACCGCATCGCGCTCGATCACATCGACGAAGTCATCGAGATCGTGCGCGGCAGCCAGACGACCGACGAAGCAAAAGGAAAGCTTTCGACGCGCTTCAGCTTGAGCGACGTACAGGCTCAAGCCATCGTCGACATGCGCCTGCGCACGCTGGTCGGCCTCGAACGAAAGAAGATCGAGGACGAGTACGCCGAGCTCATCAAGACGATTGCCGAGCTGCAGGACATCTTGCGCAGCCCCCGCCGTATCGCCGGGATCGTCAAGAGCGAAACGCTCGACGTCAAAAAGCGCTTCGGGGACGAGCGGCGCACGACGATCGAAGCGGCCGAAGACGAAATTTCGATCGAGCAAATCACGCCGAACATCGACGTCGTCGTCACCTACACCGTCGGCGGCTATATTAAGCGCGTCTCCGTCGACACGTTCCGCACGCAGCTTCGCGGCGGTCGCGGCGTGACCGGTATCTCAAACCTCAAGCGCGAGGACGTCGTGCGCAACTTCTTCATCACCAAAACGCACGACCACGTGCTGTTTTTCACGAACATGGGGCGCGTCTACCGGCTGCGCGGCTACGAGATTCCCGATACGACGCGCCAAGCTCGCGGCACCGCGCTCGTCAATCTGCTCACCTTGCCGCCCGGCGAAGAAGTCACGGCGGTCTTTCCGGTACACCATTTCGAAGGGGAACGGTATCTGGTGATGGTGACGCGGCAGGGCGTCATCAAGAAGACGAAGCTCGACCAGTTCGCCAACGTGCGCCGGAATGGGCTCATCGCGATCAATCTCGACGAGGGCGACGAGCTGCTCGCCGTGGATCTCAGCAACGGCTCACGCGACATCATTCTCGGCTCGACGCAGGGCATGGCGGTGCACTTCAACGAGAAGGACGTGCGGCCGATGGGGCGCGTCGCGCGCGGCGTCAAGGCGATGACGCTCGATAAAGAAGACACGGTCGTCGCGATGGACGTCATCGAGGACGACCGCAAGGAGGTGCTGCTCGTGACGTCGCTCGCATTCGGAAAGCGCACGCCGATCGCCGATTACCGCCACACCGCGCGGGGCGGCAAAGGCGTGAAGGCGTTCGCGCGCCAGCGGGACGACATCGGGCAGGTGGTCGATCAGATTCTCGTCGCACCGGATGACCAGCTCTTGATGATCACGTCGGGCAATCAGGTCATCCGGCTCAAAGTCGGCGACATCCGTAAGACCGGTCGCGACGCCAAGGGCGTCCGGCTTCAGCGGCTCGGTGAGGGCGACGAGGTCATCGCGATCACCAACTTGGGCAAACAGGCCAAGCAAATCACCGAGATCACCGGCGAACCGCAACAGGCGGAGCTATGAGCGCCGCCCATCGCACTAAGGACGCCGCAGTACGTCGAACAAATCGTGTACTGGATAAGAGAATCCCGGCAGCGCATCGTGCTCGATCGTTCCACCATCATCCAGTACTGTGACGTGGCGCTGATCGTGGAGCTCCACGACGCGTCGCTGCGAATCCACGACGAGCACCAGCGAAGAGCCGGCTCGCAAATACGTGCGAAGCTTATCGTCCACGTCGGCGCGGCGGTCGTCGGGAGAAAGAATCTCGACTGCGACGTCGGGAGAAAACGGGGGCGATTGAAACTCTTCGTCGGGCAATGGTTGCAGGCGCTCCTTCCGAACGTACGCCACGTCCGGCACGAGCGGCCGGCGAATCTCGCCCGGAGGCTCGACGCGGAAGCGCCACTCCGTCGCGACCTCTCCGCGCGGTTTCGCCCAACGTCTCAGCAGGCTGCCTAACTCGAGCTGCAGCACGGCGTGATCGCGCTGCGGGCTCACCTTTTGCCGCGGCCTTCCGCGTACCCACTCGGATTCAGGTTTTGTTTCTGGAAGAACGATCTCGTGGATCGGCATGATGCCATCCCAACCTATCACGCCCACTTTGGGATCAGCAAGCGCGCCTCCATCCGGTCGAAGGATGGGATGCCGCCTCTACGGCAGGGGCTTTCAGGCCGTCAAGACGCGGCGAGGCGCCCGAGCGAAACGGAACTCCGCCCCAGGGGTGTTGAAAAGGAAGCTATGAGTGCATTACCAGACGTTACGCAATCAAATTTTGAAACCGAGGTGCTGAAAAGCCAGCAGCCGGTTCTTGTCGATTTTTGGGCGCCGTGGTGCGGTCCGTGCCGCATGCTGTCGCCGATCGTCGAGAAGGTCGCCGAGAAGCACACCGGCAAGGCCAAGTTCGTCAAGCTGAACACGGACGACAACCCCAGCCTGGCCGGCCAGTATCAAGTCTCCGGCATTCCGTGCTTGATTCTCTTCAAGAACGGACAGCCGGTCGATCGCATCGTCGGCTACGTGCCGGAAAATACCGTGACGTCGATGCTCTCCAAACACGTGGCGTGAGATCAATCCGCGGATGGAGCGGATTCCGGCCATGCACAAGGTGCTGGCCGACAAACGAGTCGCCGCGTATGAGGCGAGGCTCGGAAGAGATGTAGTAAAACGCGCGGCCGACGAAGTCTTCGGCCGCGCGCGTGCATCCGGCGACGGCGCATTCGATACGATTGTCGTCGAGCTTACGATGCGGCTCGAGAGACTCCAGCGCGACATGCTCTTGCGCGTCATTAACGCGACCGGAATCATCCTGCATACGAATCTCGGGCGCGCGCCGCTCGCCGGCGAGGCGCTTGCGGCGGTTGCCGAGCTCTCGCGCGGATATTCCAATCTCGAGTACGATCTCGAGGCGGGTCAGCGTGGCTCGCGCTACGCCCGCGTCGCCGGCATTTTGAACGAGGTGACGGGTGCGGAGGATTCGCTGGTCGTCAACAACTGCGCGGCCGCCGTCCTGCTCATTCTCGATACGTTTGCGAAGGGCCGCGAGGTAATCGTTGCGCGCAGCCAGCTCGTCGAGATCGGCGGTGGTTTTCGCATTCCCGAAGTGCTCGAACGCAGCGGCGCGACGCTGGTCGAGGTCGGAACGACAAACCGCGTCTACCTTGAAGATTTCGAACGTGCGCTGTCACCGCGAACTGCGCTGCTGCTGACCACGCATCCGTCCAACTATCGCATCGACGGCTTCACACACGACGCGGCTGCGAGCGAGTTGGCGCAGCTCGGACAGCGCGCCGGCGTGCCGGTCATCGAAGATCTCGGCAGCGGCGCGCTGGTCGATCTCGCACGGTACGGCGCGCCGCACGAGCGTACGGTGCAAGAGGCACTCTCCGACGGCATCGGACTCGTAACGTTCTCGGGCGACAAGCTATTGGGAGGCCCACAAGCGGGAATCGTCGCCGGACGATCGCATCTGGTCGCGCGTTTACGAGGCAATCCAATGCTACGCGCACTGCGTGTCGATAAGATGACGCTTGCGGCGCTCGGCGGAACGCTCCAGATTTATCGCAGCGGCGCGCTTGCCGAACGGCTTCCGATTTTTCGTATGATCGGCGCAACGCTCGGCGAGTTGCGCGCGCGCGCGCAAAATTATCTCGACGCGATACCCCAAGCGCAGCTCGTGGAGAGCGACGCATTCGTCGGCGGAGGGGCGTTGGCGCGAGAGCGCATTGCGTCTCTCGCGGTGGCCTTACCCGAACAGGACGCTGAAACCGTCGCCGCGCGTT
Source organism: Vulcanimicrobiia bacterium (assembly GCA_024281075.1). Classification (GTDB taxonomy): domain Bacteria; phylum Vulcanimicrobiota; class Vulcanimicrobiia; order Vulcanimicrobiales; family Vulcanimicrobiaceae; genus Cybelea. The sequence continues at coordinate 64,569 of JAMXLK010000075.1, forward strand.
TGCGCAAGAACGTTCCGCCGATTGTGGCGCGTATCGCCGAGCGGCGCGTGCTGCTCGATCTTCGGACCATTGCTCCTGAGGAAGATGATTTAGTCATCGACGCATGCCGGAACTTCCCGACGTAGCAGCCTACATCGCGGCGCTCGAGCCGCGCATCGTTGGACAGCCGCTCGACCGAGTACGCCTGAACGGAATCTCACTGCTGCGAACTGCCTCGCCGCCAATCTCCGATGCCAACGGCCGGCCGGTGCGCGAAATTCGTCGCATCGGCAAGCGCATCGCCATCGGACTCGACGGTGACTTGTGGCTCGTTCTGCATCTGATGATTGCGGGCCGGCTGCACTGGCGGGGGCGTGGCGCGAAACTCGGCGGGCGTAACATGCTTGCGGCCTTTGACTTTCCGGATGGAACCCTCACGCTCACCGAAGCCGGGAGTAAGCGGCGCGCGTCGCTGCATGTGGTTGAAGGAGGAGCGGCACTCGACAAGATCGATCGCGGCGGAATCGACGTTTTCACCTGTGACCTCGACGCGTTCGTGGAAGCAATGCGCGCGGAGAATCATACGCTTAAACGAGCCCTGACCGATCCGCGAGTCATCGACGGAATTGGAAACGCTTATTCTGACGAGATCCTGCACCGTGCAAAACTTTCGCCGGCGGCGATGACGCAGAAGCTGAAGCAAGAGGACTGGGAGCGCCTCTTCGACGCGACGCGCGCGGTGTTGCGCGAGTGGATCGACCGCTTAAGCGCAGACGTGGAGCAAACATTCCCCGAGGGTGTGACCGCATTTCGCGAGGGCATGGCGGTACATGGGCGTTACGGCAAGCAATGTCCGCAATGCGGTGACACCGTCCGCCGCATCCGCTACGCCGATAATGAAACGAATTATTGTCCAACGTGTCAGACGGGCGGCAAAGTGCTGGCGGACCGCGCGCTCTCGCGTCTGGGCATCAGCCCGCTGAGAACCAACTTGTGACCGAAGGCCAACGCATCGTCGGCTTTTACGAAGGTGTTGCGCCTGACGACCGCGGGCGTTTTCTGAGCGACATCCTACGCTTCGACGACGACCAACTCGAACGCGTCCACGATTTTATTCAATGGCTCTTTCCTCTCCCGGAACGAAGCGGAGCGAATCCGTCGGCGCCGATCCTTGACGGCGCCGCGATCGCGGAATTCCACACGCGCCCGGAGTTGCGTTCCGCACTCCGCCGCTCGCTCGACCGGATGCTGGTGTTCTACGGCCTTATGTGGAGCGGCGAACGCATCGTGAGAAGCCCATCTTTTAATGCACGCAGCCGCAATTGGCTGCACGTCGAAAATCACAATCATCTGCGCCTAACGCGCATGCTGCGATCGCTCTTCGTCCTAGGAGAGGTACAAACAGCTCGAGCGCTCTTCGAGGCGCTCGCCGACATTGACGAACGGGAGCGCCGCAGTGGGCGCCCTCGCATCTCGCGGCGCACGTTTCAATTCTGGCGGAGCGCTATAGAAGCGTAGTCCGACGCGCTACCACTATTCCGAAAACCAGCCGGACGGCTCGACGTCGAGATTGACGTTGATCTGCTTCACTTCGGTGTACGCGTCGTAGCCGTACGTGCCGAGCTCGCGGCCGATGCCGGATTGCTTATAGCCGCCCCACGGCGCTTCGTTGTACGTCGGATGATAGGTGTTGATCCATGTAATGCCGGCGCGCATCTTGCGGATAACGCGATGCGCCTTGGCGATGTCTTGCGTGAAGACTCCGCCGGCTAAACCGTAGATCGTGTCGTTGGCAAGTGCGATCGCTTCGGCTTCGTTGTCGAACGTTTGCACGACGAGAACCGGACCGAAGATCTCCTCTTGCACGATCCGCATCGAGGGTGAAGTTCCGTCGAAGACCGTGGGCGCGATGAAGTTGCCTTCGGCGAGCGGTCCGCCGAGGCGGTCGCCTCCACACAGAAGCTGCGCGCCTTCGTCTCGGCCCGCGGCAATGTAGCCTTCGACGCGCTCGCGATGCACCGGCGAGATGATCGGGCCCATCTCGGTCTGTGGATCAAAACCGTCGCCGACTCGAATCTTCTGCGCACGTTCGACCAGGCGATCCATGAACCGATCGTGCAGCGAGCGTTCGACGATCAGCCGCGACCCGGCCGAACAGACTTGCCCGGCGTTTGCGAAGATGCCGAAGAGCGCGTAATCGATCGCGGTGTCGAAGTCGGCGTCGGCGAAGACGACGTTGGGCGATTTGCCGCCGAGTTCCAATGAGATTTTCTTGAGGTTGGTCGTCGCGTCGTGCATGATGCTGCGGCCGGTTTTGGTGCCGCCGGTAAACGCAATTTTGTCGACGAGTTCGCTGGCCGCGAGCGCATGGCCCACGGTTGCGCCCGCGCCGAGGACGATGTTGACGACACCCGCCGGAAACTCCAGCTCTTGCATCAGCATCGCAAGGCGAATCGTCGAAAGCGGCGTGAGCTCGGCCGGCTTGAGAATGCAAACGTTGCCGGCGGCAAGCGCCGGCGCGAGCTTCCACGTGGCCATCAGCAGCGGATAGTTCCACGGCACGATCTGCCCGCAGACGCCGATCGGCTCGCGCACGGTAAATGTTTGCGACGGCGCCGGAACGTCGAACGTCTGCCCGTGCGGCTTCGTCGCGAGACCGGCGTAATAACGGAAACAGTTGGCGGCGTCGATGACGTCGTACTCCGTCTCGCGCAGCGGTTTGCCGTTGTTCAGTGTGTCGATGCGCATGAGCTCGTCGCGATTGGCGTCGATCGCATCGGCGAGTTTGAAGAGCAGCGCGGCGCGCTCGGCAGCGCTCATCGATCCCCACGGCCCTTCGTCGAACGCCTTGCGCGCCGCCGAGACGGCAGCTTGGGCGTCGGCGGCCGAGCCTTCGGCAACGGTTGCGATGACGCGACCGTTCGCCGGATTGTGCACTTCGCGCGTTCCACCATCGGCGGCGAGCTGCCAGGCGCCGTTGACGAACATCGGCACGATGCCGTTGACGCGTGGAAGATTGCGAAGAATCTGTTCGGCGGCGCTGCGCTCCGTAGTTTGCATTATGCCTTCACTCCTGACATGCTGTTGAGACTCTCTTTGAGGCTTTGACAGACGTAGTCGGCCTCTTCGTCGGTAAGTGTGAGCGGCGGTTCGATGCGAATGGTTCGGGCGTTCACGAGCGTGCCCGAGACGAGGACGCCCCGATCGAGCATTCGCTTACCGAGCTCGAACCCGGTTTGATGATCGCGGAACTCTATGGCCATCAACAGCCCCTTGCCGCGAACCCCGCTGACGATATCCTCATGGCCCGCCGCGGCCGCGCGTATTCCCGTAAGCATGCGTTCTCCGAGCACTGCTGCGCGTTGCGGGAGTTTCTGCTCGATCAACACGTTAATCGTGGCGAGCGCCGCCGCGCAGGCGAGCGGATTTCCGCCGAACGTGGACGTGTGAAGGAACGGATTGTCGAAGAGCTTCGCAAAAATCTCGCGCCGCCCGACGACCGCGCCGGCCGGAACGACGCCGCCGCCAAAAGCTTTGGCCAAGCACATCAAGTCCGGCGCAACGCCCCAGTGCTCGCATGCGAACATCTTTCCCGTGCGTCCCATGCCGGTCTGCACTTCATCCAAAATGAAGAGCGCGCCGAACTCGTCGCAAAGCGCCCGGACGCTTGGCAGATACTGGTCGTCGGGAATATTGACGCCGCCCTCGCCTTGAATGGGCTCGAGCAACACTGCGCCGACGTCTTCACCCACCGCGCGGCACGACGTCATCATGTCGCGCAGCGCGAGCACGTCGTTGAAGGGCACGTGCTCGATATTCGGCAGCATCGGTCCAAATGGCCGGCGGAACTCCGCCTTCGCGCTCGCCGACAGCGAGCCGTAACTCTTGCCGTGAAAACCCTTCGTCGCGGCGACGATCGTCTGCTTCGCGGGGTCGTACGCGCGCGCGAGCTTGAGCGCGCCTTCCACCGCCTCGGTGCCGCTGTTGCAAAAGAAGCTGAACTCCAATCCCTCAGGCGTCAACATTGCCAGCGCTTTGGCGAGCATCGCGCGCAGCGGATCCAAAAGATCCTGGCTATGCAGCGGCTGGCGGCGCATTTGATCGCTGACGGCTTTGACGACTTTTGGATTGCGATGGCCGACGTTGAAGATGCCGAACCCGCCGAGACAATCGATGTATGTGCGGCCGGTTACGTCGCGATATGAGTTTGGGCCGGCGTCGGCCCATTCGACGACTGCGGCCGCTCCTTGTGCGTCGGTCGCCTTGCGATATTCGAGAAAGCCCGGATTAACGTGCGTGCGGAACGACTCGACCGTCTCGCGCGTGATCCAAGCCGCTTCCTGCGGCGTCAGCGTCACATCGCTCCGTTGGATTAAATCGAGTACGCGCTCCGTATATTCGTAAACTCGTCGATCTCTATCCATCACCTGTGTCACCCTGAGCTCTGTCGAAGGGTTCGATCACCTCGTAAAGACGTCGCTCAGTGCCGCGTGAAAAATTTGCAGACCTTCGTCGAGCTCGGCATCGGTCACGACCAGCGGCACGAGGATTCGGATCACGTTGCGCTTACCCGCAATCAGCAAAAGCAGCCCGCGCTCGCGCGCGGCTTCAGCGACCGCGGGCGCGCCGTGCGCGAACTCCATTGCTAGCATCGCGCCGAGGCCCCGAACGTCTTCGATTGCCTCGAATTCGTCTTTGAACGAGTGCAGTGCGGCGCGGATTCGCTCACCAACCGCGCGGGCGCGTGCCAAGAACGCCTCGTCCATCAGCGCGAAGACTTCCAGTGCCGCCGCACAAGCGACCGGATTTCCGGCGAAAGTACCGCCGAGTCCACCGGGTGCGGGTGCGTCCATGATCTCCGCTTTGCCGACGACTGCCGCCAAGGGCAGACCGCCGGCGATCGATTTAGCGACCGCCATGAGATCCGGCTCGATGCCGTACTGCTCGCAGGCAAAGAGCGTTCCGGTTCGGCCGAATCCCGTCTGAATTTCATCGGCAATCAAGACGATGCCGTGTTCGGTTGCAATGCGTCGCAGCTCGGGCAAAAAGTCGCGCGGCGCCGGAACGAAGCCTCCTTCGCCGAGCACGGGTTCGACGATGATCCCGGCGATGCGTTCGGGAGAGACGACGCTGCTAAACAATTCGTCGAGCGCGTCCAATGCGCGTTGCGTCGTCACGCCGTGATGCTCGTACGGAAACGGCGCGTGATAGATTTCCGCGCAGTATGGGCCGAAGTGCTGCTTGTACGGCTCGTTCTTGCCGGTCATCGAAAGCGCGAGCAGCGTCCGGCCGTGATAGCCGTGCGTGAATGCGACGACCGCCGGCCGTCGTGTATACTCGCGTGCGATCTTCACCGCGTTTTCGGTCGCCTCTGCGCCGGTCGAAAGCAGCAGCGTTTTCTTTGGCGACGGCCCCGGCGCGCGGCGATTGAGCTCCTCTGCGACGCGGACGTATCCCTCATATTGCGCGACCTGAAAGCAGGCGTGCGTCAAACGCCCCGCTTGTTCGCTCATCGCGGCCACGATTTTGGGGTCGGCGTGACCCGCGTTGAGCACGCCGATCCCGCCGACGAAATCGATGTAACGTTTGCCGTCGGCGTCCCAGATCGTCGCACCGCTCGCGCGCTCGACCCAAACGGAGTGCGCCGTCGCGACGCCGCGCGCGACGTTGGCTTCGCGCCGTTGCGCCAGCGACGCTCCGATGGCGGAGGCCGACGGTTTTTCGCGTACTGTCATGATGTGGCGAGGAACTGCTATTCGGCGAGTTTAAAGCGCCTCTTCTTTATGAAACACTGCGTCGCAGCGATGGTCCTTGTCGCGCTCGTTGCGATGCCCCTCCAAACCGTCGCCGGGACGACCGGAACGCTGCGCGGCCGCGTGGTCGATGCCTCTACGCACGCGCCGATCTCGGGCGCTGCCGTCACGGCCACTTCGCCGTCGCAAACGGCTCAAACCGTTTCCGATAGCGCCGGCGCGTTTTCGTTTATCTCGCTCCAACCCGACACGTACACCGTGAACGCGAGCAAGGCGGGATACGATTCCACCTCGCAAGCCGGCATAACGATCGTCGCCGACCAATCGGCGACGGTTTCAATTCTTTTGCCGAAAACACTCAAAACGATTGCAAGAACCACATCCCGTTCGGCGCAGTCGCTCGTTCGGTCGGGCGTCACGAGCGACGTCTACTCGGTGAACCCCGCCGGGCAAAAAGCCGCGGCGACGCTCGGCGGCTCCGGTTCGCTCACGCAAGCGTATGGAGCGATCGCAAGCGCTCCCGGCGTGAACATTCCGTCGAATCAAATGGGGTGGTACCAAAGCGTCTACGTTCGCGGCGGCGACGTCGATCAAGTCGCCTATGAGTTCGATGGACTTCCGACGACGCGCCAGTCCGATCTCGCGCCGATTGCGACGCTCACGTCGCTGGGCAACCAAGAGGTGCAAGTCTATACCGGCGGTACGCCGGCGACGTCCAACTCATCCGGACTCGCCGGTTACATCAATCAAGTCATCAAGACCGGCACCTATCCCGGTTATGCCGCCATCGACCTTGGTATCGGCGGCCCGGCATTCTACCATTCCGCGACGTTTGAAATCGCGGGTTCGACGCCGGACCGGCTCTTTTCGTATTACGTCGGCCTGTCGGGCACGAATCAATCGTACCGGTTTGGCGATCAGTTCGGCGGCGTTAGCGAACCGTTGTATTTTTATCCGCTCAACGTGCCGACGAGCAACAACGTCTATAATATTCTCGACGGCTCCGGTGGAAAAGCGCCCAACTACGGCTTTATCGTTTCGCCGGGCTATGCGTACGCGCAAGGCGTGAATTTCGACCGCGAGAACGTGGTGAATCTCCACATCGGCGTGCCGCACCACGACTCCGCGCTGCGCGACGACATCCAGATGCTCTACGTGACCGGTGGAATCGCCGATCAGTTCTTGAGTTCGGCGTTCGACGTATGGTACACGCCGCAGGTCGGCAAGAAAACCGGCATCGGTTATCCGATGCCGTACCTCGATTCGCTTTACTATGGCGGACCGCTGATGCAAGCGCCGAGGCCGCAGGACGTCACCATAGGGTTGTTTCCGAGCAGTCCTACAAACCGCCCACCCGGCGCGCCGGTCGATCCCAACCTCCGCGACGGCAACTGGAACGGCTATTCGATCGAGAAGTTCCAGTATCAGAAGAATCTCGATGCGCACTCGTATCTGCGCGGCTTGGTCTTCGGCCAGTATTCGAACTGGTTCATCAACGGACCGCAGAGCGCGCAGCTCGTCTTCGGATCCGACCCTTCGGACTACGAAGTGCTCGAACATGGCTACGGCGCGAGCTTAATCTACGCCAATCAGTTTTCGACGCAACACCTGCTCACTGCGGAAGCGTCGTACGACACGCAGAAGCTGCAGACGTATAACGTAACGTACAGCTCGACCGATCCGACGACGAACAGCCTCGCGCCGACCGGTCTCGGCACGATTCTTTCGAGCTACGGCACACCGAACGGGAAATGCTATAACTACGTCACCGGTCAGCCGTGGAGCTGTTTTGATCGCGGAAGCCAAGGCGGCTGCCTCACGCACAGCGGTTGTTATCCGGGTGAAGGTTCCTACCGATTCGATCTCACGCCGGGTTACGCGCCGCCGGGCTCGCCCGCCGCTAAGGCCGGCGCGCAATGGATGATGACGGAGAACGGACAGAGCGCCCAGGTCGACAACGTAACGCCGCACTTCTCGTCCTTTGCGTTGACCGATCTGTGGCAGCCCAGTGACCGGCTCGTCGTCAACGCCGGCGTGCGACTCGATCACTTCCAGTACACCACGAACAACCTTATCAACGGCTATCCCGCGCGTCAGTTCTGGTTCGACGCCTATAACAACGAGTTTTGCGGCGCGCCGGGCAAAGCGACGCAGTGGTCGTGGAACGGCGCGACCGGCTCGTTCGGCCCTTGCGCGCCGGGCCTCAATCCGCTCTCCGCGCCGGGTAACGGGCTGTATAACGTCACCGGCGGGACGAACGTCTCGAACATCTTTCAACC
>JAMXLK010000076.1 GCA_024281075.1 Vulcanimicrobiia bacterium
CCGACTTTTTGTAGGTGTAGCGCTGAATCGTGACGGCATAACCGGCGTTGCGCATCAGTGTCGCCACGTACGCGACCGAGGCGGCGTAGCCGGCCGTACCGGTATCGCGGTTGCCGTGACCGTGCCGGCCCGGATGATCGTCGGCGATGCGTTGGAACCGTGCAAGCCGCTCCCACAGCCGTGCGCGCTTGATGCATCCTTCGAGCTTATCGAGCGTATCGTTCACGCGGCGTTCGCACCGGCTCAAATCAGCCTGATCTACGCTATTCTGGGCGGTAGGCAGTGCGCTTTGATCAAAGGGCGGCGACTGGCACGCCGCCAGCGCGAACACGAGGACGCACGCAAAGATTTTAATCCGCACGCGAGCCGTTAACCCATTGCCGCGATGCCGGCTTGGCCCAAGCTAATGCCGCCGTCATTGGCGGGAACGCGCTGATTGACCCAGAGCCGCGCGCCGAGCCGTTCGGAAAGCATTTCGACCAGCAGCGCATTTTGAAAGACCCCGCCCGACGCCACGACGGGCTGCGCACCGAGCGCGCCGACCGCCGCGCAAACGGCGGCCGCGACGGCGCCGTGGAAGGCGCGCGCGATTTCGCCGACGTCGCGGCCGCGTTGGCGATCCGTGACGATCGCTTGCAAGAGCGGACGAAAATCGAGTTTTCCATCGCACAATGGGAAGGGATACGGCCGAGCGTCTCCACTCGAACGTGCGAGATACTCAACCCACGTCGCAGCCTGGGCTTCATACGTGATCGCGCGCGTAAAACCGAGCAGCGCGGCGACGGTATCGAAGAGCCTGCCGACGGACGTCGTTACGAAGGTGCGCACGCCGCTGCGGGCAACGCGCAGCGCCTTCACGTAACGATCCGGGAACGCGAACGGCGGCGCAGTCAAATCCGGAAGATCGTCGAGCGCGCTCAAAAAACCGGCAGCGGCCTGCACCGGATGGCGCGCGGCCGCGTCGCCTCCCGGCAATACGGCCGGCAGCAGCGCAATGGCGCGCGTCAGTCCGTCCCGCAGGCTTCCCGTAAAGATTTCGCCGCCCCAAATCGTGCCGTCGTCGCCGTAACCGGTTCCGTCGAAGGCAATGCCGATAACCGGCGTATCGAAGGCGCCGCGCTCGGCGAGCACGCTCGCGACGTGCGCGCGATGATGCTGCACGGCGCGATGACGCCGCCCCAACGATCGGGCATACTCGCTCGAAACGTATTGCGGGTGCGCATCGTACACGACGAGCGCATCGTCGAGCGACACTTCGTACATGGAACAGAAATCGTCGATCGTCTCTCGAAACGATTCGTACGCTGCGTAGTGTTCCAAATCGCCGATATGCTGGCTTGCGAAGGCCTGTCCGTCGACCACGAGCGTCACCGCATTTTTCAGATCCGCGCCCACGCAGAGCATCGGGCGGTGCGCCGGCAGCGTCGCTACGACCTGTGGCGCGTAGCCGCGCGAGTGGCGCAGCACGACTGGTCCTCCCGCGCCGGCCATCGCAATGGAATCGTCGACTCGGCGCGCGATCTTGCGTTCGCCGATGAGGAATGCATCGGCGATCTGCGCCAGTCGCTCGCGCGCATCGCCGTCGCGATATGCAATCGGCTCGCTCGAGCGATTGGCGCTGGTCATCACGAGCACGCTGGGCGCACCGGCAGAAAAGAGCAGATAGTGCAGCGGTGCGTACGGCAGCATGATGCCGTAATCGCGATTTGCGGGCGCGACGCCGGGAAGAACGCACGTCGAGGGCGCCAGCACGATCGGGCGTTGCACGGACGTCAGCAGCCGCGACGCGTCCGGACTCAAGCTGACAATCGATCGCGCGGTCTCGAGATCGCGTACCATCAGCGCAAACGGGCGTTCTTTGCGATATTTTCGCTCGCGAAGGGCTGCGACGGCATCCGCGCTGCGCGCGTCGCAGGCCAAGTGGTAGCCGCCGATGCCTTTGATCGCGACAATCGCGCCTTCGCGCAGTAATGCCGCAGTTGCGGCGATGGCGGCGTCGCCCTGCTCGCGGCGTTTGCCGGCCTCCAGCTCGTACGACGGTCCGCAAACGGGACATGCAACCGGTTGCGCGTGAAATCGCCGGTCCGCCGGATCGTGGTATTCAGCCGCGCAACGGTCGCACATCGGCCAGTCATGCATGGTCGTCTGCGGACGATCGTACGGTAAGCCGAGCACGATGCTGTATCGCGGGCCGCAGTTCGTGCAGTTGATGTAGGGATAGCCGAAGCGCCGATCGTTCGGATCGAAGAGCTCGCGAAGGCAATCGTCGCAGGCCGGCAGATCGGGCGAGATGCGAGCCGTCGGCCGCCGCGCGCTCTCGACCGTCGGTGCGATGAAAAATTCTTCGAAGCCGTCGATCGCGACGGGTGACTCTGCGAGCGAGGCGACGCGCGCCGCGACCGGTGCTTGATGGGCAATCGCATCGAGCAGATTTCGAATCGCCTCAGGCGGCCCCTCGACCTGGATCTCAACGCCGCTGTGCGCGTTACGCACCCAGCCGCGCAGTCCGCGCGCACGCGCAAGCCGATAGACGAAGGGGCGGAAACCAACGCCTTGCACGACGCCCGTAATGCAAATGCGGCGCGCTTCGATCGCCGGCGCCGAGGCTTCCTTCACTGCGGCTGCGCCGCAACGAAGCAAGAGCGGCCGCCGTATCCCATCTGCACGACGCGGCCATCCGCCACCAGCACGGGCACGCTGCACGCGCCGCCGCAGAATGCAGCGAGCCGCGCAAGCGCATCCACGTCGCGCTCGACGTCGTACTCGACGAATTCTTCGCGCCTCCACTGCAGCTCGTCGCGCAGTTCGGCCGTGTACGGACAGCTCCGGCTACCGTAGAGTTCAAGCAGCATCGCGGCCGAGCAGCTCCAAACCTTCGCGCATGATGTGATAGATCGATCCCTGCACCTCCTGAATGCGCGGTATGTAATCGCAGTCAACGACGACGGGAATATCCGCGAGTCCGCGGCGTGCGATCTCACCGCCGTCGTATCCTAAGAGCGCGAGCGTGAGCAATCCGCGTTTGCGTGCCTCTTCGAGTGCGGCCAGGATGTTCTTGGACCCGCCGCTGGTGGAAAGGCCGATCGCTACATCGTGCGGACGCGCCTGTGCCACGAGCTGGCGCAGAAAGACGACCTCCGTCCCGACGTCGTTCGCAATTGCGGTGACGATGGCCGGTTCCAGCGCAAGCGAGACGGCCGGAATCGGACGCGCACCGTCTTCCGGCATGACGCAGTCTAAAGCCCAGTCGGTAGCGTCGGTTGCCGAGCCGCCGTTTCCGAACAGGATCAGCTTCCCGCCGGCGCGCAGCTCACCGGCGATGGCCGCGATCGCTTCGGCGATAACCGCGGTTTGCCGCGCGACGACCTGTTCGCGCAGCGCGCGTGCGTCGGCCGCCTTCATCAGAATCGAACTTGCCACGTCGTCGACCAGCGAATCGTGCGAGGCGCCGCCGTCGCCCAGAAACGGATAGAGGAAGCCGGACGCGCCGACGTCGTGTCCCATCTCCCGATGCTCGAAGAAGACGTGCACCGTTTCGTAGAGTGCGTGGGTCAGCAACTCGATCATCTCTTGATGGATGTGTGCATCACCGCACGGCGCTTCGAGCGCGTAGTCTGCATGCGTGCCTGGGAGTGCAAACGTGAGCGCACCGCGCGCGCGCGCCGCATCGAGCGTTCGCAGCACGGCCGGATCGCCTTGCGGCGGACCGAAGGCCATCACGATGTCGTCGGGCGTCATCACTGCTTCGACCCAATGCTCGAAGGCGATGCTGAGGTCCATTGCCGGCAGGGCGCGTTTGCCGACGATGACGGGGTGGACGAACTCTACCGAAACATGCTGCGCATCGGTCGCATACGAACCGCGTCCAAATGCGAGCAGCCGGCCCCCGCGATCGAACCGCTCGAACATGCGGCGGCACGCGTGCGCGAGCGGTTTTGCTTCTTTGGAAAAGAATTCGTCAGCGACGGCGTTGCGCCGTTCGAACCGCTGCGCGATCCATTCCTCCAGCATGGCCGGCGCGCGAGTTTGGTTCAGCATATGCGCGGCAGCGGGTCGCCGACGAGCATGTCGATGACGCGGCTGCCGCCATAACTCGTCACCGCGAGCACGCTGCCCGGCGGCGTCGCGCGAACTTCGCCGATGCAGGCCGCGTTCTCACCACCGTCAATCGCGCGCATCGCGGCGAGCGCGCCATCGGCAGCCTCGCCCGAAACGACGGCGATGAGCTGTCCTTCGTTGGCGATGTGCAATGGATCGAGCCCCAGAATTTCGCACGCTCCGCGCACTTCGTTACGCATCGGAATCGACTCTTCGTAGAGCGTGACTCCGAAATCGCGTCCGCGTACGAGCTCGTTGAGCGCGGTCGCAACCCCGCCGCGCGTGGGATCGCGCATCCAATGCAGCGCGGACCCGGCACGCTCGATCAAGGCTTCCGCGAAGGGCGTGAGCGGCCGCGTATCGGAGACGAGACTCGCTTCGAGATCGAGATCGCCGCGCGCGAGCAAGATGGTGATGCCGTGATCGCCGATCGGGCCTGAGAGCAGCACGCGATCGCCTTCGACGACGCGTTCCGCCGCCAGCCGCACGCGCGGATCGACGGTGCCGAATCCAAAAGTCGCGACGTACATGCCGTCGGCAAAGCCGTGCTCGACGACCTTCGTATCGCCACCGACGATCGCGACGCCAGCGCGCCGCGCCGCCGACGCCATCGCTTCGACCTCTTCGCGCAGCGTTTCTCCGGCGAAACCGGCCTCGAGAATGAATGCCGCCATCAAGCCCAACGGCCGCGCGCCGGAAACCGCCAAATCGTTGATGGTTCCGTTAACGGCGAGCTCGCCGATGGAACCGCCCGGAAATCGCAGCGGCTTAACGACGTATCCATCGGCCGTCGTCGCGAGCGTTACTCCGTTGACGGACGTCAGCGCGGAATCGGAGAGCGCCTGCAAAATCGGATTGGCCAGCAGCGGAAGGAACAGGCCCTCGACCAGGCGTCGAGAGGCTTTCCCGCCCGCACCGTGCGCCATCTCGATCTGCGCGTCGTTAAACCGGACCGCCGGCCGCGTCCGCTCGATGGTTTCCATCGCGCTAGACGCTAACCGGTTCGTCGCGATGCACGTAGCGATAGTAGGCCGCGCAGGCACCTTCGCTCGAGACCATCAGCGCGCCGATGGGATGCTCCGGGTTGCACTCCTTACCGAAGAGCTTACACTGCGGCGGCTTGAGGACGCCTTTGAGCACTTCGCCGCACTGCGCCGCCTTCGGATCGGTCACGCGGACGCCCGGAACTTCGAACTGCACTTCGGCGTCCCAGGCCGCGAATGCGTTGGAAAGTTTCAGCGCCGATTGCGAGATGAAGCCCAATCCACGCCATTCGAAGTATGGCCGAAGCTCGAAAACGTCACCCATCGCGCGCAGCGCCGGAAGGTTGCCTTCCCACGGAACGATGCGCCGGTATTGATTTTCGACGCGCGCTTCGCCCGAACGCAGCTGCCCCAGGATCATCAAGATCGATTCGAGGATGTCGAGCGGCTCGAATCCCGAGATCACGACCGGCTTGCCGTAATCGCGAGCGATGAACTCGTACGGCCGGCAACCGGTCACGGTCGAGACGTGGCCGGGGCCAACGAACGCGTCCAAACGCATGTCGGGAGAATCGAGAATCGCGCGAATCGCCGGAACGATCGTGACGTGGTTGCAGAAGACCGAAAAATTACGCGCGTTCAACGCCCGTGCGCGCTGGAGCGTCAGCGCCGTCGACGGTGCCGTCGTTTCAAAGCCGATGGCAAAGAACATCACGTGCTTGCCGGGATTGGTCTGCGCGATCCGCAGCGCGTCCAGCGGCGAGTAAACCATGCGGATATCGAAACCGCGCGCTTTGAGCTCGAGCGGCGTGCCTTTCGTTCCCGGCACGCGCATCATATCGCCGAACGCGGTGAAGATCACGTTCGGTTGTTGCGCAATCGCAAGGCCGTCGTCGATGCGCCCCATCGGCAGCACGCAGACCGGACAGCCCGGGCCGTGGATGAGCTCGACGTTGCCAGGCAACAGATTCTTGAGACCGTGGCGATAGATCGCATGCGTGTGTCCGCCGCAGACTTCCATGATGCGGTAGTGGCGATCCGGGTCGGCCGTTCGGGCGATCTCACGCGCCACGTTCGAGATTAGCTTGGGATCGCGAAACTCGTCAACGTACTTCATTGCGAAAAGCGGTAACCTCGAATCTCTTCCATTGCCAACTCGTCCTCACCGAGTGCCTGCAGCATGCGCAGCTGATCGCGCGCCTGCGACTCGCCGATCTTGCTCATCGCAAAACCGACGTGAATCAAGACCCAATCGCCGGGCCCGACGCGTTCGTTCTCGAGCAGCCCAATGTTGACGCTGCGCTTCACGCCGCCGACGTCGACTTTTGCAAGCGCGGGTTGCTCTGCGGAGAGCTCGACGATCTGACCAGGTATCGCCAGACACATCGCGGCGCTATCCCTCGACCGCGACCGGCGCGCCGAGCGCGCGCGTTACGAGATGCCGGACCAGCGCCGCAGCGGGCTGCACGGCTTGCCGCACGACGCCCGAAAGGCCGATCTCCGGATCCATGGCGTAGGGCTCGCACCCGATCAGCGTGATCGGCGGGAGCTCGCCGCCGATCGTGCCGACGAACGCGAGAACGCTCGAGACGTCCATGCGGTGAGCGTCGGGTGAAGCCGGCGCTAACGCCGTTTCGGGTTCGATGACGTAGATCGTTCCGGGCGGTCCGCCTCGCGGCACCGCGTCGATCAGGAAGACTCGATCGTAGCCCGAGACGAGCTCGTAGGCGAGATGAACTCCGCGAATCCCGAAATCTTCAATCTTCACGTCCGCAATAGGATCGGCGCACAGCATGCGCACGACTTCGGTGCCGAACCCGTCGTCGCCGAAGAAAATATTACCGATTCCGGCGATGAGAATCTTCACGACTCGTGCGCTCGCTCCGCCGCGACCGGTTCCACTTCATCAGGATGGAAAAAGAGCGAGCGGCCGTACCAGTGATGCAACTCGCTAGCGGGATCGTCGTCGACCGTCACGGCGACGTACGTGCGATCGTCGACGTCTCGATGAATGCCGCGGACCGTCGCGGTGCGGTTCTCCAGGAATTGATCCCAGATATCTGCGCGGCGCTTGGGATGAAGCCGGACGACGGTGCCTTTGCCGATCGGCACGCCGTCAACGAACACGCAGTCGCCTTGTACCAAGAGGGCGCCCTCCATTGATCTGTTACCCGTGCCGGTAATGAGTCACGCAGCGAACGCCGACAGGGAAGCGCCACGTTGCTGTCCTGAGGGCCGAAAGCGCGGTACTATACCACGGTGCACGAAGTCGGAGTCGCGCTCGGTCTCTTGGAAGGAGTCCAAACGACGGTAATCGATCGCGACGTCGAGCGCGTCTGCACCGTGAACGTACGCCTGGGAGCGTTGAGCGGCGTCGTTCGCGACGCCTTGCTCTTCTCGTGGGACGTCGTAACGAAAGAGACGATCTGCGAAGGCAGCGAGCTTCGCATCGAGGAGGTTCCGCTCGTGGTCTATTGCGAGCGTTGCGGCACGCAGCGTGCGCCGGCTCCGGGTACAGGGCTGGTCTGTCCACAGTGCCGAAGCGTTTCTTCCAATATCGTGCGCGGTCGCGAAATGGAGCTGGTGTCGGTGGAGGTTCCCGCATGAAGATGCGCGTGCTTGAGATCGCCGGAAATCTCAGGGCAAAGAACGAGGCGCTCGCCTCGCGTCTACGCGAGCGTTTTGCCAAGAGCGGCACGCTCGTCGTCAACGTTCTTTCGAGTCCAGGCTCGGGCAAGACGACCTTGCTCGTGCACACGCTCTCACGTTTTGTGTCCCGATATCGGACTGCGGCGCTCGTCGGCGACCAAGCGACGGACAACGATGCGCAGCGTCTGGCGCGCAGCGGAGCGCCGGTGCACCAAATCACGACCGCAGCCGAATGCCGGCTCGATGCCGACATGATCACCAAGGCGCTTGCCGAATGGCCGCAGGACGAACTGGACGTCCTCTTCATCGAAAACGTCGGGAATCTGATCTGTCCGGCAGAGTACGATCTCGGCGAAGATTTGCGCGTCGTGCTCTTTTCGGTCACCGAAGGCGAAGATAAGCCGCTGAAGTATCCGCTCGCCTTCAACACTGCGCACGTTATTCTGATCACGAAGTGCGACATCGCCGACGCCGTCGAGTTTGACCGTGACGAAGCAACGGAGAGCATTCGCAGCGTGAATCCGGAGGCCGCGGTCATCGAGCTCTCGGCGCGTACGGGAGACGGTCTCGCGGGGTGGTTCGCGCTGCTGGAAGAGCGCGTCGCCGAGAAGCAACGGCTCGATCGTACCGAGTATTTGTCTACAGTTACGCAGTAAAGCAGTTGCGCCGCTACTCGGCGAGAACCGCGCAACATGGTAACGCGCGGCGGCCGAAACGTGTGGGGGACGTACGCGATGCTGCTGTCCGCCAACGCCGGCGTCTGGTTGTTGGCGCTCGCCGTCTTCGCGCGACATCCTTTGCTCTTGGGTACCGCTGCGCTCGCATATGCCTTCGGCCTGCGCCACGCGATTGACGCCGATCACATCTGCGCGATCGATAACGTTACGCGGAAGCTCGTGCAGGATGGTAAACGGCCGATCGGCGTCGGCCTCTTCTTCTCGTTGGGACACTCGACGATCGTCATCGTCCTAACGCTGGCGGTCGTCTTCGCCTCCGCCGCGGTGAAGCCGGCGCTTCCAAGCCTGCAAGGCATCGGCGGAATGGTCGGCACGTCGCTATCTGCGGCTTTTCTCTTCCTCATCGCCGTCGTCAACGCGTACGCGCTGCGCGACGTCGTGCACGCGCTACGCCTACGCCGGCGCGGCGAGCCGTTCGCCGAAGCCTCGCTGCAAACGTCGCTCGATCGCAGAGGCTTGCTCGGACGATGCTTTGGGCCGATGTTGCGCCTCGTGTCGCGCAGTCGCGACATGTACGGCATCGGACTGCTCTTCGGTTTTGGTTTCGACACCGCGACCGAAGTCGCGCTCATGGGCATCGCCGCAATCGCAGCGGGGAAGGGAACGCCGGTCTGGGCGATCATGATTTTCCCGGCGCTTTTTGCCGCCGGAATGTCGCTGCTCGATACGACCGACGGTATCCTGATGACGCGCGTTTACGGCTGGGCGTTCGTGGAGCCGCAGCGCAAGCTGTACTACAACTTGGCGGTTACGTCGGTATCGGTCGTGGCGGCAGTACTCATCGGTGGAATCGAACTGGCCGGGCTACTCAATAACGTGTAGCCGGGCGTAGAGAGTCCGTCCGCCGCCAACCATGCCTCAATGTGCCGCACGTAGGCGCTACCGAACGAATCGGCCAGCGCGTGGAGGTACGACTGGTAACCTTCCCGGTCGCCCGCTTCAATCAATGCCGCCAACGCGGCGCGCTGACGGCGCATGTACCCGCGCTGCAGACGCAATCCGCCGTGAACCGCTTCAAGCAGAATGTCGCTTGCAGCGCGATCGCGCTCCATGCGAAGCCGCTCTTCAAACCAGCCGTCGAGATCGCGCGGCAACCGCAGCGAGCGCACGGGACCGAATTTTCCCGAACCTTTAGGACGCGCCATCGCGCTCGTCACCGTGTTCGTGGTCGTGGTCGTGGTCCGAGCCGTCGTGCGAATGCGCGTGCTCGTGAATCGTTCCGTCGCGATGCTCGTGCGGGTGCGAATGCGCGTGCGTGTGCCCCGGCTCTGCGTCCTCGTGCGAATGAATGATGCCGTCTTCGTGTCGATGCGGCAAATTATCGCTCATTATAAACCCTCCGCAAGGCAGCCATTCTATCACGAAGGAGTCGAGATGCGGCTGTCACACACTTGGGTATGAAGCAACCGCTCCTACTTTTTTGCGTCCTTTTATTGGCGAGCTGCGCCGCTCCGGCGACTTCTTCTGTACCGGCCCAGCTATCCGAGCAATCGCAAGGTCGATCGGGCCTTCCGAGCGTGAAGTTCACGCATATCTTCAGCTTCAACGGTTCGAACGGTCGGGAGCCCGCCGCGACGTTGATCGACGTCAACGGCACGCTCTACGGCACGACGTACGCCGGCGGTGCCTACGACGAAGGCACGGTCTTCGAGCTCGCCGCCAGTGGTTCGCAAAGCGTGCTGCATAGCTTCAAAGGCGGTAAAGACGGCGCGCTGCCGCTCGCCGGAGTAACCAACGTAAACGGAACGCTGTACGGCACGACGCCGAACGGTGGCGGTCCAAGCGGCGAGGGAATCGTCTTCAAAATCTCGAGTTCGGGCAGCGAAAGCATCCTTCACCACTTTGGGATGCCCGGCGACGGCGCCAATCCTTATGCATCCCTGACCGACCTCCACGGAACGTTGTACGGTACGACGGCCGGCGGGGGCACGAATTCGGCGGGAACCGTCTTCACCGTTTCGTCTTCGGGCAAAACGGACGTCCTTTACAGTTTCAATCCGTCCAAAGGAGACGGTGCAACGCCCGTTGCCGGATTACTCGACGTGGACGGCACGCTCTATGGAACGACGTCGTATGGCGGAAACTACTGCGGCACCATCGGCTGCGGCACCGTCTTTAAGATTACGACCGGCGGTTCGCAGACGGTCCTCGCCAGTTTCAAAGGCAGCGGCGACGGTGCGACTCCCTCCGCGCCGCTGGTCAACGTTCATGGAACGCTCTACGGCACGACCGCTTCGGGCGGGAAATACAACAACGGAACCGTTTTTAAAGTGAGCACGTCGGGCAGTAAGAGGATTATCTACAGCTTCCAAGGCGGCAGCGACGGCTCCGTACCTCAAAGCCTCGCCCTGCTCAACGGCACGCTGTACGGAACGACGCAATACGGCGGCTCAAAGAATTTCGGAACGATTTTTTCGGTGACGACCGCAGGTAAAGAGAGCGTCCTGTATACGTTCACCGGCGGCATCGACGGTGCGACGCCGCGAGCGGGATTGGTGGAGGCAGGCGGAACGCTTTACGGTACGACCGCATCGGGCGGCGCCAAATCGGACGGCACCGTCTTCAGCATCACGCCTTAACAATCAACACTTCCGCGTCAGGCTATAGCCGCCGCCATGCAGATGGCGCGCGTCGGCAGAGAGCGTGAGCGTATGGTTGCCGTAGTAGATGAGCGTCGCCGTGGTTCCTTTGAGCGACCAGTTGCCCGAGACGCCCTCGCTGTCGGTGAGATCGCCGTTGAGTCCCATCGAGAACGTCAACTTCGGATTGTCGTCGGAGACCCACGTGCCGACGAGGCTATTCGGCGCACACCCCGTCGGCTCGGGAGTCGGCGTCGGAATCGCCGCCAACGACGTGATCGCACCCGAACCATGGAACTTATGCGCCACGTCATGGCAGAGCGCGTCTGCGGTAAAGGGATTGTCCGGGAGCTGCACGGCACAGGTAAAGGTGACGACGAAGCCGCGCGCGAGTCCGAAACACCGAACGACGGCGGTCGCGGTCGGCGTTCCGTTGACGCCGTTTGCCGAGTGCGCGCTCCAGTCGCCGCTGCCGGGGCTCGACTCGGACGTACCGAGCAAGAACGCGTCGAGCGATTGTTTCGCCTTAGCGCTGCACTCCGATAGCGAACCGGTATCGCTGACGTATCGAATGCCAACCGAGAAATCCACCGCAGCCGGAGCGCTCGAGCCGCACCAAATCATTGCCGTCACGATCGCGGCAGCTGCGACCGCGATCCGTCGCACACGTCGACTCAATGCTGGCCTCCAAAGTGATCCGCGAGCTGAGAGCAGATGACGCTTGCGGTTTCCGGTGCGGGCGGCGTCTGCGCCGCACAGGTAAACGTCACGACGTATCCGCCGCCGTCGAGCGGGTAACAATGGACGGCGGCGGCGGCGAACGAGCTGCCCGCCGTGTCGACTGCGCCGGTTGCCTCCCACTCGTGCGTATCGCCGACTTCGCCCGACCTTCCAAGCACCGAAATCAGCGCGCGGCTCGCTTTGCTGTCGCAATCGCTAACCGTTCCATCCTTCACCACGTTTCGCGCGCCGACGTACATATCGAGCGCCGCGCGCGCCGGTCTTCCGGCAATGCCGAAAGCGAGTGTCAACGTTACGCTCAACACCGCGAGCCGCGTGCAAATGATTCGAGCCACAGCCGACCTCCTAAGCCGAGGATGCGTTAGACGGCGGCGAGGCCGTCCCTTCGAATCAAAGGCGCTACGGATGCGGGCGGAGCTGATCGATGCCGCCGGCGTTGCGAATCGCGGCGACGTCGCTCACGAGCGCTTCTCCCAACGCGTCCTTGGGCGGACACGTCAGATCGGGTGAAGTCCAGCCTTGCCACGTTACCTTGAGCGTGGTGCCGAACGAAACCGGCTTCATGCACGGAACGGTGGCGACGTTCCCTTTGCGAGCAGCGGCAAGATCGGTAAAGAAACGTGCGGTCGTTGCGGCCGGAACCGTGAATGGCTTGGGCGTACCGATTGGGCTGCCGCCGCGCGGTTGGTACGTCACCGAAGCGTTGCCGTCGGACGCGATGTGGATCGTATATCCATTGGCATTCGTCGAGCCGGAGTCAACGATCGTGGCGGTATCGGGCGGCGACGCGGCCATCAGCGTTGCAATCGCCAACGCGGCGGCAATAGTTGCGCGCTTTCGCATCTCAAAACGCCCCGATCCCATGGGGAGTGCCCCAGCCGGTCGGCCCGTCAAAGCCCAGGCGCGCGGTGCAGATATACTTCACCGTTGACGCACAGATCACGCCAAGATTCTGATCGAGATTGTTCCCGGTGAGTACGTCGTAGACGTGTCCGCGGTGATGTTGCCAGAAGTATTCACCGCCGTGTTGGGCGGCGGCATTCCCGGCAACCGCATAGATGCCGGCGATAATCTGCGTGGAGGCGCTCGTACCGCCGAAGTCCCAAAAGCAGTTCGGCGGAGTACAGCCGATCTCCGAATTGTAGACGATTACCGGTGCGCGTAGTGACGCACTCGCCGACGTATCGGCTGCGGAACGCATGTGGCAGCCTTGATCGTTCTGCCACGCCGGTTTGGCAATTTTTTTACTGCACGCGCTGCCGGTGGCGCCGCACGGACCGCCACATTGGTTGAGCGTCCAGTCGTTCCAGACCGTTTCGTGCCACCCGCGGGTGTTGTGTGAATCGCGCACGAGGTGCGTGCCGCCGACGCAGACCACGTAGGTGTACGTGCACGGCTGAATCGGGCCGCCGCCGTACCGCCCGCCGCCGCCGTTGTCGCCCGCCGCAGCCGAAATCACGATGCCGGGCTGATGGAAGATCGGATTGTCGGAGCCCTCCGGGCCTCCGCCCCATGAGACGCCGATATACTTCGGCCCCAGCGTACCCGCGGTTCTGACGCCGGCATACAAGTCGTTTGTGTAGTTATCTTTGGTTTGCACGAGCACGATCTTGCAGTTGGGACACATCGCGGAGACCATATCGAGGTCGAGCGATTGTTCGCCGAGCCATCCTTGCTGGCTCGCAGGCGGCTCCTGCGGTAACGGCGACGAGTGGCCGTCTTGATTGACGATGCGTAGGCATTTCGTACCGGTCGTGCAGGGCTTCAGTCCCATCGTCTTGCGATACATCGCCAAGTCGGCGGCGGCGTGGTGGTAGCCGTACGCATCGACGATGGCAACCGCCTTGCCTTTACCGCGCGTCAGCGACGGAATGGCGTACGCGGTCTGTAAGTCGATCGGACAGTAGCCCTGGCCTGAGCTAAACGGGCAGCTTTCGGCGTCGCTTTGGACCTGCGATTCCAACGTCAATTGCGGCGTAACGTCAGTCCGCATCGACGCGAAGCACTGCATACGCTCGGGCGTACCCGGCGTCGGGCAGAGTTGCCGTACCGGGTCTGCGGTTAGGAACGGTATGTCGCCGTCGCCGGTTTGTTGCGCGTACGAACCTTGCGGAATCAACGATCCGGTCGAGCTATGACCGGAGCATGCGCTGAGGATGATGACGGCTAATATCGGCAGAGCTTGAACGATCCCGCGACTCACAAAGACCTCCTGTAGGGAGCGACAGACTTCGCATGACGGGGATGGTCACCCCTATCCAATTACGTATTTCGACGCCGCTTGGTCGCGATTTAATGATCGTGCGCAACGATCGAGCGATCGTCGGCAGCTCCTTCGTGCCGCGTACGAAGGCGCCCGGCGGCAAGCCGACCGATGCTCTGCTTGCCGAGGCCGCGGCGCAGGTTCGCGCCTATTTCGCCGGGCGGCTGCGGCGCTTCGATCTACCGCTCGCGTTCACCGGCACGGCATTTCAGATCGACGTTTGGAAGGCCGTCGCGGCGCTCTCGTTCGGCGAGTTCGTATCGTATGCCGACATTGCTCGGGCGATCGGCAAGCCTCTGGCGCATCGCGGCGTCGCGGCGGCGATGGCCGCGACGAGCATCGATCTTTTCGTTCCCGCACATCGCGTGATCGGAGCGGACGGGCGCGTCAAAGGCGCCGTTCCGCGGTCGGTGCGACTTCGTCTCGTCGAATTCGAGCTCGCTCGCTGCGCCCGCCCGGCGCGTAGACCGCGTTCTCGATCGTCTGCTCGAAGAATCGCACTTGATGCGCGATGATGTCGTCCACAAACGGAAACTGCGGATGCCGCCGTTTCGCACCGAGGCGATAACCGCCGCCGTCGCAATCGAGAATCTTCCACATCGCCATGAGCGGCAGCGAGCGCTCGACCATGGCGCGCGCGTTCCGGCGCAGCTCCGGATCGACGAAGAGCTGCGGCGGCAGCGTCGCGAGCAACGCTTGGACGCCCGCCACGGCTTCTTGCGTCGAAAATAAATCGACGCGATTCTGAAGCCAAACGGCGAGCAGTTGGCTCGTCGTCACCGGGCGGATCGCGGCGAGCGTCCGCGTCAGCCGCGTCATCCACGGCTCGGGTCCATCGGGCAATCGCTCGACGCGGTACAGCATCGAGAAACGCTTTGAGACGAATGGGTCGTAACTCACGCCGAACAGATAGATCGTCGCCAGCGGCGCGAGGCGCTCGATCACGCCGCGCATCGGCATCATCCGGCCGTCGGTCGTATAGTGACCTTCGGGCGTGAGATAAAACGTCGCACCGCGCCGCAGCGTTGCTTCCATGCGCGCGAGATCGCTTTCGACATAGGCTCGCGTTTCGTCGAGAATCTCTCGGCGATACGGTTCGAGCACCGTCGACGCTTTGACGACGCGATGGGCCTGTGCAAAAAGGTCGCGACGCCAAAGATCCGACGTTTTCGTTCCGGGCGGAAACCGCGACGCGATGCGCTCGTCGAAGACTTCTGATACCAGCAACGGTCCGTGGCGGCGCTGCACGCTCCACGCAAAGGCGCTCATGCCGCGCGATCCGAGCTCGTTTTCAAGCGGCAGCATCCCGAGCGCGACGAAGAGCGGCCCCGAATTGATGCGGCGCAACAAAAAGCTGAGCCACGGAATTCGCTCGGCTAGAAAGCCCGGCTCGTACATCCGCCGCGAGCTCGCGGTGAAAACCGGATGGCGCCATGGGCCGCTCTCCACCGTCGTCGTCGAGACGATCGCCGGCGACTCGAAATCGTGCTGATGATTGGCAACGATGACGGTCGGTCCGCGGCGGCGCGGCAGACGGCCCCAGTGGCGCACGCGATAGGCCGTGTGATCCCAAACGTAATTTGCAATTACCGCCGTCGCACGGAGCGGAACTGCCCACATGGATGAGATGGGGCGCCGCCCAGTACGCAGCACGGCGAGCGACGCCAGCAGAAAACTAAAACCTGAAAGCGCGAAAACGGCCTGATAGCCGCCGCGCGTTCCATGAAAGATTCCGATGAGCCAACCGCCCACGATCGGTGCGATCACGTTCGGCACGCTGGTTGCAATATTCCACAGTCCGAAATCGCGTCCGATGTCGCGAAGCTTGGGAATCGCGTCCATCGCCAACGCCCATCCGCTCGAAATCACGCCGCCGAAGCCGATGCCGAAAAGCACTGCAAAGGGAAGCATCCAGCGCACCTCCGGCACCGCGGCAAATCCGACGGTTGCGGCGGTGAGCGAGCCGCCCGCGAGCGCGGTGACGATCTTGCGCGGCGCCCGATCGGAGAGCAAACCCAAGACGACGCTCGAGAGCACTGCGCCGCCGATCGTAGCGAATGCGTAGAGTGCCGTTCCGGCAGACGGATTTGCGACCCTCAGCACGTCGCGAAAATAGAAGAGCACGAACGTCTGCAGCAACGTGAATCCGAAAAACATCAGCATGCGCGCCGCGAAGACGATGGCGAAGTCGTGCCAATCGCGAATGTGCGCGTGCTCCTCCTCTCCGGCATAGGCGCCCTCGCGAACGGCGAGCAGCGAAATTCCACCGAGCGCCATCGCGACGCCCGCTGCGAGAAACGTCACCTGCGGGCTCGGCGCGAGCCCCGCAATCGCAAAGCCCACAATGCTTCCGACGAGGGTCGAGACGCCGCGAATTCCGGAAACCGTGCCCCAATACTGGCGCGGCACCGATTCGGGAAGTATCACTTGATAAGCGCTGAGCGCCACGTTCGAGCCGAGCGTCGCCATCACGATCAGGAACGCGAAGAGCGGCAGCGTATTGACGTAGGCTAATCCGACGAGCGCCGCGACGTCGATAACGATGCCGATCGTAACGAACGAACGCCGGGAACCGCCGCGCCGGCGGCGCGCGTCTGAAAGCCAGCCGCTCAGCGGAGGCACGATCATCGTTGCGAGCGCTGCGACGCTGGCGAGAGCGGAGAGGACGAAGACGTGGTGTTCCGGGGCCAGACGAACCGTCATCGCCGGCACGGCAATTGCCAATAGCGCCGTGTCCTGGAACGTAATCGGTATCCAGAGCAAGTTCAACGCGACCCAGCCGCCGACGCGGCGCGCGTGGGATTGGCGGCTTTGCACTACGATGCGTTACTGCTTAACGGCGTCGATGAGCACGATCCCGCGACCGCCAAAATCACGCAACTCGTCGAGCGCCGCGACCGCAGCGCCGATCGGCGTGTCGGGATTCGTTGCCTCCGTAATTGAAAAGCCCGTCTGTTTTTTTGCCTGCGCATCGATGGGTTCCCGAAGCATGCTCGGCATGTGTTTAAATCGGCCGATCAGGCCAAGCATCGGTCCGGCTTTTTCATCGAGCGTCTGCGGATCGACGACCATGACGACCACGCCGTGACGTTTACCCGCTTCGGTTCCTTCGAACGCGACGAAATCGACGCCGAGCTGACGCGTATGGGTGCGGACGGCTTCCACGCCGTTGCCCGTGACGGCGACCCGGAAGCCGGGCGGGGGGTCGTTACCCAAGCCTTCGAGCCACGCTTCGAGCGCCGGCATGAAGGCTTGCGTGCCGGCGACGACGTCGTGGCCGTCGTACGTGCCTGCTCCCTGGCCAAGCACCGCACTATCGCCGAGTCCCGGCCGCTTTGAGATCGTCGTGCGCCATTCGCGCGCCGAAAGAACCTCGGCGCCGCCGAAGAGCGGGAACGCGATCGGATCGCTCACTTTAGGTGCGGGAGCGCCGCTCGTACCGCGGTTCCCATTGGAACACGCAACGAGAAACGCGAAGATGGCGGCCGCAGCGAGGCATAAACGCATCACGCCCGAGGCGTTCGAGGAGAAGCTCGACACCCCCCGTAAGGGTTGGCAGGTGTCCCTTTCGTACGGTAGTTACCTCAAGGTGGACGAGCTGCTCGACCTTCAGCGGCCGCTTTCGAAACCACGGCATCACGACGAGATGCTCTTCATTATCATTCACCAAGTCTACGAACTGTGGTTCAAACAGCTGCTCCACGAAGTCGATGCGACGATGGCCGCGCTCGACCGCGACGACCTGTTGCGCGTCGCGAAGCACTTTCGGCGCATCCACGCGATCCAGCGGCTCATCGAGCAGCAGGTCGACATCCTCGAGACGATGACGCCGCAAGAGTTCAATCAGTTCCGTGACAACCTCAACCCGGCGAGCGGTTTTCAATCGGTTCAGTTTCGCGAGCTCGAGTTCGCCTGCGGCGTGCGGCGAACCGATCTTATGCGCTGGATCGAACTCGGCGACTCGCAACGCGCGCGGCTGGACCGCCGTCTAAGCGAACCGTCGCTCTACGATCGGGTCAAGTCACTGCTCGCGCGACGCGGCTTTCCGGTCGGTACGAGTGACGAACTCGTCGAGACGTACCGGCAGATTTATTCACACGAATCGCAAAACTACGATCTCTATCTGCTGCTCGAAGATCTCATCGAGTTCGACGAGCGCTTTTTGCTGTGGCGCGGACGCCACGTTCGCATGGTCGAGCGCATGATCGGCCAAAAGATCGGAACGGGAGGTTCTCCCGGCGCGCGTTATCTCGAGGGCACGCTCGCGCATCGCTTCTTCCCCGAGCTCTGGGAAGTTCGTACCTATCTTGGAAGCGGCACGTACGCATGAAGCGCGACGAGTTTCCGATTCTCGCAGATTCGACGTATCTGGTCAGTCACTCGATGGGCGCGGCGCCGCGAGGCTCGCGGGATGCGCTTGCAAGGTATTGGGAAGAATGGGCTGCGGACGGCCCCGAGGCATGGGAACGCTGGCTGCCGCGCATCGCCGAGATCGCCGATGGAATCGGCGCGCTCGTGGGCGCACCCCCCGGAACGTGCTTTTTAGGACCCAACGTGTCGGTGCTGCAGGCGGCCGTCGCCAGCTGTATCGATTTCCGGCGCGATCGTAATGAAGTCGTTTACGAATCGCTGCAGTTCCCGTCGCTCACATATGTGTGGCGTGAGTGGGAGCGCTTCGGCGCGGTCGTGCGCATCGCGCAATCCGACGATGGCCGCACGGTTCCGACCGAACGCATCACCGACGCCATTACGGAAAAGACTGCAATCGCCGTTCTGTCGCACGCCTATTACGTTTCCGGCGCCATCGCCGACGTGCGCGCGATTCAGCGCCACTGCCGCAGCGTCGGAGCGCTGCTATGCGTCGACGCCTATCAAACGACGGGCGTGTATCCCTACGACGTCACCGCCTGGGATCTCGATCTCGTGACCGGCGGGTCGCACAAATGGCTCTGCGGCGGCGCGGGCTGCGGTTGGCTTTACGTCAAGCCGTCGCTGCTCGGACGCTTCGCGCCTGCGGTCACCGGATGGATGGCGCACGCCCGACCGTTTGCCTTCGAAGCGGCGCCGATGGAACACGCGCCGTCGATGTACCGTTTCGGCAATGGAACGCCGTCGATCCCGGCATACATGGCGGCGCAGCCGGGGCATCGGGCCATCGCATCGGTAGGCATCCCGCGCATTCGCGAGCACAACGTTCGCCTAACGCAAAAGATCGCGGCGATGGCACTCGAACGCGGTCTACGCGTGAACTCGCCGCTGGAGCCGGAGCGGCGGACCGGCTGGATCGGCATCGACTTTGACGGCGCCGATGCGGCGTGCCGGCGCTTGATCGAGCGCCGCGTCTTCGTGGATTACCGGCCCGGTTGCGGCATTCGGGTGGGGCCGCACTTCTACACCGAGGATGCGGAGATTGACGAATTCTTTCGAGTCCTCGAATCCGTCTCGCGAGCCGCCGTGTCACCCTAAATTATGGACGCGACCGCGATGATCGTCGACCATACCCGAATTGGCGCCGCATTCCGGCGCCTTTCGATTCCGGTTGCCATTCAGATTCTCGGCGATCAGCTGCTCGGCACCGTCGATACGATCGCGATCGGCAGCATGGGTTTCGTCGCGCTCGCCGGTGCGACCGCCGCAAACACCATCGCGATCGCGGTTCTCTTTCTCGCATCGGGATTCTTATTGGGCATGTCGATTCTGGCGGCACAGCGCGTCGGTGCGGGTGACGTCGACGGTTTCGCGCGCACCGTTCGAGCCGGCGTCGCCGTCCCGATGCTCGTCGCCGTGCTGGCGTTCGCGGCGAGCCTCGCGGGCGCGGGTCCGTCGATTCACGCGCTGGTTGGCGCGCTGCCGACGGCGCACGCGAGCGCGATTTATTTAATCTTGCGCTGCGCCGCAATGATCCCAATCGTCATTTCGGGCACGCTGATCGTCGGCTTAGGCGCCGCGGGAAACCGTCAGCTTGGCATCTTGGTGCTCGTCGTCGTCAACCTGATCCACATTCCGCTTTTACTCATGCTCGGGCTGGGCTGGTGGACGCATCATCCGTACGGCATCGTTGGCGCGGGAATTTCGTCGCTGCTTTCGGAGACGATCGCGGCGACGTATGCGATCGTATACACGGTGCGCCGTCCGGAGTATCGCATCTTTGCCAATCGCGAAATCTCGTGGCCGCTGGCGAAGCGGTGCGCGAACCTCGGACTGCCCGAAGCGATCTTTCTGCTCGGCGTTACGGTTCCCGACATCGTTATCGTCGCGCTGCTCGCGCCGCTCGGCGCGATCGTGGTCGCCGCATTCCGCGCGCTCAACGTCGTTTCCGACCTGACGTTTGTGGTTCCCAGCCCGCTGCAGAGCGCAACCCAAGTCGTTATCGGGCAACGGCTGGGTGCACGCGATCCGGCGGGCGCGCGTTGGTTCTTCGAACGCGCGTTGCGCATTTCGTTGATCGTCACGACGATCACGGGCGCGATCGTTGCGGTCTTTGCGTGGCCGCTTGCATACGTTTTCACGCTCGATGCCGCCGTTGCGTCGATCGCGGCGCTTCCGCTCGCGCTGCACATGGTG
The DNA here is from genome assembly GCA_024281075.1 of Vulcanimicrobiia bacterium. Taxonomy (GTDB): domain Bacteria; phylum Vulcanimicrobiota; class Vulcanimicrobiia; order Vulcanimicrobiales; family Vulcanimicrobiaceae; genus Cybelea. Next base: position 20,615 of record JAMXLK010000076.1, read on the forward strand.
ACGCTGCCGCTCAAAGGCTGGGCAATGGTCTCGCTCTCGCCAATTCGCGCTTCGGGCGATACGCGTTTTTCCATGACCGTCGGCCTCATCTGCAGCGCGCTGGTGATTCCGCTGGCGTGGGTGGGAATCGAACGGCTCCACCTCGGTCTCTATAGCGTCGCGCTCGGCTGGATCGCGGCGTGGGCCACACGCGCGCTGCTCACGCAGTGGAAACTGCGCGATGGTGAGTGGATGCGGCGGGCTCCCCTGGCGGCGTAGCTCCGACTAATCCATCGCCTGGGCCTCGGCGACTCGGACGCTCGTCGCCCATGTCCTGTGGGCTCCTGCTCCACCGCTTTCCCGCAACACCAATGGAGGTACGACATCCTGTCTTTTGCGGGAAAGTCGGAGGCCTCGCTGCGAGGCCCAGGCGATGGATTAGTCAGACCGTTCTAAAATAACGAAGTATGGCGTTCACCGAGGGCTTCATCTCCGAGCTGGTCGGCCGCCGGGCGACGATCGACGACCGTCCCATCGGCAAGGTGGCCGACTTTGTCGTCGGCAAGCCCGACGCCGTCTTTCCTCAGGTGGACGGCTTGGTCATCAAGACGCCGCAGGGACTTCGTTTCGCACCCATTGAGACCGTTGCGGACGTCGACCGCGACGGAAACGTCGCGCTGACCATCGCGCCGAGCGAACCGGCCCCGCCCGAACAACAAGAGCTCTACCTCGTCGCCGATCTGCTCGACAAACAGATCGTCGACGTCGACGGTCGCAAGGTCGTACGCATCAACGACATCGAGGTTGCCAACACCGGCGGACGGCTGCGCGTCGTCGCGGCCGACGTCAGCTTAGCCGGCCTTCTTCGGCGGCTCGGGCTACGTTCGTTCGGCAAACGCTGGCTTTCGCGCATCGGTACCTTGCCGCGCTCGATGATCGCTTGGGATTCCGTCGCGCCGATTCGCGAGGTCAATCCGTCGCAGGTGCAGCTCTCGGTCAAACAGAGCCGGCTCGCGCGGCTGCATCCTTCTGAGCTCGCCGAAATCATCGGCGATCTCTCGTCGCGCGAAGCGCTCGCCGTCGTCGGGCAGCTCGACGACGAGACCGCCGCGGACGCGTTCGAGCATCTCGATACCGAAACGCGAAAGAGCCTGATCGAAGATATCGGCACCGAGCGTGCCGCCGACATCATCGAAGAGATGGACGCCGACGACGCAGCCGATCTGCTCGCGGAGCTTCCGGAAGAGCAGCAGTCGCAGCTGCTTGCGGAAATGAACGCCTATACCGCCGGCGAGCTGCGCGAGCTCGTCAAGTATCCCGAGGATACCGCCGGCGGCATGATGACGACCGATTACGTCTGGATCTATCCGCATCGCACGACGGAAGCGACGATCCGCAAAATTCGCGAGATCGCGCCAGCTTCGGAGTTCATCTATTATCTCTACGTCTTGGACAAAGACGACCATCTTCTCGGCACGCTATCGCTGCGCACGCTCTTGCTTGCGCTGCCGACCGCCTTCATCGATCGCATCATGAAGACGGATCTCATCACCGTCGATCCGCTCACCCCGGCGGTCGACGTTGCCTCCACGATTGCAAAGTACGATTTACTCGCGGCGCCGGTGGTGGACGACGACGGCAAGATGCTCGGCATCGTGACCGTCGACGACGCCATCGACGCGATCATGCCGGAAGACGTAATCAAGAAGCTTCCGCGCGTGCGGCGGCATCATCCGCGCCACATCGCGTCGTGAGGCCGGACGAAATCGTCGCGTATACCGAAGCTCTGGCCCGCATCGCCGCCTCGGGCGGCGGCCCCAAGGCCCTCGCGGCGCATCTCGCGCAGATCGCCGGCGGCGGCGTGTTGCTCGAAGATGCGAATTGGCGCCACCTTACGAGCGCCGGTTCGGGAACGATTCCCGCGAGCGCGCGCGGCGTCGTCGAGTCGGGCGCGCCCGGACACGCGCAACGCGTGACCGCCGGCAACGCCGGCATCGGCTGGCTCTCGCTCTTCGGCGGCGATCGCGCAGCCGACGCCGATATCTTACTGCGGCTTACGGCAGCGGCGATCGGCGTCGAACTTGCGCGCGACGGCGCAAGCCTGCGGCGGCATCCCGGCGACTTTTGGCAATCGCTGCTGAACCGTACCTTTCACGATGCAACGGTCGCGCGCGACGAGGCGGCGGCGCGCGGCATTGCGCTCGCATCGCACTATATCGCCGTCATTCTGGAAGTTGAAGACGGAGCGCCCGCCGAGATTCGGCCGCTCGTCACCGACGCGTTTCGATCGTCCGACGGCGAGGTCGGATTGATCGAGCGCGGCGCGGCGCTGCTGGCATTCGTTCCGGCGGCGCGCGCGGTCGACGCAAGCAACGCGAAGACGGCCGCAAGTTTGCTGCCGAAAAGCATCGCACGACGCAAGCCGCAGCTGCGTGTTTCGGGCGGCATCGGCACGGTCGAACCGCCCATTGCGCTGGAACGCAGCCTTCGCGCGGCGGAAGCGGCATTGGCAATCGGACGGCGCATCTACGGCGGCGGCCGAATCGCCGGGTACGACGATTTGGGCGCCTTTCGGCTGCTCTACGAAGGCGCCGACGTAGACCGAATGCGCTCATTTGCCGCCGAGGTGCTCGCGCCGCTGCGCGCCTACGACGAACAGCACCAAACCGACCTCGAACGCACGCTCAAGCTCTACTTTAAAGTCGGACAGAACGTCAAGACGGCCGCGTCGGAACTCAGCGTGCATCGTCATACCGTCTTTTATCGCTTGCGGCAGATCGGTGAAATCTGCGCGCGTTCCCTCGACACGCCGCAGGATCAGCTCACGCTGCGCATGGCAATTGCGATCGATGAACTCCACGACGCGTACTGAGTGGCGCCGGCCGGCCGCCAAACGTGACGTCGTACGGCTCGCACGCGAGCAAAACGTGCGTTTCGTCCGTTTGGTCTTCGCCGACATCTTCGGCGTCAGCAAGAACGTCTCGATTCCGATCGACGAGCTCGAGCCGGCGCTTGACGGCCGCATCACCTTCGACGGCGGATCGATCGACGGTTTCGTGCGCGGCGAGGAGCTGGACATGCTGCTGCGCCCGGATCCGTCAACGTTCGCGGTCTATCCGTGGCGGGCGGCCGGCGACGCGGCCGAAGCGCGCTTGATTTGCGACATCGCGATGCCGGACGGGTCTCCATTCGAAGGATGTCCCCGCACGACGCTGCGGCGCGCAATCGAGAGTGCGTCCGCGCTGACCGGACAACGCGTCGGGCTGGAGATCGAGTTCTATCTATTCGAACGCCGCAACGGCGAAAACGCGTCAACGGTGACGTCGGACGTTGGCTCCTATTTCGACTTTTCGGCAAACGATCGCGGCGAAGAGGCGCGGAACGCCATCGTGGCGGCGCTGCGAGCGATGGGCGTACCGATCGCATCGGCACATCACGAGCACGGCGCCGGCCAACACGAAATCGACGTCGCGCACGACGATCCGCTCGCCGCGGCCGATCATGCGCTCACGCTGCGTACGATCGCGAAGCACGTCGCCGCCGACTTCGGCTTGGAGGCCACGTTCATGCCCAAGCCGTTAGCCGATCGCGCGGGCAGCGGGCTGCACGCCGACTTTCGTTTGCCTGAGCCGACCGACGAGGAGACGGTGCTTTACGTCGTCGGCGGATTGCTCGCGCATGCGGCCGCGACGACGGCGATATGCAACCCGACCGTTAACTCCTATAAGCGGCTCGTTGCGGCGTGGGATGCGCCGATTTATGCGGTGTGGTCGGAGCGCAGCGCGAACGCGCTCGTGCGCGTGCCGCCGGGGCAGAAACCCGCACGCATCGAGATGCGCAGTCCGGATCCGGCCTGCAACCCATACCTCGCACTCGCGGTGCTGATCGGCGCGGCGTCGGACGGCGTGACGCAGGCGACGTTGCCTGGGCCTGCGTCAGTCGGCTCGACCTACGAGTTGAGCGAGAAAGAGCGGCGCGAACGAGGGATTCGAACGCTGCCGAAATCGCTGCGTCAGGCGATTTCCGAGCTCGACGGCGACGCGGTCGTGCGAGCGTCGCTCGGCGATCACCTCTACCATGCATTTCGCGATGCAAAGCTCGAAGAGTACGAGCGGTACCGGCGCGCCGTCCATCCATGGGAACGCGACCAATACCTTCGGCTCTACTAATGCGGCCGTGAAATCACGCACGGTCGCACCGATTCTCGCTGCGGTGACTGCTGCGGCCGTTGTGGGCGTTGCGATGCTTTTCGGGCCGACGTGGCTCAAACCGATGGTTCGCGTCGTAGCAATCTACGACGCTGCGGTCGTCACCCTCATCGCTTGGCACTGGCGCATCATCCTTTCGAGCAACGCCGAGCAGACGCGCGTTCGCGCGGCGGCGCAAGATCCCGGACGCGATGCGGTCTTCGTGCTGACGCTCGTCGCGGTGGCCTTCGGTTTCACCGCAGCGTTTGCAATTTTAGGCCGCAGTCCCAAGACGAGCATATCGGAGCACATTGCGGTCGTTTACGCCCTGGGATTCGGTGCCGTCGTCTTAGGATGGGCGGTCATCCATACCATGTTTGCATTTCGGTACGCCCATCTCTACTATCGCGATCTCGACCGCGACAAGGAGAGCGATCGCGGCCTAACGTTTCCCGGCGAACCCGAACCGAACTACGCCGATCTTGCGTATTTTGCCTTCGTGATCGGCATGACGTTCCAAGTCTCCGACGTGCAGGTAACGGCGCGGACGATTCGGCGAACCGTCCTCTACCACGGCCTCATCTCCTACGCCTATAGCACCGCGATCATTGCCTTGGTGGTCAATATCGTCTCCGGACTGCTACACTAGCGTCGTCATGGAAGAGACTCCCGCGCCGCGCCCAACGCTGCCAATGGTTGCGACCGCCGTCTGGGGCATTCTGCTCTTCCCCGGGCTGCTCGGCGCGGCGCTCTCGGTGATGTTCTTCGACGCGCCCGGTTCGATGAGCAATCCGGCGGCGTGGCTCAACGCGTCGATCGTCGCGTCGTTTCCGCTGCTATGTCTCGCCTCAATCGCCGGATCGTGGATCGTTTGGAGTTTGCGCAAGGGTGTGGCGCAGGCCGGCGGCCGGTACGCGGCGCTGGCCGTCGCGCTGCTTCCCGTTCTGCCGATCGCCTACGTTGCCGCAGCCATGGTCATTCAGACGTTGGGCGTCTTGACCAGCGGTCAGCCGTTGGGATTGCACACCACGATTATCAAGCAGTAGCGCGTTTGAGAAGATCCCAGGCTAATTCGACGTCGCTGCGCTGCGTGCGCAGATTGCCGATCGCGAGCCGAAGCGCATACCGCCCATTAATTTTGGTATGCGATAAGAAGACGTCGCCGGTCGCGTTGACCGCTTCGAGAATCGCAGCGTTGCGAGCCTCGAGCTGCGCTTCGTCCGAGCCGGGTGGCGCATAACGGAAACAGACCACCGAGAGCGGATGCGGTGCGAGGATCTCCCAATGCGGCTCCGCGCGAACCCATTGCGCGAACTCTTGCGCCAACGCGATGTGGCCTCGCAGTCTCTGCCGGATGCCTTCGGCGCCGTAGTGCCGCAATACGAACCAGAGTTTGAGCGCGCGGAAGCGCCGCCCGAGCTGTAAGCCGTAGTCCATATAGTTGATCGCATCGGTCTCCGGCGTCGTCAGATATTCGGGAACGAGACTAAAGGCTTGCCGTACGACAGCTTCGTTCTTCACGTAGAGCACCGAGCAGTCCATCGGCACGAACATCCACTTATGAGGGTTGACGACGAGCGAATCGGCAAGCTCGACACCGTCGAGCAAATAGCGAAACTCCGGCACGATCGCAGCGACCCCGGCGTACGCGGCGTCGACGTGCAGCCAGACTCCAAACTCGCGCGCAATCTTCGCGATCGCGCGCACCGGATCGACCGACGTTGTGGACGTCGTTCCGACCGTCGCGACGATCGCCATCGGTTTCATGCCGGCGTCACGATCGGCCGCAATCCGCGCGCGCAGCGGGTCGGGACGCATGCGAAAGTCGCGATCACATTCAACGCGCACGACGTTGCGGCGGCCGGCGCCCAGCGCGATTGCCGCTTTTTCGACGTGCGAATGCGTCTGCTCGGTGATGTAGACGCGCAGCACAGGTAACGCGCGTCCCGAGATGCCTTCTTCGCGAATCGACGGATCGAGGGCTTCGCGCGCAGCGGCCAACGCGGTGAAACCGGCGATCGATGCTGTGTCGTAGATGAGGCCCGTCCACTCCGGCGGCAGGCCGAGCAATCGGGCCAGCCAGCGCATCGTTACCATCTCGAGCTCGGTTGCCGCGGGGGACGTGCGCCACAGCATCGCTTTGACGTCGAGCGTGGCGGCTAAGGCCTCGGCTGCAATCGCGACGGGCGCCGCGCTGGTGGCGAAATACGCGAAAAAGCGGGGATGGTTCCAATGCGTGGTTGCGGGAACGACGATGCGCTCGAAATCGGCGAAGATTGCGTCGAACGATTCGCCGCGCTCGGGCGCTTCCGCCGGTAGTGCGCCGATCACATCGCCGGGCCGCACCTGCGGGAAGACGCGGTACGCGCCGGGCTGCTCGAAATAGCGCGCGATCCAGGCAGCCACGCGCTCAAAATCGTCGCGCTCGACGCCATCGGGGTGGATCATGATAGGGGACCTAGTGTTGGCGACCTGCACGGAGAAGGCCCGCATATGAAATACCGCACGTATCCACGCAGCGACGTCACCGTCAGCGAGGTCGGCTTCGGCCTGTGGACGACTTCGACCGGCTGGTGGGGCGAAAAGAGCGACGAAGAAGCTGTCGCGATGCTGCACGCCGCGCACGATCTCGGCATTACGTTCTACGACGCTGCGGATACGTACGGCAATGGTCGCAGCGAGGAGCAGTTGGCCAAGGCCTTCGGCGATCGGCGCGAGCGCGTCGTCTACGCAACGAAATTCGGCTACGACTTTTTAAACGCCGCGCAGGAGCGGCGCGGCCAATCCGAGCTGCCCCAAGATTTCTCGCCGGCCTTCGTACGCCGCGCGCTCGAAGCGTCGCTGCGCCGTTTGCAGACGGACTACGTCGACATCTATCAGATGCACAATGCGCGCATGGCGCAGGTTGACGACGACGCGCTCTGGGATCTGCTCGAATCGCTCAAGCGCGAAGGGAAAATACGGATGTACGGCGTCGCGCTCGGCCCCGCGATCGGCTGGCTCTACGAAGGCGTAGAATCGGTCCGCCGGCGCAACGTCGCGACGCTGCAGATCATTTGGAACATGCTCGAGCAGTATCCCGGCGACGAGCAGATTCGCGCGGCCTACGATTCAAATGCGGACACCGGCTACATGATTCGGGTGCCGCATTCGAGTGGCATGCTCGAAGGTCACTACACCGCCGAGACGGCGTTTCCCAAGAACGACCATCGCCGCCACCGACCGCGTGAATGGCTGATCAACGGCGTGGAGAAGGTGCGGCAGCTGCGCTTTTTGGAGCGTTCCGATCGGACGCTCGGCCAAGCCGCGATCCAGTGGCTGCTCGCGGAACCCCGCGTGATGACGGTACTCCCGAACATCTATGACCGCGCTCAGCTCGAAGAGTTCGCGGCTGCGCCGGACGCACCGGCGTTGACGCCCGAAGAGCTCAAGCGCGTCGATGCACTCTATAAAGAAAACTTCGGCATCGACGAAGCACCAATGTCCTTCAAAGGCACAATGGAACCGCCTTTAGCAACGGCTTCGCCACATAATGTGTCATCCTGAGCGGAGCGCCGTAGGCGCGGAGTCGAAGGACGAGCTATGAGGCACGAGCACGTCCACAGCGCCCACGCTCCGCATCCCATCGGACCGTACAGCCAAGCGGTGCAGTGCGGCACCGAGCTGTACTGCAGCGGCCAGATTCCACTCGATCCGACAACCGGGGAGATCGTCGACGGCGACGTGACCGCACAGACCGAGCGCGTCATCGAAAATCTGGGCGCGGTGCTCTGCGCCGCGGGCTATGAGTACGTCGACGTCGTCAAAACGACAATCTTTCTCGTCGACATGAAAGACTTTGCAGCCGTCAATGCCGTTTACGAAAAATATTTCGGCATGTCGAAGCCGGCGCGCAGCACCGTCGCGGTCGCCGCACTGCCGCGCGGCGCCCGGATCGAAATCGACTGTATCGCGCGGGCCTGAGGCGCGCGGGAGCGCGGCTTAGGGCTACCATCGCCTTTGCGCAGCCGCTCCAACAATTGTCCGACGTAATCCGGTTCGCCGGCCGCTTGGTGCTTTCGATATTCTTCGGTATTGAAGAGCCAGTCGGGCAGCGTCGCCGGTAACCCGATTTCGTTATTCTGCACGTCGAACTCGTAGTGCATCGGCTCATCGTCGTACGTCCATTGTGAGCGCGTAACGACCCAGCAGCCCAAGACGTCACGAAGGTCCACCGTGGCCTCCGTTTCGCTGACGGGCGCTTGCGGAACCGGCCGGTACGTCCCCACGAACCGCACGCGCCGCACGTCATAGGTAAGCGCGTCAATCCAAAGATCCCGCAGATTGTGCCGCTGCGGCTCCTCCCGCGGCTTCAGTTGGAAGTGGTACGTCTGCCGGCCGTCAATCTGCTCGATCGGCGGCAACGCGGCAGTTCTTGCGAGCGCATACGGCCACTGCGCGACCGCGACCACGCGCGCGATCGTCATGAGTCCGCTGATATCGGGCGACATGGCAACGCTCTGCGCCGGCGCGACGCGAACGGACGAGCGAATCGTCCACGCAAAAGGCCCGATAAACTCAGGTTCGATAATCGCCGGCGGCAGTTTCCCGCTCGCACTCCCGTCGCTAACGTTCTCCATTCCGTCGGAGAGCCGCAGCGCATAGCGATTGACTTCCACCGACTTGTTCTCGCCGGTGTAGTACCCCATCGGGCGCCGCGTAATGTGCCACGTGCTCGTCCAGACGGCGTACGGAGGCACCGGGTACGATTGCAGACGCCGAAACGCCGCATCGAAGATCTGCTGCGCCGTCATCGGAGGCGGCGCATCGCCGCGGACGGGGGCGGGGAGCAAGGCGAGCAGCGGCGCCGAGGCGGCAACCGCCAGTGCTCGCCGAAACCACACGGTAATCGTTATTGCGGCGATTGGCCCGCTTGCATCAGCCGCTGCGTTTCTTCTTTGGCGATCTCCGAAACGTCGGGGTCAAATGACGTTTGCGCGGCTTTGAGCTGCGCGAGCGCGAGCGCTTTCTCTCCTTGCGCGGCGTAGGCGCGCGCTAAAAGATACCGCACGCGGCCGTCGTACGGCGCGGCCGCAACGCCTTTCAGTAAGGCCGACTGCGCGAGCGAATACAGCCCGTTGTGCTCGTAGTCGATGCCAAGATTGACGTACGATTCTGAAACGTACGGATTGACCGCGATCGCCTGGACGTAATACACGACCGCGCGCTTCCAATCGCCGCGTGCGTCCGCCAAATAGCCGAAATTCACGAGCGCCTCCGGTCGTTCCGGCTCGAGACGATGCGCCTTTCTGAACTGCGCGAGCGCTTGATCGTACGATCCCGCCTGAATCCTGGCAACGCCGATATTGTTGAGGCACGCATAGTTGGTCGGATCGATGTTCAAGCAGTCGTTGAGATACTCCATCGCCGTACCCGGGTCGTGCAAGTCCAAATACGCCATGCCGACACCGTTGAGCGCGGCGATCGAGCGCGGATCGCTGTCCAGCGCGCGGCGAAAATACCGCACCGCTTCGTTCGGGCGATGGACGGTCTGGTAAATCTCGCCGAGCTCTTCTTGAATGTCGGCATTATTGGGCTGGTCGTGCGCGGCGCGCACCATCTCGTCTTCGTACGACTGGAGGTCGCCTTTGCGCAAATGGAGGAAGACGAGGTCGCGTATCGAGTCGGTTCCGGGGAGCGCGCTTTGAAACTCCGCGATCGCCGCGTCGACCTGATTTTCCGTCGCATAGACGACGCCGAGCCGGTTGTGGGTCTGTTTGTCGTGCGGGTTGCGCGCCAACAGCCCTTTGTAGACCGCCTCGGCACGGTCGAATTGGCCTTGACGGTAGTACAAGTCACCCAGGAAGCGAGCGGCTTCGACTCCGTTGGGATGCGTTGCGACGAACTCGGCAAGCTGCGTGACCGCGCGGTCTATGTCGCCGGCGGCGATGAGCTCGCGCGCGTAGTTGATGGCGGCCTGTTGATCGGCAGTCTGGTGCGCTTCCGGCGACAGGATCACACTATCGTTGCTGGCGGCCGGCAGCGGCGCGGCGAGCACCGCCGCGAATGGCAGAGCAAGCAGGGCAAGGGCATAGAGAGTGCGTCGGCTCATGGTAGCTCCTCACCCACTATAGCGCACCGCCGGTGCGAGGCGTGACGCCTCGTTGCCCTAGCGCACCAGCGGCAGCACGTTGCTCGGCGTGAGCGGATAGAAGGTCATCGCGATGACGAAGACTCCGCAGATCGCGGCGCTGACCCAAGCCAGCGGCACGAAGGGGCGAACGGCGTGGGCTTCACCCGCGTCGTGCGCGTACATCACGCGAATCACTTTAGCGTACGCGTAGAGCGAAATCGCCGTGCCGATGATGAGCAGTGCGCCAAGCCAAACGTATCCGCTCGCGACGCTGCTCGACAGAATGAGAATCTTGCCGAGAAATCCCGCCGTCGGGGGCAGTCCCGCGAGCGCCAGCAAAAAAACGGTCATCGCGGCCGCCAGCCACGGCCGGCGACGCGCCAAGCCGCGGTAGCTCGCGATCTGCGCGCCTTCTTCATCCTCGCCCGAGATGGCGGCCGCAACGGCAAACGCGCCCAAATTCATGAAGGCGTACGCGACGAGGTAATAGAGCGCGTAGCGCAGACCGAGCGGCGTGCTGCCGGCGAGCGCAGCGAGAATGTAACCGATTTGCGCGACGCCCGAATAGCCGAGCAATCGCTTGAGGTTCTCCTGCGCCAGCATGCCGACGTTTCCGGCGATCATCGAAATTCCGGCAACGATCCAGACCGGCAGCAGCAGCCCCTCCGCCGTATCCGGCGGCAGCGCGGCGTAGATGAAGCGCGCGAATACCGCTAGCGTCCCAGCCTTGGTTACCACGCTCATAAACGCGGTCACGGGCAGCGGAGCACCCTCGAAGACGTCGGGCGTCCAAGTATGGAACGGCACCAGACTCAACTTGAAGACGATGCCGATTAGGAACATCCCCGCGCCGATCCAAAAGTACGGCGAGGTTGCGAGATAGGGGTTCACGAGATCGGCGAGCCGGATGCTGCCCGTTGCGCCGAAGAGCAGCGCGAAGCCGAAGATCAAAAATCCCGTCGCGGTCGAGCTCAAGATCAGATACTTGAGCGCCGACTCGCGCGCGGTCTTGCGGTCGACGGCGGCGCAGAGCGCGTACAGCCCCAGCGACAGCAGCTCGAGTCCGAGGAAAATCATCATGAGGTTCGCCGCGCCGGCCATGAGCATCGCGCCGCACGCGCTCCAGAGCATGATCGCACTCATGCCGGCGACGCGCTGCGGCGCTCCGATCGTCGCGTACAGAATCAGCGATCCGGCCGCGGCGAGCAAGATGATCTCCTGAAAGACCGTCGCGAATCCGCCGACCATGAATCCGCCGAAAAAGGCGTCGTAGTTGTGCCCGAATTGACGCGCCGCAAAATAGCCGGCGGCCGCTATTCCAATGAGTCCGATACCGATGGAAACGTACCGCTGGCCCTCCCGGCCGGCAAAGAAATCGGCGATCAAAATGAAGAGCGCCGTCGCCGCGACGATACCGACGGGTACGACGGCCGACCAGTCGGCGTGGACGAACGGCAGCGTCATAGGCGCAGCAACGGCGCCGGGTCGACCCCGAGCGCAACGAGGGCGAACAAGAGCGGCGCGACCGCGAGACCTTCAACCCACGAGAGGTCGGCGCGAACCGGCAGGTCCTCCACCTCAGGGCCGTTCATCACGTCTTGGTAGAGGCGAATCAAATACGCCGACGCGAGAATGATCGCGATCAGCGCGACGACGACGGGCCACGTGTAGCCGGCTTGGTAGACGCCGATCAGAATCACGAGCTCACCGACGAATCCGGCCAGGCCCGGCAATCCGAGCGCAGCAAGTGCCGCGATGCAGAGTGCGCCGGCCAAGCGCGGATTCTTCCATCCCAATCCGCCGAGCCGCAATAACGAGCGCGTGTCCTCGCGCTCTTCGACGTAGCCTAATACCATAAATAGCGCTGCGGAGAAGAGGCCGTGCGCGACGATGTAGACGATTGCGCCTTTGATCGCGAGCGGATTGAGCGACGCGATCGCGATGACGATGAGACCGAGATGCGAGAGCGACGAATATGCAACGACGCGCTTTGCGTCGTTCTGAACTAACGCGACGACGGCGCCGTAGATCAAAGAAACCGCGGCCAGCACCATTAAGGGCAAGGCGTATTGATGCACGTAATTCGGGAGCAACGGCAGCGCGATCGCGAGCAAGCCGTAGAGCCCCGCCTTCGATTGCACGGCCGAAACCACGGCCACCATCGGCGGCGGCAAGCCGCTGTACGTCGGCGGCATCCAGGTGTGCAGCGGCCAGATCGGCGTCTTGACCAAAAACGCGAACGCGAATCCGGCGAAGATCCACGGCGCCCACGCGCCAACCAGCGGCGCGCCGGTTCGCCCAATGACGTCGGTCGAGCCGTAGATCACGCCGAACGCCGCCGTTGCAAGCAGCAGCGTCAAGCCGCCGGCAAAGTTGTAGATGAAATATCGCCAGGCGGTCGCGGGATGTTCGCCCCAGTTGAGCAGCCCGAAGAAGACCGGAAGCAGCATCAGGTCCCAGAAGAGCGCGAAAACGAGCAGGTCGCGCGCGAGAAAAAGGCCGAGCATCGTGCCTTCGAGCATGAGCAGCAGCGCGACGAAATCGCGCGTGCGCGCGACGCGCGTCGTCGCGATCGCGCAGGCGGTGCAGAGCGCGAGCAGCAGCGCGATCCAGAACGCAACCGGCGTCGCGCCGAAATGGAACGCGGCGGTAAAGGGACGCGACAGCCAGCGTACGCTCCACTGGGCATCGCGCTCCGCGACGAGCATCGCGAAGGTCGCAACGGCCGTTGCAACGCCGATAACGCGAGCCAGCCACCCGTCACCCCGAGCCCTTCGACTGGGCTCAGGATAAACTCCGTCGAGGGGCGCTCGTGGGAGTGCATAAAGCAGCGCGCCAACCACGAGGGGCAGCAGAATGGTAATCGGTACCAGCGCCATGCTAATGCAGCGCCCCCGCCGCAAAGGCGTAATAAACGATGAAGCACGTCGCGCCGAAGACTAAAATCAGGGCATACGCCCGCACCAACCCGGTCTGAAACGAACGAACGAGCGTCCCGAGCCAGCGCGCCCAAAAGACCACGTCGCGCACCGCGCCGTCGATAACGTGCGGATCGAAGATCGAGCCGAAGAACGCCCCGAGCCGCTGCGCCGGACGAACGAAGAGCAGTTGGATTGCGTCATCAACGTAAAACAGGTGAACCAGAACTGCCGGCATCCCGCGCGTTTCGCCTTCGAGCCGCTCGCCGGCGTCGCGCTGCGCGCCGGGACTTGCGTACCGCCACCACGCGATCGCAAAGCCGATTAGCACGAGCGCGAATACGATACCCGAGGTGACGCCTTCGGAGATTGCCGGAGGCCGGTGTGCGATCGCCGCCATATCGGGCCCGAACTGCGCCGCAAAGAATCGTGCCCATGGCGAGTTCTCGCCGCCGCTCAGCAGTGCCGCGCCGATCGCAACGCTCGGAGCGACGAGAATTGCAACCGGAACGTTCATCGTCCAGCCGGGGGCGTGCGCGTGGTCGACGTCGCCGCGATACTCGCCGAAGAACGCGATGAAGAGCAGCCGGAACATATAGTAGGCCGTAATTCCGGCCGTTAGCGCGCTGATGGCAAAGAGCACCGGATGGCCAAACTGCAAGTCTCCGAAGATGACCTCGTCTTTTGAAAAGAAGCCGCTGAAGCCGGGCACCCCGGTGATCGCGAGCACAGCCGTCAGCATCACCCAAAATGCGAACGGCATCTTCTTCCAAAGGCCGCCCATCCGGCGCACGTCCTGCTCGTTGTTAAGCGCGTGAATCACCAGACCGGCGCCGAGAAAGAGCTGCGCCTTGAAAAAGGCGTGCGTAAAGAAGAGCGCGACGCCGCCTTCGTACGCGCCGACGCCGACGGCCATGATCATGTAACCGATCTGCGACATCGTCGAGTAGGCGAGAATCCGTTTGATGTCCCATTGCGCGGTTCCGAGAATCGCTCCGGTGAGCGCCGTGATGGCTCCAACCGTGCCGACAAGCACCTGCGCTTGGGGGTTGTGGCTCCAGAGCGGCGCCGAGCGCGCGACGAGGTACACGCCGGCGGTCACCATCGTCGCAGCGTGAATCAGCGCTGAGACCGGCGTCGGGCCTTCCATCGCATCGGGGAGCCACGTATGCAGCGGTATTTGCGCCGACTTTGCGACGGCGCCGATAAAGAGCGCCGCGCAGATCCAAAAGACCAGCGTCGAGCTCAAGCCGCCGGCTGCCGAAAACACGTCGCCGAAGCCGATCGCGTGCACGTTGGCGACGATCAGAAAGATTGCGAACATCATGCCGGCGTCGCCGACCACGTTGATGACGAAGGCTTTGCGCGCGGCGGCGACCGCCGAGGGGCGCTGGAACCAGAATCCGATCAAAAAGTAGGACGCGACGCCGACGAGTCCCCAACCGACGAGCAGCCCAACCCAGTTGTCCGACAGCACGAGCGTCAACATCGCAAAGACGAAGAAGCTCATGTACGCAAAGAAGCGCGCGTACGCGCGATCGCCTTCCATGTAGCCGATCGAGTAGAAGACGATCAGGAAACCGACGCCCGTAATGATGAACGTCCAAATGAGTGAGAGCGGATCGAGCAGCAGGCCGAAGTCGAAACCGGGAAGCCACGAGCCAAGTGCCTGGCTTGCGCCGAGTGCCGCACCGGCCGTCTGCGTCGCGGCACCCCACGACAGCGCGGCGAGCACGAACGACGCGCCGACCAAGGCCGAGGCCAGCCATCCGGCGAGCGTGCGCAGCTGCGGTCCGAAGGCCCAGCAGAGAATCGCACCCGCGAGCGGCAGCAGCCACAGCGCTTCGACGAGCGGATAGGAACCGGGAACGCCGAGCAGATGATGCGGCATCGTTAGCCGCGCAGCGCCCTGACGTCGTCGACGTCGACGTACCGCTCGGGGCCGAAAGTCGTCACGATGATCGCTAAACCGATCGCCGCCTCCGCGGCGGCGACGGTGATCACGAGAAATGCGAAGATGTGCCCGGCGTTCTGCAGCCAGACGCGGGCGAAGGCGATGAAGAGCAGATTTGCGGCGTTGAACATCAGCTCGATGCTCATCAGCATGACGAGCGGGTTGCAGCGAACGATCACGCCGATGACGCCGATAAAGAACATGACCGCCGCGAGCCCGACATAGTGATCGATCGAGACGGCCATCAGTCGGTTCCCTCGCGCAGGATCGCTTCACGCATGGCCCGTTCGACCTTGCGTTCGTGGCCGCGCGGTGCCGCGTCGCGCATCGCCTCGCCGCCGAGCGTAATCACGCCGATTACTGCGACCATGAGGATCAGCGCCGTTACTTCGAACGGCAGCAGCTGAACGGTGAAAAGCGCGGCCCCGAAATCGCTGACGCTGCCGAAAACGTTGGCAGCTCCGACCGGCCCGTTCGGCGGCCGCACGGACGCCGGCACCGCCTGGGAGGCTGCATAGACCAAAAAGCCGAGCGAAACCAAAACGACGACGCCGCCGGGAAGCCAGATCTTCGGCAAACGGTTCGGCCCCATCGCAAACGGCGCGACGCCGCTGCTCAGCAGCGCGATCACGAAAACGAAGAGCACCAGGATGGCGCCGGAGTAGACGATGATTTGGATGACCGCCAAGAACTCGGCCGAAAGCGTGACGTAGAGCACCGCGAGCGCCGCGAAGTTCAGCAGCAGCGCGACGACACTGTAGACAGGCTTGCTCGCTGCGATCGTCCAAACCGCGCTCGCCACCAGAATGACGGCCAGAATCCAGAATTCAATCATTGCGCGGTGGTTTAACCAAGGTTAGGCCCTTGCGCTGTTTGGTCAAAATCTCGCCGCGCCACGTTGCGGAATAGCCGCGCTCGATATCGGTGGTGGATTTGATCGAGGCGACGCGACCGAGGTCGCCCGGAATTCCGCCGGGGCGATCGTCCGGCGCGCTCCCTACGCCCGCTGCGGGCGGCACCAACAGCCGGTCTTTGTCGTAGATGAACGAGCCGCGGCGATAATCCGACATCTCGAATCGCGGCGTGAGCACGATCGCGTCGGTAGGACACGCTTCTTCGCACATCCCGCAGAAAATGCAGCGCAGTTCGTCGATCTCGTAGCGCGCGGCATACCGCTCGCCCGGCGACCGGCGCGCCTCTTCCGAGTTCTCCGCTCCGATGACGGTGATCGCGTTGGCGGGACAAACGCTCGAGCAGAGCTCGCAGCCGATGCAGCGTTCCTTGCCGTCGCCGTAGCGGCGGAGTTCGTGCAGCCCGTGAAAACGCGGCGCGTGCTGTTTTTTGA